>JADZEF010000412.1:0-17500 GCA_020850695.1 Planctomycetaceae bacterium | reverse complement strand
CTAATGTCCTTTGTGACTAAGCGAAAATTAGGGGCCTTAGCAGGCGGTCTGGGTTGTTTCCCTCTCGACCGCGAAGCTTCTCCCTCGCGGTCTAACTCCCGAGATAGTCGTCATGGTATTCGGAGTTTGGTTACGATGGGCAGACGGGTAGTCCCCCATTCGAATTCAGTCGCTCTACCCCCATGACGTAGTGGCTCGAGGCTAACCCTCAAGTTATTTCGGTGAGAACAAGCTATCTCCTGATTTGATTAGACTTTTACTCCTCCCCACAGGTCATCCCCTGGTTTTTCAACACCAGTGAGTTCGGTCCTCCACGCAGTCTTACCCGCGCTTCAACCTGCCCATGGGTAGATCATCAGGTTTCGTGTCTACCGCCGCTGACAATACGCCCTATTCAGACTCGGTTTCCCTGAGGCTTCGATCCGTAAGATCTTAACCGGGCCATCGACGGTAACTCGCCGGGTCATTATGCAAAAGGCACGCCGTCACCCTTACGGGCTCCGACAGCTTGTAGGCATGCGGTTTCAGGTTCTTTGAACTCCCCTAGCAGGGGTTCTTTTCATCTTTCGATCGCTCTACTTGGTTCACTATCGGTCGCTAGTGAGTATTTAGCCTTAGGAGATGGTCCTCCCAGATTCAACCCGGGTTTCACGTGCCCGGGCTTACTCGGGTACTCAGCAAGAGTCTTCGTCGATTTTCAGGTACGGGACTGTCACCCTCTCTGGCCCCGCTTTCCAGCGAGTTCCCCTGATCAACTACAAACTCCGACGCTGAGCCCCACTACCCCGCAGGCCGAAGCCAACGGTTTAGGCTGATTCCTCTTCGCTCGCCGCTACTGAGGAAATCGCTCTTGCTTTCTTCTCCTCCGGTTACTGAGATGTTTCAGTTCGCCGGGTTCGCTCGACATACCTATGGATTCAGTATGCCGTCATTCGGGAATCCTGGGATCAACGCTCGTTTGACAACTTCCCCAGGCTTATCGCAGCCTTCCACGCCCTTCATCGCCTTCTAGCGCCAAGACATCCTCCGCACGCCCTTAGTAGCTTGACCACAATGATTCGCGATTCACTTCCCGATACCCAGAATGCGATTGCTCGCCCGATGGTATCAAGCCGTAAACCAGAACCTTGTGCACCATTCGCCCAAGAGCAAATAACCAACACAAGATACGCTACCGAATTTTCATGCGGAAACCGCATGTCGTCCGGCGTGCGCATCGGGTTTTAGATGCCACCCAAACTGCCACCTGATTGTCAAAGAACAAAACGCAAGAAATCGCGAACGATCTCTTGCGCCGCAGTCTCTGTGGACTGAAGCGGCGACTCAAATCATGAGCCGCGGCTTGAACCCACGTGACCTCGACACCGACTGATCACACTTCAACTTGTCGACACCGTCGCCGCGTTTGTCATTGGCGACAGGTGAGATACTAGGGTGATCGACTTCGACCGTCAAGCAACTTTGAGCAGAAATTTCTTTTGAATTTCAGATCAACTGATGACGATCTCTGCCAGCCACTTTTGGAGACGACCGGGCTCGAACCGGCAACCTCCGCCGTGCAAGGGCGGCGCTCTCCCAATTGAGCTACATCCCCGCCGGCCACTCGAATCCGAACACTTGTGTGCCCGGATCCGATCTTTTCGTCCACTCTCATGAACGAGGAGTGGGCGTACTTGGATTCGAACCAAGGACCTCAGCTTTATCAGAGCTGCGCTCTAACCAACTGAGCTATACGCCCCCGCGAACCGGGGAAGGAAGATTCTGGCATTTCCCAATCGGGTTGTCCAGCGTGCGGGCCCCATTTTCTTTGGAGACCCCCAAACGGCTTTCGAGGTGGGGACACAAAGTTGTTGTCCTGGGTTCAATTTGACATTCGGGCTGTGGGATGCGGGAGGGCTGCAATGGTGTGGGGAGTCGATTCCCGGGTTGGACGCGGGACAGCTCTTTCTCGCCTCGGGCGATTGCGATCGCAGCGGCTTCGGTCTACGGCGTTTCGGGTGACCTTGTAGCGAGGCGCTCGTCTTGTGGCATTTTCGGGGTTCCGATAGAGTCCCGCGCCGTTTCCTCAAGTTCCGGGGGTTATCGGCCTTCGGAGATCCTTTGGGATCTTGTTTCGCGATTCGTGCGGGGGGTGGGTTCATGGAGTATCACCTCAAGCCGATCGGCCGGACGTGTGCCGGCAGCGGACGCGAGTTGACTCCGGGGAGCTGCTGCCATTCGGTGCTGGTCGAGCGGAACGGACAGCAGGTGCGACTCGATTATTCGGAGGAGGTCTGGTCCGGTCCTCCGGAAGGGACGGTGGGTCACTGGATTGCCCGCGTTCCCTCGTCGCCGACTCGCCCCCGGCCGCTCGACAGCGATGCCCTGCTGCAGACGTTCGAGCAGATGAGCGAGGAGGCGAATCCAGCGAACGAACGTTTTCGGTATGTGCTCGCCCTGCTGCTGTTGCAGCGGCGGAAGCTGCAGATCACGGGGACGCGAAGCGAGGACGAGTCGCAGTATCTGGAAGTGACGGGAGTGCGTGGTGAAGGTCCCTGGGAAGTCCTGGACCATCGCATGGAAGAAGCAGAGATCGAAGAGCTGAAAGCGGCCCTGGCCGCCCGCATGGCCGAGGAGTCCCGCGCCGACCCTGACGCCGAGTAGAAGCCTCGTTTTTCCGATGTTTTCGGTCGATTCCCGGCCCCGCGAAGGATTCGCCGTTGCCAGCCCGAGTGAACCACAGCCCGTCGACAGAATCCGCCCCCGCGGCGTCGCCCGCCGAGGGGCCGGCCCGCGCCGGGTTCACCGGCCCCGCTCTCTCGCGGCGGTCGGTGCTGTGGATGGCGGGGGCGGCGCTCGTCCCTTCGGGGTGCATGAATACGCTCCTGGGCCAGCGGAACCAGTACGGTCCGCCGCCGACGGGGGCGTCGAAGTCCGAGATCTTCAAGCATCTCAACGGGAACATCAGCAAGATTTACGCATGGCGGTCGACCAGCATCACGATTCATTCCCGCCTGATTCCGATGCGGCTGTCAGGCCAGGTGGCCGTTGAGAGTCCGCGGAGTTTCCGCATGCGGGTGACGTCGGTGGCGGGGGACGAGGCCGACTTCGGATCGAATCCCGAGCGGTTCTGGTTCTGGATGCGGCGGAACGAGCCGAAGCACGTTTACTCGTGCCGGCACAACGACATGGGAATTGCCGCCCAGAGGCTGCCGCTCCCCTTCCAGCCCGACTGGCTGATCGAGGTGCTAGGGGTTATCCCGCTCGATGAGTCGCAGTTCCACGTCGACAACACCGATGCCCGCACCTACACCGTGACCATGTCGTCCGAGCAGTTGTCGCCGCGGGGCGAGCCGGTGAAACGCTTGCTTCTGGTCGATGCCCAGCACGGCGTCGTCCTGGGCCACTCGCTGTTCGATGCCCGCGGGCAGTTGATCGCCAAGGCGACGCTCAAGAACTACCGGTTCCACCCTCTCGGCGGACCGCACAACGGCGTGAACTTCCCGCACACCATCGACCTCGACTGGCCCCAAGCCAACATGGCGATGACGCTCAACGTCGGCCGCGACGTCGAAATCAACCCGTCGGGAATGCCGGACGCGACATTTCTGCAGCCGCGGATGGATGGTTTCCCGGAGTTCGATCTCGGCAGGTAGGTCCTCGGCTGAACGGGACCCCGTCAGCGGGACGCGAGCCTCTCCCGCCTCCGATGTGACTTCCGATACGAATCGGCCAGCCGCGCCGAGAAATGTGCAGGCGCTCTACTTCGCGGCGCCGCAGCACTTCTTGTACTTCTTCCCGCTGCCGCATGGGCAGGGATCGTTCCGGCCGATGCGGGCGGCCTTCAGACGCGCAGGGGGCGGAGCCCGCAAGTCGTCATCCCAGCCATCGTCCAGATCGAGCGCGTCCATCATCTCTGGGTCAGACGACGTTCCCCCGTCCAACGCGTCCGGCTCCGAACCCGCGACGGACTTTTCCCGGGCGTAAGACGGCGCGAGATCCAGCACGGCATCTTCCAGAAATGTCGGAGGGCGGTCTTGCAGTTCGTGGTATTTCCCCTCCCGATGCTGCTTGAGACTGAGTTGGACGTCCTCCAGCGCGATCCACCATTCGTCGACCAATCCGTTGCGGTAGGCCTCCTCGATCTGGCTCATGGCCGATTCCGGGCCGGCGTCGGCGAGCGCCGACACCATAATTGTGGCCGATTCAACATTTCTTGCTTCCGACGCCTCCTGAAGGCCCCTGAGGTAGGCCTCGATCGCCCGCTCGCGCGGGTAAACACCGTCGCGCAGCAGGTACAGGCTCGCTTCCATGGCCGCATCCCGCACGTCGTGATGCAGAGAACGATCCAGGAAGAGGCCTTCGACGACATCCAGCCGATCATGGCCCAGCGTCGCCAGGGCGCGCGGAACATCATCGAAGATTGAATCCCCGAAGAGGGTCAACGCGCCCTCGTCCGGAAGCCGCAGTGCCTCGACCAGCACAGGCAGCGCTTCACTGGCTCGGAATTCCCACAGCAGCATCAGCGCGAAAAAGTGGGCATTCGATTCCGGTTCGAAAAGGTCGTCATCGCGCTGCTTCCGCACGGCGTCGCGGAGGCACTCGATCAGCAGCGGAGTGATCTCCTGCCGCATCCCCTGTGCGGCCCGCAAGGCGGCCTCCGGCAGATGATCGAAGCCGGCCTCTTGGAGCTTGAGAAAAACGTCGGCTGGAGATTGCGCGTCGCTTGCCTCCGCGGACGGATCTGTCGAAGGGGGCGCAGAGTCCCGGCTATCCACGATTGGCTCTTCCGGCATGGGGCGATCCGCGCGGTGTTCGAAGGTCGGCTTCGCGATGTCTCCGTCCGCGGGGACCTCCGATCGCGGGAAGCCGTGGGCTTGCTCACGCGGATTATGCGCGACCGTTATCAGTAGAGCGAGTTACCGCGTGAGTGCGATCTTTGCGAAGGCCCGGAACGCACGAGTGCTTCGCCAACTCCAGGAGTTGGCGAAGCACTCGTTTCCCCTTGCGGACTTCGGTCCGGTTCATGACGCTTCGCGAAACCGGAGCGACGGCTTGTCGAGCGTCACGATCGTGTTCGGAGCCACACTCTTCGAGATCGAGACGCCGGCCCCGATCCGAGAGTGCCTGCCGATCACCGTCTCGCCGCCCAGCACCGTGGCGTTCGCGTAGACGGCGACGTGGTCTTCGAGCGTCGGGTGCCGCTTCGTGTTGCGGATGATGTTCCCGTCCTCGTCGCGCGGGAAGCTCAAGGCGCCGAGCGTCACTCCCTGGTAGATCGTGACGTGCGAGGCGATGTGGCACGTCTCGCCGATCACCACACCGGTCCCGTGGTCGATGAAGAAGTACGGCCCGATCGTCGCGCCGGGGTTGATATCGATTCCCGTCCGCATGTGAGCCCACTCGGTCAGCATCCGCGGAATGAGCGGGACATCCAGCCGCCGGAGAGCATTGGCAAGACGGTAAATCGTCACCGCCTCCAATCCGGGATAGCAGAAGATGATTTCGTCGGTGCTGTGGGCGGCCGGGTCGCCGTCGTAGGCGGCCTGGACGTCGGTCGTGAGAATCTCGCGGAGTTCCGGCAGCTTCTCGAGGAAGCGGATCGCCCGGTCCTGACCCTCCGCCTCGAAGTCCCGCAGCCGCTGGCGGTCGCACGAGGGTCGATTCTTCAGATCGTCATCGTGCCGCATCGCCCGGGCAATCTGCTGCGTCAGCCGGTCATGCAGGCTGTCGATCAGGTCGCCGACGTAGTACGTGACGTTGCCGAGATGCAGGTTCTGCCGCCGACGATACCCCGGGTAAAGAACTTCCTTGAGGTCCTGGGCGATCTCGATCACCGCATCCATGCTGGGAAGCGGACAATGACCGAGATGGTTGATGGTCCTGATGTCCTGGTACGACGCGACGATGCGGTCGGTGAGATCCGAAAGCGATTCTTTGCGACGGAAGTCGGTGGCCATAAGCAGGGGAACCCGAAAGACGAAAGTTCGAAGGTCGGGGTCACTCCGTGACCTCAAGCCGGACCAGGTCATCAAATGACCTGCTCACTCGGGCCTGGCCGAGTCTGCTGGAGAAATCGGCGATTCCTGCGGGAGCGGATTCAGCAATCAGGACTATCATGCGGGGTCTGCCGAGATTGGCAAGACCCGCCGACCGGCAGGGTCAACGCATCTTACCGGGATTGAGGTGCCAGCGACGAGGCTGGTGCAGACGTTCGTTCCGCCCGCGGATGATCCGACGGATTGTCAACGCGGACCAGCGGGCGGAGTTTCTCGAGTGTCCTGGCTCCGATTCCCTTCAAGCGCCGCAGGTCGTCCACCGTCCCGAACGGGCCGCGCTCGGATCGGTCCTCCACGATCCGGCGGGCCAGCACCTCGCCCACGGCCTCGAGTTGTGCCAGTTCGACCCAGTTCGCCTCGTTGATGTTCAAACGCACCAGGACGTCGCGCGGGGCGTATTCGACGAGGATCGGCCGGGCGCCCCAGCCCGAGAGCCGTCCCGCATGAAGGCCCAGCAGTATCACCAGGACCACGCCCAGGAGGGTTGCCACGGCCATGTCGCCGCGCGTCAACAAGGGGGCAGTCGAGTCCGCCAGGACCGTGTCGAGACTTGCAGCGGTGTCGTCGGAACCGGGACCCGGCGGATCGTCCGAAGCCACCGCGGCATCCGTCGGTTCCGCGGTGATGTCCGAAGCGACATCCGCAGCCGCCGACGAGCTTTCCGAAGCCTCGGCGGAGCGTTGCTCACTCGGCAGGCGCGTCGGCTCCGAGGGGAGGGCCTGGGTTCCTGTCATGACCGCCGCCCCCTTCGCCGATTGGAATACTGACAATGCACTCCCATGGAATCTCCAACACTGGACAAGCAGCATACGCGACGGATCGACACGTCTCCATGCGGGTCCAGACTTCGGGGCCTTCGGCCGGGGCGGTATAATCGGGACGAAATTCCCCGCGCTGCGGCCCCTCGGAAACTCCCATGCCGACACTCAACGCCCGTCACGCGGTCTACGCCGGCAGCTTCGACCCGCTGACGCTGGGGCATCGCGACATCATCCGCCGCGGGGCCATGCTGTACGAACGGCTGACGGTGGCGGTCGGCATCAACCCCGAGAAACGTCCCCTGTTTTCCCCCGAGGAGCGCGTCGATCTGATCCGCCAGGTGGTCGCCCCGCTGGGAAACGTCGACGTGGCGATGTTCGAAGGGCTGACCGTCCGGTTTGTCCGCGAGCGGGGAGCGGCCGTGATGCTTCGCGGCGTGCGAACATTGACCGATATCGAAGCCGAGTTCACGATGTCGCTCGCCAATCACGTCCTCGATCCCGAGATCGAGACGGTGTTCTTGACGGCCAGCGAGAAGTACACGCACATTTCGAGCACGCTCATCAAGCAGGTGGCTCTCATGGGGCGGGACGAAACAGCGAGACTGCTGGCCGACTTCGTTCCCCCCGAGGTCATTCCGCCGCTGACGGCGAAGCATCGACGCCCGTCCTGACAGACTTTCCATCCCCTCGACGTCCCTTCAGGAGGCTGACACCATGGTGAAAACCGCTTCGACGATGCTCCCTCTGGGAACCGCAGCCCCGGCCTTCTCGCTCCCCAACGTCGACGGCAAGACCGTCTCGCTGAAGGACGTCACGGGCAGGAAGGGTCTGCTGGTGATGTTCCTCTGTAATCATTGCCCCTTCGTGAAACATCTGCGGGCGGGGCTGGCCGACTTCGGCCGCACCTACCAGGAGAAAGGTCTGGCAATCGTCGCGATCAGCTCGAACGACATCGCCTCATACCCGGACGACAGCCCCGAGAAGATGAAGGCCGAAGCCGCTTCCGCCGGCTACACCTTTCCCTACCTTTACGACGAATCGCAGGCGGTCGCCCATGCCTATCATGCGGCGTGCACGCCCGACTTCTTCCTGTTCGACAAGGATCTGAAGCTCGTCTACCGCGGCCAGTTCGATGGGAGCCGCCCGGGGAATGGCATTCCCGTGACGGGCATCGATCTGCGGAACGCCGCCGAGGCGGTGCTGGCCGGCCGGCCCATCCCCGAGCCGCAGCGGCCGAGCATCGGCTGCAACATCAAGTGGAAGAGCGGCCACGAGCCGGCCTACTTCACCGGGGTCTCGGCGACGGAGTGAGGTCGCGAGACGTCAGGAGGAAAAGCCGGGCCACGGAATCGACGGATGGGACGGAGTTTCGCGGATCCTCCGTATGACTCACCTTCAAAATCTTCGCGCCACCCAAAGATTCACAGTGTACGAGAGACCACGGACGCAAACCGGGAAAAGGGATGAATGAGGAACCCAGGAAGGCAGGAACAAGACAGGAGATAAAGAGAAGGCGGCTATATACTTGACTCATCAAGATCGAGTCGACGATGTTGCCGCAAGGAGGCACAAGAGACGCAAAAGCATCTCCGGTCAAACGGCGTCGAGTTCTCTTTTGCGACTTTTGTGTCTTCTTGCGGCCATCTCTTCCAGGCCTGGAGCTTCTTCAACGGCTTGATGAGTCAAGTATGTAATCGCCAAAGAGAAGCCTCGTGAAGTCCTTGTGAAAGCCTCCGTTTTCTGCGGCGTTGCTGTGTTTTTCCTGCCTTCCTGGGTTCCTTATTCAACCCGTCCGACGACAGCATTTGAGGGAGCCCCCCGGCAAACTCAGCGGTCGTGCGCGCTCATCCGCGGCGTTGCGGGTCTCCCGCGCTGGGGATTTCCGTTCCCTCCGTCGTTTCCGTGGCCCCTCTATCATTCCTCGGCTTCCGCCATCGGAATGACATACCCGATATCGGGCGTCCTGCTTCGGCCGGTCATTTCGCGGACATCGCCGCCGTTGTCGGCCCCATCGTCCCCGACGCTCCAGATCGTCACTCCCTCTTTGTCCCTGCGGTAATGCAGGGGCTCGCGGGCTTTGGAGAACGGATCGACCGGAACCGCCTTCAGGATCCCGCTCTCCACAACCGCCTCGAAGCGTTCCGGGAATTGGCCCGTTCGCCGCCGGTAGACCTGCGCGGCCAACGCGGCGATCAGCGTGGCCTGCCGAGCCCTCTCGCGATCCGCGGCGATCACACATTGGCTGATCGCGGGAAGGAGCAGATTGACCAGGACCGACCGCTGAGCGAATCGTTCCAAGGCCTCCGGTGGCAGGTGATTCGGTTCGATGGGACGACCGGTCGCCGGATCGTCGAACAAGATCCCGAACTGGCCCTGAAGGATCGGCGGCCGATCGGCCACAGGCTTATCGATATGCTCCAGCAAGTTCGCCCAGATCTGTTGAAGAATGAGGCGGCTCAGCAGCGGTTCGTGCTGCAGGAACATCGTCACCCGCATCAGCGAGGCATCTCCGCCGGAAAGACCGGACACCGTCGGTGCGGGATCGTACTGGCTGATGGTGTTCATCAGCGAGAAGTATTCGGCCTTAAGCGCGGTGGACAGCGGAGCGGTGCGAGCGCCGAGTTCGGTCACGATTTCGAGGGCTGTCGTCAGTTGTTCTTCGGTGACGCGGGGATCATTCGCCCATTTCAGGATGTCCTGGACGGCCATGGCGTGCAGGGCCATCCCGACCAAACGTTCAACGAGACAGCCATGACTACCGGAATGCCGGCTGGAGCGGAAGACCGACTCGTGCAGCGACCAGGCCTCGTCGAACTTTCCTTCCGACTCGAGCCGGGCGGCCTCGACCGCGGCTGCCCGGGCGAACGATCGCAAATGCTGAACCTCTTCAAGAAGTGAATTGATGTTCAAGTCCCGCGGCTGGTGCAGGAGGAACTCGTCCTTCCGGGTCGCTCCCTTCCAGGCCTCCAGCGCCGCACGATTCGACTCAGCCCAGGCCTTGAGGCTGTCGGTCGCTTCGGACCAGCCCTTGCTTCGCACCGCATCGTAGGCGTCGTTGTCGGTCCCGGGGAGTTCACGCAGGGCGACCCTCGCGGTGCGATAGTCGAAGACCGCATTGTCCTCCCGCTCCAATTCGATGAAGCCGTCCGCTTCCAGATCGAACGGCGGCCCGATGTCGGGAATGTCCGCGACGCGCGTCTCGCGATAGATGAACGGCGCGGCGAACAGCGCCACGACGATCAACAGCGGGATGCCGACCTTCGGCTGGAGCAGCGTGGCGAGCAGACTCCGCTGCCGTGGCGCGTCGTTGTCGGAGAGTGAGTGGCGTTCAGCGGTCATGTCGGTCCTCGGCGCGAACGGATCAGATCATCCTTCGCCAGAGTAACCGGTCTTTGGACCGATCTCGAATCCTATTTGTCGTTGATCGTCGGAAGGTGTTGCCTATTCTCACGCCAGACAGGTCCCCGATGAAGGTCCGGCTGGAGCGCGCGACCGTGGAGTTTCCGTAGTCCGGCCTTCCAAGGCCGGACGAAATCGCGACACCCGGCCTTGGAAGGCCGGGCTACGAAGCGCACGCCGCGACGGGAGTGGGCTCTACCGCTCCCCCTTCAGATACGCCAGCAGGTCGGCGAACTCCTGGCGGTTGATCTGCGTCTCGATGTTCTGCGGCATCAGCGAGAGCTTGCTGGCGACGAGTTCCTCGA
Organism: Planctomycetaceae bacterium; assembly: GCA_020850695.1. Classification (GTDB taxonomy): domain Bacteria; phylum Planctomycetota; class Planctomycetia; order Planctomycetales; family Planctomycetaceae; genus JADZEF01. The sequence continues at coordinate 6,997 of JADZEF010000412.1, read as the reverse complement.
TGTCCGACCGCAGGACGGTCTCTATCTTGCCCTGCGGCTGCTTGAGTGTGACGCTCGTGGCCGTCTCGGACGCAACGAGCCCCGTCAGCACGCGGCCGTCCTTCGTCGACAGGACATACGCGGCGAAGCCTGGCGTGATTTCCTGCTCGGGGATGACGATGTGCAGCAGGATCGCTTCCTTCGGCTGGTTGCGGATGCCGAAGAGGTCGGGCCCCACGGGCGAGCCTTCCTGGTCGAGGCGGTGGCAGTTGGCGCACACCCGCTTGAAGACGGCCCGGCCGTTCGACGGATGGGCAGGAAGCTGGACGACGGACTTCAACTCGTCGTAGACCTTTGCCCGGTTGCCGGCCGCCTCGAGCGAGAAGAGCTTGTTGGCCCGGTCGCGGATCGAGGCGTCTTTGTTCGCCTTGAGCTGGTTCCGCCGCAGCGAGTCAACCGCCCCGCGCGGCACGACCCCCTTCTCGATCGCCGTCAGCAAACCGGGAATGTGGTGCGGGCCGCTGAGCATGGCCGACATCACTTCATCGCGCAGGCCGGGCGTGTAGGCCGCGAAGCGATCGGCCGAGAAGAGCGAGATGGAAATGCTGTCATCGCGCATCCGCGACAGCGCCCGCAGCGCGGCCGCCTGCAACACCGCAGGCTGGTGAGGATCGACCAGCGAAAGCAGCACCTCTCCCGCCGTGTCGAAATCCGAGTGGGCCAGCAGGTCGACGGCGATCTTGCGACGTGCGGGCGACGCGTCCTCGTCCCGCGACACCTTGCCGCTTGCGGCGTAGCGGGCTTTCAGCGCCGCCACAATGTCCTCCGCTTTGCCCGCGGCTTCCAACAGCGCCGAGCCATCCCGCCCTACCCCGCGACTGCGTAGCGCTTCGCCGAATCCGGCCAGCAGCACCGCCTGCCGATCGGCGGTGGCGTCGTCGTCCCGCTTATCCTCCAGAATCAGCCGCAGCAGCGCCGGCCACTCCGTGGAGGGCTGACTCGCGCCGAGGAGCCGTGCGGTGTCGTAAAGGATCTCCGCCGAGCTTTCGGCCGTCAGGGAATGCGACAACAGCTCCTTGAAGAATGCCGACTCTCTGCCGGCAATGGAGCTGAGGACCGCCGCCCGCGCCCAGCGATCCTTCGAATCGATCGCCGCGATCTTTCCCAACGTCTCGACCGCCTGAGCCCCTTCAACGCCTCCGAGTGCGAGCGCCGCATGGAACCGCACGCGCGGACTCTGCGCCTCTCCCTGCCGGCAGAGAGCCCAGCCGATCTCTTGAGCCAGCGGCTGCCGCGTCTCGGCGATGCGGATGGCGGTTTCGATCCAGTTCGCGGGGCCGACGTTGCCGATGATGTCGGCGAGCCGCTTGTCGTCGAGGACGCCGAAGGCATCGAGCAGGCGGAGTGCGGCGATGCGCGTCGTGGACGAATTATTGGCCGCCGTGAGGGCCGTGATGGCGGGGACGGCCGCCGGGTCGCGGCGTTCGAGGAACAGGCGGAAGGCGGTGCTGCGCCGCCAGCCGGAGGGACTGTCGAGCGCCTGGGCGAGCGAGTCGGGCGAAGCGGCGTCGAACCGCTTGCCGCGGCGGGCGGCGAGTTCCTCTTTGTCGAACTTCGTACCGACGACGCGCCAGATACGGCCCATCGTCTTGCCGCTCTCGAAGTCGGTGTGCTTGCGGATTTCCACCGGCAGGTAGTCGGGATGCTCGATCGTCTTCCGATACATATCGACGACGTACAGCGCTCCGTCGGGACCATGGGAGAGGAAGACGGGACGGAACCAGCTGTCGGGCGTCGCCAGGAATTCGACTTTGTCGCGAACGCGGCGGGCGGCGAACGTCGCTCCGTTGTTCTCCAGGCGATCGAAGTGGACGAGGTTGCCCGTCGGATCGCACGAGAAAGCCCCCGACTGATAGTCGAGCGGGAGGGCGTCGCCGCGCCATACCGTCACCGCACACGCGGCGGTGAATGTCCCCGCATGAGAGTCGGCCGTGGTGATGTTGCGGCTGAGAGGGAAGAGCTTCGCCGCAGCGCCATGCCCGCGCAGGGGTTCGCTTTCGAGGTCGGCGGGACAGTTCTGGACGGTCTCGGAGAAGGGAAGATTCGGGTTGCGCTTCAGGTGCTGGGACGACAGCACGACGTGCTGCACCTGCACGCGGTTGTAGCAGATGAACCGCCGGCCGGCGTCGTCGAACGAGAGACCGAACTGGGCTCCGCCGTCGCACGCTTCATACTCGGAGAGGTCGGGGCGGAAGCGGAAGTCGGTCCGGCCGATGACGACCGGCGCTCGCTCGGGATGTTTCGGGCAACGGATCTCTCCGCCGGTGAGCCCGCTGGTGACGTAGATCCAGCCATCGATGTTGAGCGTCGGATGGCTGACGCGGAGCTGCGTGCTCCCCTTGGTCGAAAACCCGGTGAACCAGACGTCGCGGACGTCGGCCCGGCCGTCGCCGTCGGTGTCCTTGTAGTACAGAATCTCGGGAGCGCACGTGACGATCAGGCCGCCGTCCCACGGCATCACGCCGTTCGGAAAGGTGAGGCCGTCGGCAAAGACAGTCCGCTTCTCGAAGCGGCCATCGCCGTCGACGTCTTCCAGCAGGGCGATGCGGCCGACGGGCGGCTCTCCCTCTTTCGGACCCGTGGGGTAGCCCGGGTTCTCCGCGACGAACATCCGCCCCCGCTCATCGAACGTGACCGCACACGGACTGACGACCTGGGGCTCGGCCGCCACCAGCTCGATTCGCAGCCCCGGCTCCAGCCGGAAGGCGTCAAGCGCTGCAGCGGGTGCGAGCGGGCCATCGACAGCCGGCGACTCGGCTGCGGGCTTCACATCCTCGGACTTCGTCGCGGATCCGAAGAAGCTGACCAGCAGACCCACGGCCACCAGCGGAGCGGAAAAACGCAGCAGGCTCATCATGACTCGATCGAAAAAGGGCACCCAATCGACGCAGTGACGACTCTTGCAGAATACTGGACCCCGCCCCGAAAGAGTACATTGCCAAGGTCCTTTCCCGTTGGCGCCACGCTCGCCCTCCGAGATTTTTCATGACGCTCCCGCTTCAATATCGCCCCGTCCCCGGCTGGCCGAAGCTGCCCAGCCATCTCGAATGGGCCGAGGCCCCCGCGATCGCCGCCGACTCGCAGGATCGGATGATCGTCTTTCACCGCAGCGAGCCGCCGATCCTCGTGTTCGACAACGACGGCCACTTCCTGCGGTCGTGGGGGGACGGCCTCTTCACCCGCCCGCACGGCCTGACGATCGGCCCCGACGACTGCCTCTACTGCACCGACGACCTCGGCCATACGGTGCGAAAGTTCTCGCCGGACGGCGAACTCCTCATGACTCTCGGTACGCCCGGCCGGCCCTCGGACACCGGGGCCACCAGCATTGATTTCCGCACCATCCGCTACCCGGGACCGCCGTTCCACTTCCCCACGAACGTGGCAATCGCCGCCAACGGCGACCTCTACATCGCCGACGGCTATGGCAACGCCCGCATCCACCGCTTCTCCGCCGAAGGCCAGCTGCTTCACTCCTGGGGCGAGCCGGGCGCCGGCCCGGGGCAGTTCCATGTCCCGCACGGTATCGCCATCCGCGCAGATGGTGCGATCGTCGTGGCCGACCGGGAAAACAGCCGCCTCCAGGTCTTCTCGCCCGACGGCGAATTCCTCTCCGAACAAACGGACGTCGCCCGTCCCTGCCAGATCGCCTTCGACCCCCTGGGAAATCTCTTCATCGCCGAACTTGGCTACCGCGCCGGCATGTGGCCCGGCACGCATCCGCCACATGCGGGAGCGACGGGCGGCCGCGTCAGCGTCTTCAGTCCCTCCGGCGAACTGATCGGCCGCTGGGGGGGCGGCGACAACCCGACCGCCGCGGGAGACTTCTTCGCCCCGCACGACATCCGGCTCGACTCGCGCGGCAACGTTTACGTCGCCGAGGTCGTTCTCTCGGCGGGCGCCAACCGCGGACTGGTCGCGCGCGACTGCCACACCATCCAGAAATTCGAGCGCGTCTGAAACCACTCTCCTCGCCGCGCGGCCGCGCCGCCAGACGCGTCGCCAAATGACGACACCGTGTTGCCGGCGGGTGACTTACCGCAACATCGCCCGCCCATCCTCCGTCCGGTTGGTCCGAACAGCTTTCCTTTCCACGATAAGGAGTTGCATCGTCGGCGCTTCCCCCGCGTCAAGAGATCGAAACATCGGCGCACCCTTTGCGTTCATGTCCCTGCATGCCAGCCGCGGACACCGGCGTGTCCCGCACCGATCGCAACTCTTCCGGGAAGCGGACAACATGGCCTCTCGCAAAGCCCGCCTGACGATCCATCACTGGGACGGCGTCACCGTCATCGACCTCGGACCGATGGATATCTGGGACGGCGCCGACATGGCCCTCCTCCGCGAAACGCTCACGCGACTCATCGAACGCGAACGCTGCCACAAGGTCGGCGTCAACATGCGGCACGTGAAATACATCCCCAGCGGGTTCTTCGGCATGCTGTTCGACTGGCATGACCGCGGCATCGAGATCAGCCTCTTCACCCCGCAGGCCAACGTCTCGCGGATGCTCTGGTTCCGTCAGTTCTTCGACCCGCAACTCAATGGCCGCTTCCTCCTCCGCGGAGAACCCCGCGAAGCGATCTACGCGGTACCGGACGAACCGGAGTGGGAGGATCTCGACGAGATCCCCGCCACAACGCATCCCGCGGCAGTCCCCGTGCGGCCGTAAGTCAATGGAGATGGTGCCGCTTTGGCCGTGACGGACGCTGCCAGCGGCGGCATTTTTCATGACGGGGGCGCCTTCTGACGGTCCGACGCTGGCTGCGTCGGCCACAAGGCGGTGAATCTGTTTATCGCACTCGCTTGAATTCGCAAGGCATCTCGTGTGAATTGCGGTGGTGTCAACCACCCTTCACTTCGAACGGGATGCCTCCTTGAAACTCACTCGCCAATCCTTTGCGGCCTATGTCGCTGAAACGCTGCTGGCCGTCGCGGCCATCAACGGTCTCCTGTCGCACCCGGCGACGGCCGAAGATTCCGCCGTTCCGCTGAAGGTCGCCGACACCGCGACCGATGCCGGCAAGCCGGTCCCGCAGGTTGATCATGCGGTGACTTTCGCGGCCAAAGGACCCGGCGGAAAGAAGGCGGCGGCCCATTTCGACGGCCGAGGCGCGCATCGTACCGCGAAGCTGCCCGACGGCTTTCGCCTTGGCACTGGCGATTTCACCGTCGCCCTGTGGGTGAACACCGAGAAGAGCCTCGACGACGATCTCGGCGATCTCGTCACCCTGTACGACGCGAAGAAGCGGGTCGGCTTCAACCTCTCGCTCCGCACCAACTCGGGCGTGACCACCTGCCAGTCCAACGTGCGGCAGTTGCAGTTCGGAATCGATGCCGGCAGCGAGCCGACCTTTGCCGACGAAGGACGGCCGGGCAACGCCATCCTCGCGTTCGGCCTCGCCGTGCATGACGGCAAGCTTTATGCCGGGACGGGCGCGAGCGGAAAGGAAGATCGTGGCCATGTCTATCGCTACGACGGACCCGGAAAGTGGACCGATTGCGGGACGCCCGACGCCTCCAATGCCATCATGGCGATGGCCCAGCATGAGGGCCAATTGTATGTCGGAAGCAGCAAGTATCGCTTCGGCGGCTCGGCGCTGAAGGAATCGGAGAACACGACGCTTGGCGGCGGCGTCTATCGCTACGAAGGGGAAAATCGCTGGAAGGAAGTCGGCCGGCTGCCGGAGACCGAGGCCGTCGGGGCGCTTGTCACTTACAAGGGGAAGCTCTACGCGACTTCGCTCTACAAGCCTGCTGGATTCTTCCGCTTTGAGAAGGACGGCGAATGGACGCGGCTGCCGAACCCCGAAGCCCCCGAGGTTCCTGAAGGGAAGCGGCCCAGTGCGCTGGGCGTCTACAACGGCTACCTGTGGGCCAGCAGCTATGACGGCGGCAAGGTGTATCGCTTCGACGGATCGAGTTGGAAGGACTACGGCCGTCTCGGCGAGAACACGCAGACGTACTCGTTTGCCACCTATCGCGGCTCGATGACCGTCGGCACCTGGCCGAGCGGTCGCGTCTACCGGCTCGCCAAGGACAACAGCTGGGAAGACCTGGGCCGCTACGGCGAAGAGCTCGAAGTGATGGGGATGACGGTCCACAACGGCCAGCTCTACGGAGGATCGCTCCCGCTCGCCGAGGTCTACCGATACGACGGCGAGCAGACCTGGACACGGCTTGCACAGCTCGACAAGACGCCCGACGTCAAGTTCCGCCGCGCCTGGACGATGGCGCAACACGACGGCCGCCTCTTCGTCAGCACGCTGCCGACGGGACACATCCACTCGCTGACCGCCGGCCCCTGCGTCACCTGGGACAAATCGCTTCCCGCCGGCTGGCACCACGTGGCCGCGGTAAAGGAGAAGGACCGTCTCCGGCTGTACGTCGACGGCGAGCCGGTGGCCGAATCGGCCGCCTTCGACGCGAAGAAGTTCGACCTCTCGACCGACGCGCCGCTCCGCATTGGGGCCGGGGAAGGTGACTTCTTCAACGGCGACCTCTCGTACGACGTCCTGCTCCGCAAGGCCGCGCTGTCCCCCACCCAGATCCGCGAGCTGGCGAAGCGCCCCTGATCGGCAGACGGACTGTGGCGCATACCGTTCCCGTTTTCCGCTTCGTCGTCCGGCCTTCCAAGGCCGGGCGACGCGAAAGCCAGTGGTAACGCGTTCTAAATGACCGGCCGCGAGTGTGAGACACGATCACAAAGCGAGTATTTGACGGCCATCGATCGACAGTGGGACGAGCAGACTATCCCGGCAAGGCTCTTCGTCTTTACGCCGAAGGCGTTATACGCAGTAGCCCAGGGTCGCGAACGAAGTGAGCGCACCTTGGGTGGACAGTGGAAAACGATGCGAACCCCAACGGGGTTCTACTCTGCGTGCGGGTGGGCTCGGATTACTCCGCTTCTTCGACGCTGATCGTCGTACCCCGTTGGGGTACCGGGGAACTTCGTCGT
>JADZEF010000411.1 GCA_020850695.1 Planctomycetaceae bacterium | reverse complement strand
CGACACATCCCTTAAATCACTGATCGGGAATTTCCCAGTTGACTGGCTGCGGCTGGCGGGAATCGAGCCGCAAGGTCCGGTCGAGATCGTCAATGCCAACCTGGCTTCCGTGCAGGTCGACGCGGACAAAGTCGTACGAGTTTCTCGTCCGAGGCCCCATCTGGTGCACTTCGAGACAGAGTCGAACTACAAGCGGAAGAATCCGCAACGACTTCTGGAGTACAACGTCTTGCTCAGAAAGCGGAGCAAGCCCCCGTCACCAGCATTCTCGTCCTGCTGAGACAGCAGGCGGCTGGCCCCGCGATCTCTGGTATACTCTGTCTGGACGCCCCCTCCGGCGGTCGCATCGAGTTCCGGTATAATGTGCTTCCGGTCTGGGAGTTTTCGGAGCAGCAGGTTCTGGAGGGCGGTCCGGGAATCTGGCCGTTACTGCCGCTCGTCGGCGAGCCTGATCCGAGGAAACTTCGCCGTGTCATTCACGAACTTGAGCCTCGCGTGGAAGAACGGATGACCGGCGAGGAAGCAGGTGTTCTCTGGACGACAATGTACCTGCTGGCCGGCCTCCAATTCGATCGGGAAGTTGCGAAGGTTCTCTTGAGCGGAGTTCGACAAATGAAGGAATCGACGACTTATCAGGCGATTCTCGAAGAGGGACGCGAGGAAGGACGGAAAGACGAGGCGTTGCGCGTCCTGCTCGCTTTGGGAACCCGCCGCTTCGGGAAACCGTCCGCAGCGGTTTCCCGCAAGCTCCGCTCCTGCGACATCGCGGCGCTTGACCGTCTGATCGAGCGCATTCTGGACGCAGGCTCGTGGAACGACCTGGTTGCCGCTCAGTGATTGCTCCACCCCCGCTGATTCGCCAGCGGGTCGGGTTGTCTGCAGGCCGGTCGCCACGTCGACCTTCTTCGCTTCGGCGTCCATTTGACAAAGTCAGCATCTCTCACGAGCCACCGCTCTCCGTCGTCTTGCGCCTTTGCTCTGCTGGAGTGACGATCCATCGGTTCGTGAATGATCGAAGCAGGAACATATCGCATCCTTCCCACAATCCATTGAGGATTGTCCCCAAACCGATTGCGGCGATCTGCCACTTCGAATCAAAGTCCGCGTGCAACAGCCAACGGCATGGAAGCCATAGAAGAACGACGAGCAACACACCGAATGCGAACTTGAGCGTCAGATCGAGCAGAAAGACAAAGACGCGGAACGCTGCTAAAGCGACAGCTTTGATGAGCAACATGACGGCATCTCCTCAAAGCGATACTGAGGATCCCCCTTCGTCGTGTCGCGAGAAGCTCCGATCGCGTTCACTATGGCAACTTTGCCGCGTCCTCCGCCCGCCGCTTCTCCAGGAGTTCGAGCGTCGTCTGCACGCCGGCGGTCACGTCGACCTTCGTTGCTTCGGCGTCGGTCCGCCACTTAATCTCGACTTTCCCTTCGCCGAGCCCCTTGCCGCCGACGACAACGCGTAGGGGAAGGCCGATCAGGTCGGCGTCCTTGAACTTGAAGCCCGGACGCTGGTCGCGGTCATCGTAGAGGACGTCGACGCCGGCCTTCTGTAGCGCGTCGTAGTATTCGTCGGCGACTTTCGTCACTGCGGCGTCGTTGGCGTTGAGCGAGATCAGGATGACCGAGTAAGGGGCGACCGACAGCGGCCAGATCATGCCGTTCTCGTCGTGCTTCGTCTCGGCCAGCCCCGCGATGATGCGGTTCACACCGATGCCGTAGCAGCCCATGATGATCGGATGCCGCTGTTCCTTTTCGTCGAGGAACGTCGCGTCGAGGGCGACCGTGTACTTCGTTCCCAGCTTGAAGACGTGTCCGACCTCAATGCCATGGACCAGCCCCAGCTTTCCCGCACACTTCGGGCACGGGTCGTCTGCGGCGGCGTTCCGCAGGTCGAACGTCTTCCACGCGCCGGACTCGTCCTTCGCCAGGTCGTAGTCGCGGCCGAGGTTCACGTTGACGAAGTGAGCATCGGCCTTGTTGGCCCCCGTTACCGCATTCGCAATAAGCGGGATGTCGTGATCGGCGATGATCTCGCACTGGATGCCGACCGGGCCGGCGAAACCTGTCGGAGCATTCGTCGCGGCGCGGATCGTCGCCTCGTCGGCCAGTTCGATCGACGTCGCCCCGAGCGCCCGGCGGATCTTGTTCTCGTTCGCTTCGTGGTCGCCGCGGATGAGGACGGCCACCGTCTTTCCGTCGGCCTTGAAGATCAGCGTCTTGATCATCTTGTGCGGCTTGCATTTCAGCATCTTGCAGACCGCATCGATGCTTCCCGCATTGGGCGTTGCCAGTTCCGTCTTCGGCTTCTGGTCCGCCTCGGCCGTCGTCGTGCTCGATCGCTTGCGGCCGGTGTCGGCCCGCTCGACGTTCGCCCCGTACCCGCACGATTCGCAGCGTAGAATCGTGTCTTCGCCGTTGGCGGCCGGGATCATGAACTCGTGCGATGCATCGCCGCCGATCGGTCCGCTCTCGGCCTCGACCGGAACGTATTCCAGTCCACACCGCGAGAAGATGCGGCAGTAGGCCTTGTACATCGCGTCGTACGCCTGGTTCAGTTGCTCGAGGTTCGTGCTGAAGCTGTAGGCGTCCTTCATCAGGAACTCGCTCGTCCGCAGCACTCCGAACCGGGGACGCTCTTCGTTCCGGAACTTCGTCTGAATCTGGTACAGGGTGAGGGGCAGCTGGCGATAGCTGCTGATGTGCCGCGAGACGAGGTCGGTGACGACTTCCTCGTGCGTGGGGCCGAGGGCCATCGGCACGCGGCGGTCGCCGCGCTTCACCTCGAACTTGATGAGGACGTTGCCGAAGGCTTCGAGGCGGTTGGTCCGCTCATAAAGCTCGATCGGCGTGAGAGCCGGCATGAAGATTTCGACGGCGCCGGCCGCGTCCATCTCTTCGCGAACGATCGCTTCCGCCTTCTTCAGCGCCCGCAACCCGAGGGGAAGGTAGGTGTAGGCCCCGGCCATCAACTGGCGAATCAGGCCCGCCCGCAACATCAGCTTGTGGCTGGGAATCTCGGCGTCGGCGGGAACTTCCTTGAGCGTCGGGATGAACGTTTTCGACCAGCGCACGGGACGTCCTTGGGGGGCAGGGTGAGAAGAGGTGTGAAAAGGTGCGAACGGGTGACACGAGGTGCGAAGAGGCAGAAACGCCGTAATGCTTTCGCACGCTATTGGGTTGGGCTCGAATTCGGGCCGCATGATAACAGACGCGCCGAAACGTCTGAAGTTCGTTCGCGGACTCGTGCGACAGTCGGCGATCGGGCTCATGGGCGACTTGCCATGAAAAAATGCAGCGATGTGTGCCTGGTCAGGGGCTGTGGTCTTTTCGACGGCCACCGCCGCATGACCAACGAAGAACGACACATTCCCCCTGGTTGCCGGCGGTCGGAAGTGTTTGACCGAAAGTGAGCGGCGACTTCATCGATGAAAAAAGGGAGCGACGCATGGCGTCGCTCCCTGGAATCTATCTCGGTCGAGCCGCTCGCCGATCCTGTTCAGGACGGCAAGTGTTGGTTCATTCCGGTCACTTCGAGTCGCCTGCCGAGGCCTTCTCCGCCGGCGGAGCCGATTGATCCTGCGATTCGGCCAGCATCGTCAGGCGGTGAGCCATGATCCGGTCCTTTTCGGCCCGGAGCTCTTCGAGAGCCTCGGGACGGATGCGGACCTGCGAATCCTGGTGCTGACGGAACCCGGTGCCCGCGGGGATGAGGTGCCCGAGGATCACGTTTTCCTTCAGCCCGACGAGCGTGTCGACCTTGCCGGCGATCGCCGCTTCGGTCAGCACCTTCGTCGTTTCCTGGAAGCTCGCCGCTGAAATGAAGCTTTCGCTCGACACGGCCGCCTTCGTGATTCCCAGCAGCTGAGGGGCTCCCGTGGCCGGCTTCGGTTTCGTGTAGGTGGCCACCGAATCACCGGCCGCTTCCACTTGCGAGTTGACCTCTTCCACCGTCGCCAGCGGGACGACGTCCCCTTCGGTGAATTCGGTCGAGCCCGGATCGGTGATCTTCACGCAGCTCTTGAGCTGGTCGTTGAACTTCTTGAATTCGAACTTGTCGATCAGGGTCCCCTTGAGCAGCGTGGTATCGCCCGGATCCTCGACCTTCATCTTCCGGAGCATCTGCGAGATGACGATCTCGATGTGCTTGTCGTCGATTTCGACGCGCTGAGCCCGGTAGACGTTCTGGATCTCGTGGAGCAGGTACTGCTGCACGGCTTCGCCGCCGCTCACCCGCAGGATGTCGTGCGGGACGAGCGGGCCACGCACGAGAGCATCGCCGGCCCGCACCGCTTCGCCGGTGTGAACCATGAGCTGCTTTCCGTGCGGGATGATGTGCTCGTGCTCGGTGCCCGACTCCTCGTTCTTCACCTTGATGATGCGCTTGCCGCGCTTCTTCTCGGCGACGAGTTCGACCGTGCCGTCGATCTCGGCGACGATGGCCGGGTCCTTCGGCTTGCGGGCCTCGAACAGCTCGGTGACGCGGGGGAGACCACCCGTGATGTCCTGGGTCCCGGTCGATTCACGCGGCGTCTTGGCGAGCACCGCGCCGGCCGTGATCATGCTCCCTTCTTCGACTTCGATAACCGCCCGTTCCGGCAGGTAGTAGAAGTCGAGGATCTTTCCGGTGAGGTCTTCGAGCACGACCTGCGGGTGGAGTTCGCCCTTGTGCTCGATGATCGTCCGGCGGATCTGGCCCGACGCTTCGCGGTCGATACGCATCGAGCGGCCTTCGATGCAGTCCTCGAATCGCACCTTTCCCCCCTTTTCGGCGAGGATGGGCACCGAGTGCGGGTCCCACTGGCAGAGGGGCTGCCCGGTGGTCACCTCGTCGTTTTCCTTGACGAGCAGCGTGGCACCGTTCGGGATCGTGTACTTTTCGAGTTCGCGTTCCTTCGGGTCCATGATGATCACTTCACCGTTTCGGGTGAGGACCACGTTCTGTCCCTGGGCGTTCACGACGCTGCGGATGCGGGCGAAGCGGACGCGCCCCGCACGCCGCGTGCGAAGTTCGTTTTCTTCGACGTCGATACGAGCCGAACCACCGATGTGGAACGTGCGCATCGTGAGCTGCGTTCCGGGCTCGCCGATCGACTGGGCGGCGATGATGCCCGAAGCGAGCCCTTCTTCCACCATCGAGCCGGTCGACAGGTCCATGCCGTAGCAGAGCTGGCACAGGCCGTACGAGGCTTCGCACGTCATCGGGCTGCGGACCTGGATCTTTTCGAGACCCAGTTCCTCGATCTTGCGGGCGATCTCGTGCGTGATGAGCTCGCCATCGCGAACGATCACTTCGTCAGTGATCGGGTTGACGATGTTGGTCCGGCTGACGCGGCCACGGATGGCGTCCGCCAGGCGGACTTCCACCTTTTCGCCGCGGTAGATGACCCCGCGGGTGATGCCCTTCGCCGTTCCGCAATCGCGCTCGTTGATGACCATGTTCTGGCAGATGTCCGCCAGCTTGCGGGTGAGGTACCCCGAGTCGGCCGTCTTGAGTGCGGTGTCGGCGAGACCCTTGCGGGCCCCGTGGGTCGAGCTGAAGTACTCGAGCACCGACAGACCTTCGCGGAAGTTCGCCTTGATGGGCGTCTCGATGATTTCGCCCGACGGCTTGGCCATAAGACCACGCATGCCGGCGAGCTGACGCATCTGCTCGACGCCGCCGCGAGCCCCCGAGCTGGCCATCAGGAAGATCGGGTTGACGTACTTGCCCCCTTCGCGGGTGTCTCCCTCGAGCTCGACCATCATCGACTTGGTGATCATTTCGCGGGCGTGGGTCCACGTGTCGAGGACCTTGTTGTACCGCTCCTGATTGGTGATCACGCCGCGCTCGAACAGCTTCTGCTGCTTGAGCACGTCCTGCTCGGCTTTCGCGATGACCTCCCCCTTGTTGGGGGCGGTCTTCAGGTCGCTCGCGGCGAACGACATGCCGCTGCGGGTGGCCTGCTGGAAGCCGAGTTCCTTCATGCGGTCGAGCAGGTCGATCGTCTGGCGGCGGCCGAGTTCCTGGTAGCAGTCCGAGATGACGTTCGCGAGGTCCTTGCCCTTCATCGACTGGTTGTAGAACGCCATCTGCGGCGGCAGCACGTCGTTGAACAGCACGCGGCCGACCGTCGTCGTCACCGGGCGGCCCGGGCGATGTTCTTCTGCTCCCTCGTGCTTCAGCCGCTTGTCGCGCGGCAGACGCACCTTGATGATGCTGTGGAGCACCACTTTCTTGTGCAGCAACGCGTTGTGGACTTCTGCGATGTTCGAGAAGGTCATCCCTTCGCCGATGCGGTCGGTCTTCTTCAGCGTCAGGTAGGCGCAACCCATGACGATGTCCTGGGTGGCCGAGATGATCGGCTGGCCGTTCGCCGGGCTGAAGATGTTGTTCGTGGACATCATCAGCGTGGTGGCTTCGACCTGAGCCTCGATCGACAGCGGCAGGTGGACGGCCATCTGGTCGCCGTCGAAGTCGGCGTTGAACCCCTTGCAGACGAGCGGGTGAATGCGGATGGCGTTCCCTTCCACCAGCACCGGCTCGAACGCCTGGATACCCATGCGGTGAAGCGTGGGAGCCCGGTTGAGGAGCACCGGGTGGTTGGTGATGACTTCGTCGAGAATATCCCACACGTCCTCGTCGCGGCGCTCGAGCATGCGCTTGGCGCTCTTGATCGTGTCGGCGTGGCCGAGTTCCTTCAGCCGGCGGATGACGAACGGCTGGAAGAGTTCGAGGGCGATCTTCTTCGGCAGACCGCACTGATTCAGCCGCAGTTCGGGACCGACGACGATGACCGAGCGGGCCGAGTAATCGACGCGCTTACCCAGCAGGTTTTCGCGGAAGCGACCCTGCTTACCCTTGATCATGTCGGTCAGCGACTTGAGCGGGCGGTTCGACGAGCCCAGCACCGGCCGCTTGCAGCGGTTGTTGTCGAAGAGCGCGTCGACCGACTGCTGCAGCATCCGCTTTTCGTTGCGGACGATGACTTCGGGGGCGTTGAGGTCGACCAGCTTTTTCAACCGGTTGTTGCGGTTGATGATGCGGCGGTAGAGGTCGTTCAGGTCGCTCGTGGCGAAGTTGCCCGAGTCGAGCAGCACGAGGGGGCGAAGGTCGGGCGGGATGACCGGCACGACATCGAGCACCATCCACTCGGGCTTGTTGGGGCTGTCGCGGAGGGCTTCCGAGATCTTCAGCCGCTTGATCAGCTCCTTCTGCTTCTGCTGGCTGCCGGTCGTCTTCAGCTCTTCGCGGAGGGCGGCCGAGAGCTCGACCAGGTTGAGCCGGCCGAGGAGCTTCTTGACGGCTTCGGCGCCCATGTCGGCTTCGAACGTGCCCGCGCCGTACTTGTCGCGCGACTTGCGGAATTCCTCTTCGGTGAGGAGCTGGCCTTCGCGGAGCGGCGTGTCACCCGGATCGATGACGACGTAATCCTGGAAGTAGATCACCTTTTCGAGACTGGTGGTCTTCATGTTGAGCAGCGCGCCGAGGCGGCTGGGCATGCTCTTGAAGAACCAGATGTGGACGACCGGCGCGGCCAGCTCGATGTGGCCCATCCGCTTGCGGCGAACGCGGCTGTGGGTGACCTTCACCCCGCAGCGATCGCAGATCATTCCCTTGTACTTCATGCCGCGGTACTTGCCGCACGCGCACTCCCAGTCCTTCTCGGGTCCGAAGATCCGTTCGCAGAAGAGACCGTCGCGCTCGGGGCGATAGGTGCGGTAGTTGATCGTCTCCGGCTTCTTCACTTCGCCGAAGGACCAGCTGCGGATGTCGTGCGGGCTGGCGAGAGCGATCTTGATGGCGCCGAAATCATTGACGCGATCGTAGTTGGCTTCACCGACGCTCATTTATGTGCTCCTGATCGAGGCGGGCTGATTTCTTGTCGGGTGGGCACTGCCCACCAAGGCGATAACCGACGTAATTTTCAGGCGAATTCGCTAATCGTAGGTCTAAACAATGGTGGGGAGTCTTGGACAAACAATTTTGACTGCGGCGAGATTTCTGATGCCAGTCAGATTGTCCAATTCTCCGTGTTGAGGTTTGGAATCCGTGAGAAGTCAGCCATATTGCGGGTCAGCAGGGTCACTTTATTGGAAATTGCTATCGCCGCGATCCGAAGGTCCATCGCTTTGACGTGCAGCTTCATCGACTTGAGATTCTGAAGCACGTCCGTTGCGGCGTCATCCATTGGAAGAACACGGGACGAACAGAAGATCGAACGGACTAACTCGAACAACTCGTATCCTTTGATGAAGTTCTCACGAGTTCGAGCCCGCGCGACATAGTTGTGAGCACCAAGCGTCTGCTCCTCAAAGCTGACGATCGAAAATGCGAAGTCATCCGGTAAGTGTGCCGCCATCCTTGCCGACAACAGGTCGTATTCCTGACCGGCCTGCCACTCCAGTACGCTGATGTGGTCAGTATCGAGAAGGAATCTCACCACGCGTCCGGATCCTCATCCGAGTAGGGAAGCGACTCCCGGTACT
The DNA here is from genome assembly GCA_020850695.1 of Planctomycetaceae bacterium. GTDB lineage: Bacteria > Planctomycetota > Planctomycetia > Planctomycetales > Planctomycetaceae > JADZEF01. The sequence goes on along the minus strand of JADZEF010000411.1, from coordinate 329 downwards.
CGCGTCCCAATTCCACCATTTCGAGGAATTCCGGCCGCCCCTTCATGGCTCCAGTCACCTTCTGAAGCCAGTTCGGGGCGACCTCGGGCTTCGCGAGACGCTTTCGAAATTCAATCATCTCCCGTTCAAGGGCACTCAGACGAGTCTCGATGGATTCCACACGATTCGAATCCAATGTCGTGGTGGCCATTCGGTTCTCCGTCTTCCGTTGCTGTCGAGCGGGCATCGCCCGCCCGACACGAATCACACCGGGTTATTTTCGAGTTGCAGGTTGAGGCACAGCCCGCGGATTTCGGTGTTGAGCACGTCGAAGCTGGCGGGGGTGCCGG
>JADZEF010000410.1 GCA_020850695.1 Planctomycetaceae bacterium | reverse complement strand
TTTCCAATGCCTCTTTCCTCTCCGTGACTGTTCCGAAAATAGGCGTCACGCCCCCAAGCCATGCACAGGTGATGCCATTTTCATCATTGAGAGTGCGGCGAAGGCCTCATTCTCGACTCCGTGGTGAAAAATGATTTGCGGAACGGAAGGAGCTGAGATCCGTGGTCAGATGCACCGCAACCACTTGAAGGATGCACCCTCTCCTCACCAGTTGCAGCAGCTCAATTAACCGGCAACCGCGTCATCCGGCTATACTCAAGCGAGCGTCGCTCTTTCGCGTGCCGCGCTCACTCACACCATTCTGGAGATTCGAACGCCGAGTCCGTTTCCCGGAATGGACCCGTACCTGCTCGGGGTCGTAGGCTTTGCAGCCATGCAACACCATGCTTTCGCGGACGGGTGGGGCCGACATTCGCCACGAACAGCGAACCCGCATCGATGAGCGTGTCGAGCTTTCGCGTCAGCTCGGAGTCAAACGGCACGCCGGCGGGCATAGGTTCCGTCGTCAGGTCACGGAGCGTGGCATGTTCGGCGTCGGCGCGATGAATTTGCAGCGTCGTGACTTTGTGCTGGTTCAGCAGATCGAAAAACCGCGGCGTCACCTGGGTTCCCGCCGCCAGCAACAAATGCTCACTGTCCGAGACGACGTCATTTTGCAGCGCGCGACCGACGATCAACTCCTCCGGGCGGATGCTGATCATATCGGACGCGGGAGCGCCGGCAGCGTCCGGCGAGACCCTGGACAGAGCTTTTCCCCGCGTGCCGGATATCAGCGAGACCGTCATGTCGTAGCTTCTTGAACACTCGAATATTCAATGAGCCGCGCTGCGATCGGAAAGGGAGAGATTCTGATGCGGGCATCGAAAGCTTAGGTCGGTCGCGCGACGTCATTGTTTCACGCACCTTAAATGGGGAGTTGCCCCGATTCCGATCGTACGGATGGAGATCGCCGGACCAGTGAAGCCGGCGACGATTGTTCCGGCGACTTTGCGAAGAAATCGCAATGTGCCGGGCGCGCGGGCGCCTGGTCCGTGCAAGTCGACGCCGTCCGACCGCGTCAGATCGCGAAATCGGTCTCGCGGCCGAAAATGCGGTCGATCAGCTTCGGCGGCAGATCGATGGCCGGCGACTTCGTCGGATCGCGGTCGGACGGATTGATCCCGCAATATTGCGGGGCCCACGACCCCAGATGCCGCCAGCGCCCTGCCCTCTTCTGCTCGTGCGGGAGGACCGGCGTGGTGCATCGGTTGCAGCCGATCGTGGTGAAGCCCTGCGCGTGGAGCGGGTTGACGATGACGTTGTGCTCTTTGATATACGCGTGAAGCTGGTCGTCGGTCATGTTGGCCAGCGGATTGATCCGCACGAGATTCATTGGCACATCGACCGAGAGAATCTGGCAGGCGTCGCGGCGGCCCCCTTCGGCCCGCCGCAGGCTGCCGATCATGGCGTCGTACTGCCCCTTGGTGCGCGCCAGCGGGTCGTTCTTCCGCATCTGGCAGCACTGTTCCTGCCCTTCGTGGGTGAGGTAAAGCACGCCGTACTTCGCGGTTTGTTCCGCCATCGTCAGTTCGGGATGTAGGGAAACGACGTTGAGCCCGTACTCGTTGCGAACGCGTTCGCGGGTGTCGAGCGTCTCCTGGAAATTGACTCCGGTATCGACGAACAGGACCGGAATGTCGATCTTCAAGGTGTGAAGCATGTGGCAGACGACAGTGCCCGATTCCTGCAGGGCCGACAAGCCGGCGAGCCGCGAGCCGAAGACGTCCCGCGCCCAGAGGAGCAGGTCTTGCGGGGTGTGATCGTCCAAGCGGCGATTGAGTTCGAGCAGGTCGGCGTTCGACAGGCGGGCCATTGCAGTCGGATCCGGCAAAGAGCGCAATTCCAGCGGAAAAATGCGGGGGCTCTAGCGGTTGTAGTGATTGCGGAAATACGCGTCAACCGGCGATTGGAGTCGGGTTCCTCTCCCCTGGCGCAATGACGCGGGACCGGGCGATGCCAACGCTTCGGCAACGGGGTCGGATCAGGGCGGTTGTTCCACGATTCCGCGGATGGGATCAGAGCGGGGACTTCGACACGCCGATTTAAACCCCTATCTGCCATGAATCGGCTCGATTCTGGCCATGGCCTTTCCCCATCTGACGCAGGCCACTCGCGTCTCTTTTCCCATGAAATCTGGCACCCGCCTCTCCGCCGCGCCCCGGCGCAGCACCTCGCGACGATCCGCGTTCACCATTATTGAACTCCTGATCGTGGTCTTCATCATTGCCGTGCTGATGGCGATCCTGCTCCCGTCCGTGCAACAGGCGCGGGAGTCGGCTCGCAAGCGCTCATGCCAGAACAATCTGCGGCAATTGGGAATCGCCATGCAGAGCTGGACCGATTCCACCGGCTGCCTGGTCCCCGCCTTCATCGGACACTTCCAGCAGGGCGAAAACATCGACCCTGTTGAAGTAGGCAAGGTGATGGACGGCACCACAACCCCTTGGCGCGGCACAACATGGGCCTGGCTGCTTCTCCCCTACCTGGACAACGGTTGGGCGAACGAAATGGACCGCACCAGGGCCTGGAACACATCCAACCTCTCCCAAAGCAAGAGTGCCGTGATTTCGGCGTTTTTCTGTCCCTCCCGTCGCAGCCCGATGCGCGAGACGTCACCCGCCGACACGCTGACCCGCGGCGGCGACGGGCTGCTTCTCAATGCGCAGCCCGGGTCCTGCATTGATTATGCGGGGAACGCCGGGGTCGCGATCACCTGGGTTGATGCGCTGGTGAATATGGGAACCAATAAGGCCCCCACCAACATGTTCGACTCGAATATCAAGATCGCCAATGGCCCCTTCGTGGGCGCCCTTGTTTACGGCGCCAACATGCCGGCGTCGGCCGCGGCGACGGCCGACAGCCGGACGTTCAAGTGGCGGGCTCAGCTCACGCAGTCGAATGTGACGGACGGCGTCTCGAACACCTGCTTCCTCAGCGAGAAGTGGGTCGGCACGAACGCCATGGGGCAGCGGAGCACGGCCAAGCCGTGGTACATCAAGGGGACTCTCGCGGCGGGAATCGAACATGACGGCAGTGCGTTCGACATCCGCGACCCTTACGGGTTCCTGCGGCGCGGCGTCGTCGACATCCAGAGCGATCCGGACAGCACCGACGTCAACAACGGTTATCGGGCGGGCTCGACCCACCGAAGCGGATTCAACTGTCTCTTCGGCGATGGCCGCGTCCTGATGCTCTCTTATGCCGCCGACATCGTCACCTTGACCAACCTCACGAATCGCTGCGACAGGTTTCCCATCAAGTGGGAGTTGGTGAATTCCAACTGAGGCGGTCGCGATGGTGATGGAGGGGCGAAACTCGCGCTTCCGTGTTTTCCCGAATCCGTTAGATTCCGCACTCCTTGCGGGACCTGATTTCGGGACGGCCGTCGGCCGTTCCCTGAGGGGAAACACATGGTTGCGATTCAGACCTTTCAGACTGGCCTCCTGGCGCTGGCAGCCGGAATGGCGGCGCTCCTGATCGGATGCGGTCAGGCGTCTGCTCCGAAAGGCTCGCAGTCGGCGGTGGCGTCGTCCACTGAAAAGTCGACCGATGCGAAGGCCCCCGTCTCTCAGGATCTCGTCGCAGCGTCGGGCGGAACGCCCGCGCCGACAAAGACACCCGAGCCGTCCGAATCGAAGGCCGCCCGCGCGGCCTTCGACAGATTGATCAAGGCCGAGCGCGACGAAGATCCGCAGGCCTGGATTGCCGCCGATCAGGAACTCACGGCACTCGGGAAGGAAGCCGCGGGCGTCCTGGGCCAGGGACTCGCGTCTCCGGAGGTCCGCACGCGAGAATTCGCCGCGATGCTGCTGGCCCGTCTCGGCCCCGATGCGGCGGCTGTCGAGCCTCAATTGACCAAGGCCCTCGACGACGAATCGCCCATGGTGCAGGCCAATGCGGGGGCGTCGCTCTCGTTGTTCGGATCGCAGGCCGAGCGGGTCATTCCGTTGTTCCAGAAACTGCTGAAGGAAGAGAATCCGACGGTCCGGAAGATCGCGCTCTACAGCCTCGGGAACTACGGTTCGCAGGGGGAGGCGGCGGTTTCGACGATCGTCCCGTTCCTCGAGCACAGCGACGCCGAACTCCGCATGGCGGCGGTCGTGACGCTGGGCAACATCGGCCCCAATGCACGAGTTGCCCTCGCCAGGCTGGAATCGCTGGCGAAGGAAGAATCGTCCGATGTCGCCCCGATTGCGCGAGATGCCATCGCCCGCATCAACGCGGCCGAGGCGAAGTCCGAAACGGCTGACACGTCCTCGCCCTTCCAGAAGTTCGCCGCGGAGACGGCCGCTTTCGCGACGCCGGCCAAGCTGATGCCCGAGAAGGAAGCGCCGGCAACTCTTGCCGATGATGAGTCGGCCGAAGCCGAACTGAGCGAGCCCTCCACCCGGGAAAAATCGACCGGCAGACCAGCAATCGACATCGGTCCGTCCGCGCCGAAAAGCGGTGGCCCCAGCCTGCTCGGCCCCGGAGTGCCGCCGTCCAAGGAATGAGGCACGTTGGCGAGAGCGCGTCACCGGCGCGTTTTCCGTAGTCCGGCCTTCCCAGGCCGGACAAAGCCTCGCTCCCGGCCTGGGAAGGCCGGGCTACGAAGCCGAACGCCCGCAGGTAGTACGCTCTACCGAAGGGGATGGGCGGCGAGGAACTCGCGAATCCGCGGGATCACGCGCTCGGGCGCATCTTCAAAGAGATAGTGTCCCGCGTCGGCGACCTCGAATGTCTCGGCGTTCGGAAAGCGCTGCTGGAACTCTCGCAGGAATGCGGGGGTGAAGCACCAGTCCCGCATACCCCAGGGGAACAGCACGGGGTGCGAGCGAAACTGCGCGAGCCCCTCCTCGATGCGGACGAGTTCCGCATAGCTGGGATGTCGTGAGTTCAGCGGAATGTCCTCGACGAACCGCTGCACGGCGACGCGATGCGCCCAGGAGTCGTACGGTGCGAGGTAGCCGGCTTTCACCGCCGCCGTCATCCGGTCGTGCTTTTCCACGGCCATCGAGATGGCCGCTCCGGCGAAGAGGTTGAACCCGCGGACGCCGACCGCTCCCAGAAGCGGGATGCGGCACACCGAGATCCGCAGCGGAATGCGCTGCGAGCGGAATGCGGCAGTATTCATCAGGACGAAGCGTGCGAAGCGTGCGGGGAGACGGGTGGCGGCTCCCATGCCGATCGCGCCGCCCCAGTCGTGGGCGATGAGCGTGACACGCTTCAGGTCGAGCGATTCGATCAGTCGACACAGGTTGCTGACGTGTCGCGCGAGGCGGTATTCGTAGTCCTGCGGCTTGTCCGACCGTCCGCATCCGATGTGGTCGACGGCGATGACGCGGTGATCGCGCGAGAGGTCGGTCACGAACTTCCGCCAGGCGAAGCTCCACGTCGGGTTGCCGTGGACCATCAGGATGGGGTCGCCAGAGCCTTCCTCGACGTAGTGCATCCGCACGCCGTCAAGGTCGAGCATGTGCGGGGCGAAGGGGTACTCGCCGGCGAATGTCGGGAGTGACTCGGCGACGGGAGCTGGGATCAGGGCGGACACGCGGCGGATTTCGTGGGCGACAACCGGGATTTGATGTGGGCTGCCAGCATCGATGACGCAACGTGCGGCGTCAATCGAGCGGCGATTGCTTCGGCACCCCGGCTGGTCAAAGCCGTCGCCGAGGAACTGCGTGGTCGCCGCTCTTATGGCTTTCGAACTTCCTCAATGACCGCAGCGGCGAGGCGTTCGATGTCCGCAGCTTCGTGTCCCGCGCTGATCGTGATCCTCAGTCGCGACGTGCCGCGTGGGACCGTGGGTGGACGGATCGCCGCGACGAGGAAACCGCGTGCTTCCAGTTGGGCGGCGATGCGAACCGCTCTCTCGGGATCGTCGAGAATCACGGGAACAATCGGGCCGGCGACGCCATGCGGTAGATGAAGGCCGGAGTCTGACAAAGCCTCACGAAGCCTCGTCGCATGGTCGTGCAGACGCGCCGCCCGCGCCGGATCGCTGCGAATGATCTCCAGTGCGGCACAGGCCGCCGCACAACAGCTCGGTGGAAGTGCCGTCGAGAAGATTTGGGTACGGGCGCTGTTCCAGAGCCAATCGATCAGCACCTGTGGACCGGCGACGAAACCGCCCAGCGATCCGATCGCCTTGCTCAGCGTTCCGACGCGGACGGCGACTCGATGCTCGACTCCCTGATGCTCAGCGACGCCGCGTCCATTCGTCCCGAAAATTCCCGTGCCATGAGCCTCGTCGACCAGAACCTGAGCATTGAAATGCTCGGCCAGATCGCAGAGGGCGGGGAGCGGGGCGACATCCCCGTCCATGCTGAAGACCCCGTCGGTGATGATCCACCGCCGGCGAAATCCCGTCCCGCGCTCCAGCGCCGATCGCAACCCGATGAGATCGTCGTGCCGATAGACCCGGAACGCCGCCCCGCTCAACCGGCATCCGTCGATCAGGCTGGCGTGGTTGAGGCGATCGCAGTAGACGACATCCTGCTCTCCGCACAGGGCGGCGATGGTTCCGACGTTCGCCGCATAGCCCGTGGGGAACAGGATTGCCGTTTCCTGTCCCTCGAACTCGGCGAGGGCATTCTCCAGTCGGACATGCCAAGGGGTTCGCCCCGTCACCAAGGCACTGGCACCCGAACCGGCTCCCGCTTCGGACGCCGCCTGCCGGGCCGCCTCGACCACCTGCGGATGATGGGCCAGGTTCAGATAGTCGTTCGACGCGAAGTTGAGGAGCCGCTGCCCTTCGACTTCACACCAGCCGTTGAGCAGGGGAGTGATTTCCCGCCGCCGGCGCCGCAATCCGTCGACGCTGAGCCGGTCGAGATCGGCGTCCAGCCAGGGGAGCGAAGTCAGGCGGGTGAGTGGCTCTCCACGTACTTCTGTATCGTGACGAGATGGCGGTCGATCAGAATTGCTCTCGCTTCGGCGGCCGTGGGGCATTGTTCCGAATCCAGGTACCGCGCATCGAGCGACGCGTTATAAAGGTCGTGGTAGGCGTCGTTCAGTGCCCGGTTCGGATGGTGCTTTTTCAAGGCCATCTTGCGTTCGAAGTGGCTCTTGCTGTGGTGGTTTTTCGCCGCCAGCAGTTGCTCAACCAGTTCAACGGCCGAATAGAAAGCGACCGTGCATAACCAATCCGGATAGTCATCCGGGATTGTTTTCAAGAAGCGCAAATGACTCTCGGCTTTCGTGCGATGAGATTGCGGCGTCCCCATAGACTTGAATCGACCTTTCCGGATCGAAGAAGGTCTGCACGGACTCCATGCTTCCGTCGGGAATCTGCAACACGTCGCACGGCCAGGATTTCTCGAAAAGCCTCGTCTCCAGGTCCGACAGCGCCTGGCTCAGCGTAAAGTCGTACCGCGGCAATCGCGTGACGACAAAAACCTGGAGGTGTGAAGCGGCATCAATCGGGACAAAGGCTCCCCGAACCCGGTCACCTTGCTGGACGCACCAGGAGTGAACCGTCACCAGAAAATCGTCCTTGAATTGACGGACGAATCGCTCCAGGGCCAGCTTGTTCTGACAAGCGGAGACCGCCCAACTCGCTTCCTTGACGAAACGATCTTCGTCTTCCGGAGTGATGACGACGTGACCACCGTCCCATTTCAGCTGGATCGGTCGGTCCGAAGAATTGCCAGACATGTCGTTTGGGCCAGAGGGAACTTGATCGGCTGCTCTGACGCAACGCTGGCGTCGACCGTCCCAAAGCGACGGTGGCTGCAGAAGCAGGCTCTCTCTTACGATACCACAAAGCGACCAAGGGAATAGGTCATTTCAACAAGTGCTTCCCGCCATTCATCTTTGGGCGTGCGGTGATGCCTCGGCCATGGAGACCCAAGTTCGAACGTGCGGAAATCCACACCGGATTGGCGCGGCGGCCCCCCAGCGCATCGTGCCGTCATGCCCCAAACCGTAACTAGGCTGGCCTTTGGGACGGCTTTTGATATTATTCGAGTGCGTTGCCAGCCTGTTCAGGAGGTCCGGAGAGTCCCGGATCGCGGGTCGGCGCGTCTCCTCTTTCAATTCTTCGTCCGTTTCTGCTCCCCTAACCCAAGGTCGACGCAACGGGCCGGGTCTTGAACAACGCAGGTTTTTTCCAAGCACATGGTCGACCGCAACCTCATCCGCCAGTTC
>JADZEF010000409.1 GCA_020850695.1 Planctomycetaceae bacterium | reverse complement strand
CGTCGATGAGCGCCCCCTCACCCCGGCCCTCTCCCCCGAGGCGGGGGAGAGGGGGGTTTGGTTTGGGGCGTTACCCAGGGCGGCGCTTCGCTTGCCCTGGGCTATCGAGTTGCGGCCCTTCAGGCCGAAATCTGGGAGTACTCCAACGCGAGTTTTGTTGGACTTTTTTCTGGCGCACGTGCCTCGATCGTCGTCCTTGCTGGCGCTTCGGACTCCTGACGTGACGGGGAAAGACGGGCTGGAAGCCCGTCCTACGGGGGCGGTCAGACTTCGAGGTGCATCCGTCCTACGCGATGAACGGAGGCGGGCGATACGGAAGCGGTCAGACGTCGAGGTCGCGGACTTCGAGGGCGTGCTTTTCGATGAAGTCGCGGCGGGGTTCGACGTGGTCGCCCATCAACACTCGGAAAATCTCGTCGGCCGCGGCGGCGTCTTCCATCGTCACCTGCAATAGACGACGCGCTTCGGGGTTCATCGTCGTCGACCACAACTCTTCGGAGTCCATTTCTCCCAGGCCTTTGAACCGCGTGATCCGCATTCCCTTTTCGCCCAGCTTGCGGAGCGAGGGGATCAGTTCTCTCAGGGAGCCGAGGCGGAGTTCCTGCTCGTCGTTGGCGAGGAGGAAGGGGAAGACGGGTTCGCCCGCGCGGGGCGGGGGCTGGACGAAATCGAGGAGTTTGACGCCGAAGCCGGCGAGCTGGCGGAGGGCGTCGTTGATGGCGCGGACTTCGTGGAGGTCGGTGACGTCGAGAGCGTCTTGCGGTGGGGCGGGGTGGCTTTCGTGCGGGGGGGGAGAGGCGGGTTTGGCCCCTTTGGGGGCGGGGGGTGTTGTGGTGGGGGTGGGGGGGGTGACGCCGGTTTCGTCGGCGACGGGGAGGTCTTGTCCGCGGCGGGTTTTTTCGGCTTCGAGGAAGGTGTTGAGGGAGGCCTGGTCGGGGAACCAGTGTTGTTCGCGGCCGAGGAAGACGCGGTAGCGGGGGAGGAGGCCTTCGGGGGTGGCGTTGTGGGTGGCGAGGTGTCGGAGGTCGATGCCGCGGCGGTCGAGGGTGAGGAGGGGTTCTTCGAGGGTGGCGACGAGGGTGGAGACGCGGCGGAAGTTGTCGCCTTCGAAGGTGGTGCCGTCGGATTTGACGGAGAGGGAGGCGCCGCTGAGGCCGAGGGCGACGAGCTCGGTCATCATGGAGTCGTGGGTCTGGACGTAGCGGGTGTTCTTTTTCTGGACGACGCGGTAGAGGGGGGGCTGGGCGATGTAGATGCAGCCCTGTTCGACGAGGGGCCGCATGTGGCGGAAGATGAAGGTGAGGAGGAGTGTGCGGATGTGGGAGCCGTCGACATCCGCGTCGGTCATGAGGATTAATTTCCCGTACCTACGTTTGGTAACGTCGTCCATTTCGGTGCCGGGGGCGAGGCCGATGGCTTTGAAGATGTTGGCGATTTCGGCGTTGTCGAGGACTTTGACGAGCTGTGCTTTTTCGACGGTGAGGATTTTTCCGCGGAGGGGGAGGATGGCCTGGGTGTTGGAGTCGCGGCCGGTGTCGGCGGAGCCGCCGGCGGAGTCACCTTCGACGAGGTAGAGCTCGGTGATGTCGAGCTCGCGGGAGCGGCAGTCGCGGAGTTTTTCGGGGAGGCCGCCGGTGGTGAGGGCCCCTTTACGGCGGACCATTTCGCGGGCTTTGCGGGCGGCCTCGCGGGCTTCGGCGGCGAGGATGCCTTTGGCGACGATGGCTTTTGCGGCGGACGGGTTTTCTTCGAAGAAGCGGGCGAGGCCGTCATGGACGACGGACGCGACGACGCCCTCGACGTCGCTGTTGCCGAGCTTCGTTTTGGTTTGGCCTTCGAACTGCGGGTGGGGGTGGCGGACGGTGACGACGGCGGTGAGGCCTTCGCGGAAGTCGTCGCCGGTGGGCGCGACGTCCTTGAAGGCGTCGGTGCGCTTGCCGTAGCCGTTGATCGCGCGAGTGAGGGCGGCCCTGAATCCAGACACGTGCGTGCCCCCCTCCATGTTTGCGATATTATTTGCAAACGCGCGCACGTTCTCGTGAGCGCCGTCGTTGTATTGGACGGCGCAATCGACCTGGATCATGCCCTGTTCCCCCTCGGCCTCGCCCTGGATGCGGACGATGTCGGAGTGGAGCGGGGTTTCGGTGCGGTTGAGATAGCGGACGAACTCGGTGAGGCCCTGCTCGTAGCAGAATTCGTCGGACTGGCCGGTCCGTTCGTCGCTGATGCGGATGCGGATACCGGCGTTGAGGAAGGCGAGTTCCTGGATCCGCTTGTGGACGGTGTCGAAGACGAACTTGGGATCGGGGAAGATTGTGGCGTCGGGCTTGAAGGTGATCTTCGTGCCGGTGGTTTCGCTGCGGCCGAGCTTCTGAAGCGGGTCGACGACGGCCCCGCGGGCGAAGTTCATCGTCCAGACGAAACCCTCGCGGCGGATTTCGGCCTCAAGCCATTCGCTGAGCGCGTTGACGGCCGTCACGCCGACACCGTGCAGACCGCCGGTGCCCGTCTTGTAGCCCCCCTTGCGGTCGAACTTGCCACCCGAGCCAATCTCGGTCAGCACCACTTCCAGGGCCGAGCGGTCCCCCGCATCGGCCTTGATGCCCACGGGAATGCCGCGGCCGTCGTCGATGATCGTCACGCTGCCGTCCGCGTTGATCTTCAGCGCGACGTTCTTCGCGTAGCCGGCCACCGCCTCATCGATGCAGTTGTCGACGACTTCGTAGATGAGATGGTGCAGCCCCCGGAGCGTCGTATCGCCGATATACATCGCCGGGCGGGCGCGGATGTGCTCGATCCCCTTCAGGTGCTTGATGGCGTCAGCGCCGTAGTCGTCAGTTCCGGGAGTCCCCTCGCCAGGTGTCTGTCCGGGGTTGGTCGAATCGGTCTGCGAAGGCTCGGCCATGGGGAGATGGTAATCCTGAAGGGCTTTCGAATTGCCGCCAAACCCCGGAGGAATCCATCCACTCCGGAGTCTTCCATTCTATCCGAAAACGACGTGTTTTTCCCGTCGAGATAGGCGACAAAATGGCGCGAAAAAGCAGCGTTCGACGACCCGAATCGCGCGCTCCAAAACGCCGTGAAATTCACGTCGTCGAGCCGCTCTCCGCGCCCTTCATCTCGCCCCGCAACTTGAACTTGATGTCGCGGATCTTGAGGTCGGCATAGCGTTCCTTGAACGCCTTCACGAAGGCCGCCTTGTGGAACGACGCCAGTTCACTCAGAAGAGGGGCACTGTTGACCAGCACCTGCAGCACGCCGCGATTGACGGCCGTGGCCCGCGTCCCCGACGCGATCGCCTCTCCCGCAATCTCCCGCCAGGCCGCAGCCACCCGGGCGAACGACCCTTCATGCGCCAGCCCGCGCAGCGCGATCACTTCCGAAATCGCCTTGGCGAGGGACTGCGGTCCGCGGGGGGCTTCCATGACGTGCGAATCCTCGTGTGAATTCTTCGTGCAGCTCGTCGATCACGGATTCACAACGACCTCGCCCGCCGGTCCATCGAACATGACGACCAACCGGTTGAGCACGTCACGACCGATGATTCGTTCCTTGCCTTGGAAATCCGCTTGAAGCCGACAGGGATAATTTGTCCCGTCCAGATGGGCCCACACGCGAAACGAAATCGTGGCGCTGGATCCCCCTGCGACGCCACTCATCAATCCCGGCACACCCTGATTGGGTTGAAGGCTTAAGGCCTGGCAGTCCTTCCAAGGCAGCACGCTTCCATCAGCTCCCGTGTCGGGTATGTCGCGATCCAGGACCACGCCAACGACGTTCGCTGCAGCACGAAACTCGACATTGATCACAGGCAGCGGCTCGCCCCTGTAGCCGCTATCGTACGGAAATGTCACGCGTCGAATGCGACAGGGCTCATTCTCTCGCCCGACGCAGATGACGAACGGATGCCGTCCCGACGCTTGAGCATTGTGAAGGACTTCGACAGGGCTCGTCCCGTGCTCGATCACCTGGCCATCGGCGAATCCAATCCATTGATCCGCATACTGCGAAAGCAAGCCATCCCGCACCGCCCAATAGTCGGCCTCATTCTTCCGCCAGGACGGATGAATCTGTGAAGCGATGTCCGGAGGCAAATCGTCAGCGATGCTCTTCATGGGAGTTCAGCGCTCGTCCAAACATTTATCAAGTTCGCACTTCGAGTTCCCGGACTTCCGCCCCGCAAAACCGGTCCTCCAGCGCCGCAAGATACTCCCGAATCGCATCCTGGATGTTCTCGAGAGCCTCGTCCTCGGTGTCCCCTTCCGACCAGCACCCAGGCAGCGCCGGGACCGAGACGCTGATCCCCTCCTCATCCCGATGAATCACGACCTTGTAGTTCATTCCAAATCCTTCGTCTGACACGCGGAGATACGGTCGCGCAATTCCGTGACGAACGAATCAAACTGCCGCTTGTCCGGTCCGGACCTTCCCACGTCAAGCACCACAACGCCCGCCTTCGTTTTGAATCGCACGTATTCGACTTTTGCTCCGAACTTGATCAGAAGAAAAAGCGGGGCGAACACGAGCACCAAAGACTGGACACCGAGGTTGTAGTGGCGATTGAGTTCCGGCCTCACATAAGACGCGATGAGTCCCAGAACACCGATGAAAAGTATGAAAAAACTGATCCGAATCGGCTTCAAGGGACGAACGCGAATTCGATCGCTCTCGGGATTCAATTCGTCCAGTCGAATTGTTGTCTCGCCATCCGAATGGATCGACTTGAAATGAACGACAATCCGGTCAGCAAAGAGTTCAAACCTGCGCCGCGTGCGCTCCGAAGTTTCACGATAAATTCGCGGCGCATCGCTCATCGATCGCCCCCTGCTCCCTCAATCTGAGCGACTCGATTCGCAGCTATCGACAGCCAGAAATACTCGTTCGCCCTCTGAGGGCCCGACTCACCGGTCCCGCGACAGCGGCATAATCACGTACGTGTAATTCTCCTCCGCCCGCAGCACCGCCGCACTGTCCCCATCGATCAGCCGCACCTGGATCGTCTTCTCCGGCTCCAGCACCTTCAAAAAGTCTGCAATGAACCGCGGGTCGAACGTAATCGTGATCGGCTCGGCCGTGTAGCTGATCGGCAGCTGCACCGTCGACGCCCCGATGTCCGCCGCCTGGCTCTTCATCGTCAGCATCCCGTCCGCAAACGCGAAGTCGACGCCGCGGCTCTCCTCGTCCGTCACAATCTGCGCCTGCCGCACCGCCGAATAGAACGGCCCGACCACCATGTCGACGGTCACCGTCGCGTCCTTCGGAATCACATCGCGGTACCGCGGAAACCGCCCCTCCACCAGCCGCGAGTAAATCGTCGAGTTCCCGCTCCGTACCAGCACATGGTTCGTATGCGCGGCCAGATGCACCTCCGCCTCGTCGTCCGCAATGCTCCGCTCGATCAGCGTCATCGCCTTCGACGGAATCACCGGGGCCGCATTCTCGATCTTCACGTTCCCTTCGGTCCGGCACACCGTCTCCATCAACGCCAGGCGGCGGCTGTCGGTCGCCACGCACGCGATCTTGTCGGTCGCCAGTTCGACCAGCACGCCCCCCAACGCGTAACGCGTGCTCTCGACGTCGGTCGCGAAAATCGTCCGCCGAATCGCCGCCCGCAACGCCCGCCCGGTAATCGCGTGGTAAGCCTTCTCCTCGAACGCCGCCACCGGCGGAAACTCGGCGGGGTCAATCGCCGACAGCCGGAACTCGCTGTGCCCCGACCGCACCCACACCGCATCGCCGGCCACCTCAAGGTCCACCGACTCATCCTGCAGCTCGCGCAAGATAGAAATAATCCGCGACGTCGGGACGAGCGTCTCGCCCCCCACACCCACCTCAATCCCCGGCACCTCATACCGAATGCCGACTTCCTGGTCGGTGCCGATCAGCGTGACTTTGCCGCCGGCCGCCTGAATCTTGACGTTCTTGAGGATCTCCTTGGGAGTCCGGGTCGGAACCACACCGCTGACGGTCTGAAAGGCGGCCGCCAGGGACGGTCGATGGCAGTGCAATTTCATTGCGGCGGTCCTTGTCTCATCATCAAAGGGAGTGCGTCTCGAGTCTTCTGATTTCTTAAAGAAATGAATTCAGTAGAGGTATTAACAGAGACGGCAAAAACTGTGGATTTCGTCGGCTTTTCTCGAAGGAAGTCGATGATATCAGAACGGTTGGACCCCAACAACGAGCCCGCCGACGGTGTGCGGCACGTGTCGAAAACCGGGAGGCAAACCGACGCCAAACGGTCGATGAAAACCGCACTCGCCAACACGCGCCGTTTCGAGCCCACAACCCCCGAAATCGACGCACACTTTCTCCACCACTTCTCCACACGCCCCGCACATCCGCGATCGCAACTCCACCGTTCCCACCGCCGATTTCTCCGAGGCATATCGGAACCTGCACCAGCGTAGCGAACCCCATTACATTGAGCGATTCCGCGTTTCTCCCGAGCCCCCACCGGGCTTGCCCCGGTGGTGAAATGGCTGGCCAGCTACGATCGCGCGGCTCGTCAATCGTGAGATCACCACGGTGACAAGCGTTGCGACGGCAAGAAGAACTGCCCGCGAATGGCGCGAATAGATCCCTGAACAGGATTGAGCAGCGTCTCATGCGGGAAGACGCCATCGAGATAGTCCCGCACACGCAACAGGATCTTGCTTTTGCCTTTATTCGCGATCATTCGCGTCATTCGCGGGCAGGCCTTCTCTGGCTCGATCTCAGCTCGACGAGGCAACAACACCAACATCTGGCTCGGACAGGTAATCAGAAACGATGCTCACTGTGGAAACCCGAAGTCGTGGCGAGACCCAGCACAGAAAGGCGAGGCGAAAGGCATTTGAACAGGAGCAAACAGAGAGAACAGAGAAAAGACAGCAGCCGACCACTCCGGATGTCATGAAATGCCTCAAGGCTTCTCACTGCATTCTCTGTTTCCTCTGTTCTCTCCTGTTGAAATGCCTTCCTCTTCGCCAAGACTTTCGTGGCGACGAGCGGCATCCCGGAGATCGCAATGGCGAAGATCCTGATCACCGCACCGCCATAGCGGGAAGAGCGCTGTCCTCAGACCCCATCCGCACCCGTTCAATTGACCGCTCCGCGCGATCGACCTTACGCTGTCGTTAGGTCCGACACAATCGCCTCAGGAATTCCCTCCGAGGCCGCCAGTCGACCCGCCGATCCCGCGAGCCCCCCATGATCCACCTCAAGCGTCTCCTCGTCGCCACCGACTTCAGCAGTTGCTCGAAGAAAGCTCTCCACTACGCCGAGGCCTTCTCCGAGCGGTTCGGCTCCGAGATCCACCTCCTCCACGTCGTCGAAGACCTGAGCCCGCTGCTCCCCGCCGCCGGCCCGGGCGTTCCGATCCTCGGCGCCGCCATGACCGAAATCCAGGCGAAGGCCGACCAGGCCCTCCAGGCTATTCCCGTCGCGGAAGCCGCTGCAAAGAACGGCGTCGTCAAGGTCATCCGCAACGGTTCCCCGCACGGCGAGGTGGTGAAGTACGCGAAGGAAGCCGAGATCGACATGATCATCCTCGGCACGCACGGCCGCACCGGCATCACCCACATCCTCCTGGGCAGCATCGCCGAAAAAGTCCTCCGCCACGCCCCCTGCCCGGTCCTCACCGTCCGCCCGCAGGAACACGAATTCGTCACGCCGTAATTCATCAAAGTAGCCGGGTCACTCCGTGACCCGAAGCCGCCCACCGCTCGACCAACCCACGTCACCCAACACTCGCGGGCCAACTCGGGCTGAAGGCCCGAAACTCATCAGCCCAGCCCAAGCGCAGCGCCGGGCTGGGTTACCGGAAAAACAACGTACTCAAGGCCCGAAGGGCCGTCACTCCGGCGCGAGTCACGGAGACTCCCACATTTCTAGCGGCCTCCAGTAGAACCGCCGAATTCGACGATCCAGCCAGTGGACGGGAGCGAAGAACATCTTCCATCGCTGCCACGAACTCATGTCCGCCGAGTTGATCAAGGGTCCGTGGAAGCGAGGGTAGACAACCTCACCAATTTCCCAAATGGGTGTGACTGTCGAGTAGTACGCTCCGACGTAGAGTCCCACCAGCACCAGGCAAAGAATCGGCGGCAACAATCGGAACCGGTGTGTTTCGTTCATGGCCTCGACTCCCACACAAAGCGCCGGACGTGTCGATCGAGCCAATGAATCGGCGTGAAGATCTTGCGGAACCGCCGCTCCATCGAGTTCGAGGTCTCAACGGCCATGATGGCCTTGTCACGTGAAAGCCCGTACGCCGGCAGGACCAATGACGGCCGACGGTACACCGCAATCGGATTGACCATCACGTAATACGCCCCCACATACGCGGCGAGCGAGAGGAGCAGCACGTAGCCGGCGATCCAGGCAATGGATGTCGTCGGGCGACTGGACATTCAGAGACTCTTCGGGCGTGACTCGATTCGACCCTCGTCGGAAGAACCGGCCGGCAACGAGAGGAAGCGATTCCACCATCCGACGAGAATCACCGCGAAGGACGGGATCGAAACGACCAACCCGACCAACGGAGCGATGCATGCTTCGGCGATTCCGCGGGTCAAGTCCGTGACGGTGATCGGGAGATCCGGACTGGCGGGCGAGACAATATAGAAGCCGCCAACAGCATCCGACAGCGCACGCCAGACGCCGATCAGAAAAGGAGTTGGCAGAAAGATCGCGAAGGACGCGATCAGTTCTGGACGACGGCTTCGTCGGACGGTAATCCAGGCTCCGACAAAGATGGCAATGGCCGCGATCCCGATCCAGACTGCGTCGCTTCCCAGATAGTTCAGCAGCCAAGACAGAGTCGACTGGTCATGGTGTTTCTCAAGCACCGGCTTCACCGACTCGTGGCCTTCGTCCATCGGCAGATCCTCAATAAGGAGAGGATGTGACTCCACGACCGCGACATCACACGAAAGCGCTCGCCGGATTCACGGCGCGACAGTATTCGCTGGCCGGAATCCTTTACTTCCCCAAAAGACGCACATAGTGCTCGACGAACTCGGCTTCCGTCATCGGCTTCGACATGTCGATCTTGCCGAGTTCGAACATCCGGCGAACGCGGGCACTTCTCGTCCATTCCGCTTCGCTGATGGTGTCGTTCGAGTCGCCATCCAACAGCTTGAAGTATTGCTTCGCTGTTGCCGAGGGATCTTCACCGCGGTCGACGCCAAATCCTTCAGTTCCGAATCCGCCACCCCTCGGGTCAGCGCCGAATCCGCCCCTGGCTCGGAGAAGTTCCCTCTGCGCCTGAGCTCTCTTCGTCATCTCCTCAGCTTCCGCGTTGCGGACAAGCTTGTAGTGGTCGGGGCTCTTGTAAACCCGGAGAGAGTCAATCTGTTCGATCGAAACCATTCGTCGAACCCCGTTCGGGATGAGTTCCCCCGCGGCGGTGAACTCCTGCCCGGAAAGGAACTGATGGCGTCCGATCTCCTCGACGGTCGGCTGAGAGAGGTAGATGTTCTCTTTGCCCGACGCCATCGAGATCCGCACAAAAGGCAGCGAACTCGACTTCTCCGCCGTCTCGTCAGCGACCGTCCGCGTGCCGACGAAGACGAGGGCGGCGCTCGCGAAGAGAACCACGGCCGAGAGAGCAGCAGGTTTCCAGCGAATGAGCATGTCAGACTCCACCAGAATGCCGTATCGTCGACTTCACGAACCCGCCCCACATCCTACCTGCCGCGCCGCACAAACCCCAAAGGCATCTTCCGCCACAGACGGCGAACTCCCGTTGCCCAGATCCCGCATTCCCTGCTAAAACCCGCCGCCCGGCACGGGCCGCGTTGCGCCCTGCGTCGCACCGCGTCTGTCGGACCGCCGCTTCACCTCGTTCAAGGAAGAACGACATGGCCGCGTATCGCGAGCACATCACGGTCAGTGGAATCTGCGGGATCGGCTACGGCGTCACGGCCTGGTTCGCCTTCGGCTTCACCCCCGTCGAAGCCGCCCTCGCCGGCACGCTCACGTGGATCGGCGGCATGCTCCCCGATCTCGACTCCGACAGCGGCCGCCCCATCCGCGAGCTCTTCAGCCTGCTGGCCGCCGTCGTCCCCTGCGTCATGCTGCGGCGGCTGATGCGCTGGGGCGGCAATCCCGAAAACACGATGTTCCTCGCGGTCTGCGTCTATATCGGCGTGCGGTACATCGCCTCGGCCATTCTCGCCAAGGTCTCGGTCCATCGCGGCATGTTCCACAGTATCCCCGCCATGCTCATCGCTGCCGAAATGGTGTTCCTGGGCTACGAAAGCGACCGCCAGATCGTCCGCCTGCTGATGGCGGGGGGAGTGGGCCTCGGATTCATGTCGCACCTGGTGCTGGACGAAGTCTATTCGGTCCAATGGACCGGCGTCCGGCTGAAGCTCAACAAGGCGGCGGGCAGCGCGGTGAAGCTCTTCGGCACCGACCTGCCGGCCAATGCGGTCGCTTACTCCCTCCTCTTCGTCCTGTCGTACGCCTCGCTGGTCGAAGCGGGCCTGGTCGACGACCCGACGAAAAAGGGTGTCAGCCGTCCCGTCCGTCAGGCCATCGAAGACGAACCCTTCCGCCGCTGAAGGCTATTCGCCTTTCGTGTTGCCACCACGGTCCGCAGAGTAGGTATCGCGGCCCGCGTCAGGATTCTGAAGGGTCTTGTCGCATGAGGGCGGCAATGAGAACCCCCGCCAGAGATTGGCGGGGTTTTCTGCTGTGTCGATGTAGAATGTCGGAATGAGACTGGAATTCCTTGCTGACGGCTCAGCCGATTGCCCAATGGTTCGCATGTTCGAGTTCGACCCGTCCGTGGTGCGACAACTTCGGGCGTCCGTCTTGCAACTCGCGACCGGCAGCGTGCCCTGCATTCCCGTTCACGACCTTGCGGAGGCCATCTCAGGATGCGAGTTGACTCTCCGTCGGAAGACTTGGGACCAGGGAATGTCGAAGGTAGGTCCGAACTCGTTTGAGTGCGGCTTCACTGAAGGGACTTGGCGAGACGTTGCCGGGCTGATTGAGCCATTTGAGAGACGGTCTGCTGGCTACCAATGGCTCGCCCGAGGAGAAACATCGCTACTCCTGTCCGTATCCGGTGACTGGTAAGTCACAGTTCCCGTCCCAATCTCCGGCGGCTGGAGATTCAAGAGGCATCACCACTCCAGAAGATCCGCAACGCCCACGCTCACGGAATCGCCCACGCGCGAGATATACTCGCAGCACGAGTGCAGTGATCCACAGCGGGGACTGGTTCATGACAGGCTTTCGATCGTGCGCGGCGGCGTCTATTACGATGGCCCCGCGCCTCTGGTCTCTCATCGTTGGCATCGTCGCGACGCTCGCTCTCGCCGGATCTCTCCGCGCCCAGGACGAAGACGACGAAGAGCCCACGATCCCCGGCCTCCTCACCGAGTTCAGTGCCGAGGGCACGACCGTCGAGCGTTTCGACCCCGGCCTCAACTACGACTGGGGCAAGGCCGCCCCCGACCCGCGACTCCCGAAAGGCCCCTTCCTCGCCAGCTGGCAGGGAATGCTCGTCACGAAGCAGACCACGAAGTACCGGTTCCACGCCTGGCTTCATGGCGACGTCACCATCGTCCTCGAAGGACGAACCGTCCTCGCCGCCGAGCGCAAGACGCCGGGCTGGGTCTCCGGTGAGGTTCACGACCTCAAGTCCGGCGAGCACGAGCTCGACGTCTCGTTCCGCAGCCGGCCCGAAGGCGGCGTGATGCGGATCTTCTGGTCGGCGGATACCTTCGCCATCGAGCCGATCCCGGAACACATGCTGTTTCGCGACGGCGCCCGCCCCGATCTCGATGTCGCCGAGCGCGGCCGCCGCGAGTTCACTGGCCATCGCTGCAACCGCTGCCATGCCCGCAAGTCCGAGAACCCCTCGCCCCCGGCCCCCGATCTCACACCGGTGGCAGGAACGCTGGACCCTGCCTGGATCGCCGCCAAGCTCGAACGCGGTTCCCCAGACGGCGGCCCGGCCAACATGCCCGTCTTCGGTTTCGACCGCGCCGAAGCCGAAGCCATCACTGCCTACCTCCTCAGCGTCGCCCGCCCGCCGAAGATCGACGACCTCCCCACGCTCAAGCCCGCCGACGCCAACTCGGCTGTCACCGCAGGCGAGTCCCTCTTCCGCACCGTCGGCTGCGCCGGATGTCACTGGCCGAAGATCCCCGCGCCCGCCTCAACCCCCGCACCAAAACCGACGCGCCCAGCAACCGACCGCTTCGAACTTCAGCCGCACGCGGGCGGAGAACTCGGCCGCGTCGGCGGAAAACGCACGCGCGAGTGGCTCTTCACCTGGCTCGGCCAGCCCGATCGACTCAACGCCGACCACCGCATGCCCCTCTTCAAGCTGAGCGAACTCGAACGCGCCCAGCTCGCCACCGCCCTCGCTGGATGGAAGCCCGACGCCAAGGACGCCGCACCCCTCCAGCCCATCGCTGACGAAACACTCCGCGACGCACAAGTCATCGCCCGCGGGAAGGAACTCGTGAAAAGCGCGCGGTGTGCGGCCTGCCATCGCATCCCGGGAATCGACCCCCCCGCCCCCCTCACCGATCTCTCCGACTACGCGTCTGACTGGAAAAACGCATGCACACAGCCGACCCCCAACCGCATCGGCTGGCGACCCGGCTACACCAACCTCTTCGAAGACGCCACGAAGGTCTTCGTCACGCAACGCGCCACCGCCACGCAACCCGCCAGCCCCGACCTCGCGGGCCGCGAACTTCTCGAACGCAATAACTGCCTCGGCTGCCACGACCGCGGCACGCAGAAAGGACTCTCGAAGTGGGCGGCCGAGCTGATCCGCGGCAACGAGGCCCTCCGAGGCCAAAGCGAAGGCCTGATTCCTCCCACGCTCACCGCCATGGGGGACAAGCTCCGCGACGCCGCCCTGGCCGAAGGGGTCTCCGGCGAACAACCCAAGCCCCGCATGCCGTGGCTCAAGGTCCGCATGCCGAAATTTCGCCACACCCCGGAAGACAAAGCCGCCCTCGTCGCGTATCTCAAGGCCGCCGACCGCATCCCCGAAGCGGCCCCGGGCGCGACCCCCATCGTCCCGGTCACCGAGCCTCTCTCGGCCGAGAAACTGCTGCTCGGACAGCAACTCGTCGGCCCCACCGGTTTCAGCTGCATCGCCTGCCACGAGATCGGCCCCTACAAGCCGAAGAACGTCGCCCTCGGCACCCGCGGCTCCGACCTCATGGCGATGGCCGGCCGCCTCCGCCCCGAGTTCTATCTCCGCTGGTCTCGCTCCCCCGCCCGCATCGTCCCCGGCATGGAAATGCCCTCCTACCAGAAGCCGGTCGCCGGCATTCTCAACGAGAACATCAACGCCCAGCTCCTCGCCATCTGGGACGCCGTCAACGATCCCCGCTTCACGCCCCCCACCAACCCCACGGCCGTCGAACAACTCCTCACCGTCGCCGAAAACGCCCCCGCCCGCATCGTCCGCGACGTCTTCGCCACGCCCCGCGAATTCGGCACCGCCTATGTCCCGCGGTCCTTCGCCATCGGCTTCAACAACGGTCATAGCATTCTGCTCGATCTCGATACCTTCACCCTCCGCCAATGGACCTTCGGCGACTTCGCCCGCCAGCGGACCGAAGGGAAGAGCTGGTACTGGGACCTCGCGGGCACCCCGATTGTTGGGGCGGCCGCGCCAGGTTCCGATCTGGCCCTCCAGCGAAAAGGGAGCACCGGCCACGAAACCCTGTGGCGGCCCTTCCCCCCCGACGCCGGCCGCCTCATTGAATACCGGCCCGCCGATCAGGGCATGGAATTGACCTACGATGTCCGCTTCCGCGCCCCGAGGTCCGAAGAGACGCAGACCGTCCGCATCCAGGAACGCATCAAACCGTTCTCCGGTCTCGCCGGGGCGCCATCAACGACAGGCTTCACACGCACCCTGGACATCATTGACCTCCCGCAAGGCGACCAACTTCTCGTCGCGACACACCAGTCCGAGGGGGCTCTGGCCCGGGGACGCATCGATCACACGGCGATCACCCAGGGGACCGAAGCCGAATGGATGATCCTCCCCGTCGACAAAGAGCCCCTGAAGAACGGCGTGAAACGTCTGGCGATTCTCGTGGGACATGGTGCTGGCCCCGACCGTCCCACGCTCACCCTCCAATACGCCATTGATCTGACCTTGCGGCGCATCGCTCCGCCCGAGCGTCCCGTCCTCATGGCCTCTCCCGAACCGATCACGACGGTCCCGGGCTTCGAAGGACGCCGCCTTCCGATCGCCACTTCGATCATGCCCACCTCGCTGACATGGACGAAATCGGGCACGCTCGCCTTCTCGTCCCTCAAAGGTCACGTGATCCTCCTCAGGGACACCGACGGCGACGGCCTCGAAGAGACCCCCACAATCTTCGACGAAGGGCTCGCCGCCCCTTACGGTCTCATCGCCGATGGAGACGACCTGCTCGTCGCCCACAAACCCGAAGTCCTCCGCCTTCGCGACACCGATGGCGACGGCCGCGCCGATCGACGCACCCTCTTCGCCAGCGGCTGGGGTTACTCCGACAACTACCACGACTGGACGTGCGGGTTCGCCCGCGACCGGGACGGCAACCTCTTCGTCGGCCTCGGCAGCGACTACGCCCAGCCCGACCGCAAAAAGGAAACCGCCCTCTGGCGCGGCAAGGTCCTCAAGATCTCCCCGCAAGGGGACGTCACCCCCGTCGCCAGCGGCTTCCGTTACCCGACCGGCCTCGCCCTCGACAACGCCGGCCGCCTCTTCGCCACCGACAACCAGGGAGTCCAGAACACCTTCAACGAGCTGAATCACATCGTTCCAGGGGCGAGCTACGGCGTCCCCTCACGCTTCGACGAACGTCCCGACGCCGAAGAAACAAAGCCCGCCATCCAAATCCCCCACCCCTGGACCCGCAGCGTGAACGGCATCACTTTCCTCCCGCCCGCACCCACCGACGCCAAACTCCCCGCCGACCACCCGCGCGTCCTCTACGCCGGGCACGGCATCGGCTGCGAATACGACACCCGCTTCCTCGTCCGCTTCACCATCGACCAAGTGGGCGACACGGTGCAGGGAGCCACCTACCCCTTCAGCCTTCCCGAGCAGGGCGCTGGCCGCAACAACTTCACCGGCCCTCTCTCGATTGGCGTCTCTCCCGCGGGCGACATCTACGTCGGCTCGATCCACGACAGCGGCTGGCTCGGCGGCCTCAACACCGGAGACATCACCCGCCTGCGGGCCAACGGCAAACTCCCCAACGGCATCGTCGAAATGAAGGCGATCCCCAAGGGCTTCCGTCTGACCTTCGTCCGCCCCATCGACCCCATCCGCGCCGCCGACGCCGCGAACTACACGCTCGCGGGTTACACGCGCCACTGGAAGGGAGCCTACGCCACCCCCGACTCCGGCCGCCACACGGTGCTTCTCGAATCGGCAACCGTCTCGAACGACGGCCGCCAGGTCACCCTCCTCACCGACGAACTCCGCGAAGGCCACGTCTACGAACTCAACCTCGGCCCGATCGCCGGTGACAACACAACCCTCTTCCCGGCCTCCGCCCACTACAACCTGCACCGCAAACCGACAAAGTAACAGCAGCACCCAGACCGCCGCACCCAGGGTGCGGCTCGGAGCACCCTGGGTGCCGAATCAGACGACGTCCTTACTTCGCGAGCCGTTTGATCCGGCACCCTGATCAGTATCATCCTCGCTCAGGTCTCGTACCGCGTCTTCCAGTCTTCTGATCGCGCCATCGGTCGCAAGCTTCAAGTGTTCTTGAAGCCCCAATCGCTGACGCTCATTGATTCTCGCGTGCGTCTGCTTGGCGTCGTGCCGGAGCATGTCGTCGATCTTGTGCGTGAACTGCTTGTGAAGCCTTTCGATCTCGCGGCGGACTCGGCCCGCGAGCGCGTTCCGCGCACTGGTGTCGATCTTCGCTGCCGCAACACGGAAAGCACGAACGGCTGCGTGCATCCGGGATCGGGTCTCCCTGATCGTCTTCGGAGGGTTGGGCTTGCTTGCGGGCATGGATTCTCCGTTCGCTGGGAGTGTACCAGAGCCGTCGCAAGTCTGGCGGAGTTTCTTGTTGTGCGGTGGGATAGAATCACGAGATGACCCCAGAACAAAAAAGCGATCTCATCTGGTCTGCGGGAGCGATACTGATCGTCCTGCTTTTCGTCGCCTACGTCATCTTGTTTCCGGCAAACTGACCTTGAAGATCCTTGCCATTCCCGGCTGGCCCGAATTTCAGACGGCAACACCACTCAGAGATGGGTAGTGATGCCTTTTGAAAATCGCACCACCTGAAACTGGCACGGGGGATACCGTGCCGATCAACTTGCCCACCAAGCGAGGTAGGCGTCCAAAACTGAATACACGAACTCCGAGCGTCGCGCCAGCCAAAAGACTGGCTCGTACATGGCTGCGTAGCCGTCTCCATCCCACCAGCGGAATGCCGGCCCGATGCTGAGGACGTAGATCGTCGGCACCAACAGCACCACTGCGACGGCAACCGACAGGATCAGGCTGGGCTTGCGGTTCACGGCGATGGCTCCCTGACGTGCGGGCGGATGCGGCGATCAGGTCAGCGACTGATTCGCTCGAAAGGTTTCCAAGTACTTGGTCTCATCTTGCGATCGAGCCAATGGATGGGGGTGAAAACCTTCTGAGCAATGGACTCCATGAATCCAAGAGACGGACAAAAAACTGGCGTCACCGGTCCTACGCCACGTGCTGACGCGACTCTAAATCGACTTGGTCGTACCACCGCGTAGTACGCTCCCACGTACGCCACCATCAGCACCGCCAGCACGCCGACGCCAATCCAGGGGACCGAGTTGGGCTTGCGGGTGGGCATGGGGTGAACCTCCCGCGTGAGTCCACCAGAATCCGCCGGGAGACTGGCGGGGTTTCTTCTTGCGCGGTGGGGTAGAATCGGGGGCCGGAGGTGAGGGGATGCGGACATTCCAGAAACTGATCATTCTCGCTGGCGCGTCGCTTACGGTCCTCTATCTGATCGACCTCTTCACGCTCTACTGCCTGGGTGGCAAAGGATGGCATTGGCGGTAACCCACCTTTCGTGCCACTCCCGACGGGCCGGATTTTCAAAAGACATCACTACCCGGAAGGATCTCCTCACGCGTCGGAGTTGCCATCGCAGGGATTCATCGATCGTCAGAGCGCAATGCCCCGGCGTCAACCCTTCATACGGACTGCCCCGCCACTCGACCACTGCACAGCGTTCAGATCATATTAAGCTTGCCGGGGCGGCGCTGGGCCGGGCGGCAGCACTTCTCGCAGCGGCCGTAAACCTCCAGCCGGTGTCCTTCCATGCGGAAGTTGTGGTGGTTGGCGATCTGGTCGAGGATGTCCGAGATCGCCTGGTTGCGGAATTCAATCAGCTCTCCGCACTGCTTGCAGATGAGGTGATCGTGCTGCGGGTAACCGTAGTCGTGCTCGTAGACTTCGCGGTCGTTGGTGCGGGCGACTTTGCGAAGCAGGCCCGCTTCCTCCAGCCAGGTGAGCGTGCGATACACGGTCGACCGGCTGACCGAGCGTCCTTCCTTCCGCGACGAGAGCCGCGCGACAAGGTGCTCGGCGTCGAAGTGGTCGTGGCCGGCGAAGACTTCTTCGACGATGATCGCCCGCTCGGTCGT
>JADZEF010000408.1 GCA_020850695.1 Planctomycetaceae bacterium | reverse complement strand
GTCCGCAGGAAACCTGTCGATCTGATCCACGTCCTGAGGCCCGACGAAAGTCCCATGCCGATGAACACTCGACTGAAGACTCTTTTTCCGCTCCTGCTGGCGATGTGCGGTCTGACCGAATTCGCCGCGCAGGCGACTGCCGGCGATCCCGCGCCGCTGCTCAAGTATGTTCCCCCCAGCGCCAACGCCGTCCTCTTGATGGACGCCGAGGCGGTGCTGAAGACGTCCCTGGCGCGGCAGAACGGTTGGGCGAGGAAGCACAAGGCCATCGCGGCCGATCGTCCGGTGTTCCTGCCTCCCGAGGCCGGCGCGATCGTCATCGCTTCCCAGCTCGACCCGCTCAACGACCTCAAGCAGGAATGGGAACTCGGCATTGTCAGCGTGGCCAAGCCCATCGCGATGAGCGCCATTGCCAAGGCCGAAGGGGGATACGTCGAAACGTTCAGCGGGCTCGAAGCCGTCTGGACTCCCAGCGAAGCCTACTTCGTCGGCCTCGCGCCGAAGACGCTGGGCGTGATGTCCCCCGCCAACCGTCAGCTCGTCTCCCGCTGGGCCGCCGCCTCGAAAAAGAGCTCCGGCGTCGTCGCATCCGAATACCTCCAGTCCGCCGCACAGCGGCTGACCACCAGCACACCGATTGTGCTGGCGATCGACCTCAAGGACGTCGTCCCTCCGCACGTCATTCACCAGGCCGTCGCCGAGACCGACGTCATCGAGGCGAAGGCCGACAAGCGCAAGGAAATCGCCCGCGTCATTTCGGGCATCCAGGGAATCACGCTGACCCTCGACATCGGCGACTCGGTCAAAGGGACGTTCCACTTCGATTTCTCCGAGAGCGTCATGCCGTTCACCAACTACGCTCAGCCGCTGCTGGTCGAGATGCTGAAACGGATGGGACTCGACCTTCCCGAAGTGAAGAGCTTCGGAGTCGCGCTGCGGGGCAATTCGGCGCACTTCAGCGGACCAGTGCCGACGACCAGCCTGCGGCGGATCTTCAGCCTGCTCGAAATCCCGACGACGAAGTTCAGCTCGGTGTCGGACGACGACCCGAAGGAAGAGACGAATTCGGCGGCCGCCGTCTCGATGGCGTATTACAAATCGGTTCAATCGCTGGTGGACGACTTGCGGACCGACCTCGAGCGCTCGAACGAGGCCCATGCGGTGTGGATGGAGCGGTACGCCCGCAAGATCGACCGGCTGCCGATCCTCAATGTTGACGAGGAACTGCTGGCGTGGGGGGCGGCCGTCGGCGAGACCCTCCGCACAATGGCGTTGGCCCAGCGCAGCTCCGGCATCCGGGCGGGGGCGCGGAAGTCGGCCATTTACGGCAACTACTGGTACCAATACGACAGCAACGGGTACTACACCGGCGGCCGCAGCACCGAAAGCATGCGGAACCAGGTCCGCGCCGAGGAACGGGCCAAGGCCAACACCGTCCGCTTCGAACGCTGGCAGGACCTGGAGAACGCCACCGCGGCCATCCGCAAGACGATGACGAAGAAGTACCAGGTCGAATTCTGATCGAGGGCCGTCTCTCGCAACAGCGCGTGGCGTCAACACGCCATCACTCTTCGTCGACGATCCCGAACGCCTCCTCCACGAGCCGATCCACCCGCTGCTGCCCCACACGACGGGCGGCCTCGCCGGGGGGGCGGAGGGTCAGTCCGCGCACGGTTTCAATCAGCCTCCGGCTCGCCGGCGAGTCCGGATCGGGCAAGGGGTATTCCCGCACGTACTGAGTTAGGTGACGCCGTCTCCCCGCGTAGAGCCGGTTCGGAAATGCGAGATCGTGATACCGCGCCATCAGCGCGGAATTCGCCACTCCCATGATGAAGAGCAGCAGGTCATCATCGCGACACTCCTTCGGCGCGATCCAGTAGCAGTTTCCATCGACCACGCAGCCGGCCCGGTCAAGAAAGAACCGCGGCTCCGGGCTGATGTCGGGGAAGACGACCTTCGGCTGCGCCCATCCCGCCGGATCCTGCGGGACCCAGATTTCGTACCACCTCCGCCCCGCCTCGATCACATAGGTCCGCCGCTCGAGCCGCTCGCGGTGAGACTCCAGATACGCCCATGTCGGTGAGTCGACCGCATACTCGACGACTTCGCGACGGCCATCCTTCACGAAATGCGGATAAAGAATGCGATGGACGCCAGGCGCCACGGTCCGGCCTTGCGGTATTCGCCAACGCACCGCCTCTTCCTGACGAAGCAGCCGACGCAGGTGCTGCGGCTCAGGCCGATGGGACTCGGGCAGCGTCTCCCAGTCGTTGCGGATAAAGACGGCATCCGCGGTCGTCTTCACCCCTACCCGCACATGGGCCACGTCTCCCACACGCATTGCTGTTCCCGCTTCAACCCGCCGCAGCCACTCGCTCTCGCCGGACGTCGTCAAACGCCACGGCTGCCGGGCGTCGGCGGGCACGGCCAGCGCCCCGCAATCGACCCGATAGCTCGCGTCCCGCACGCGGAACAGGCCCGGCTCGGCCCGACGGACAAGTTCCGTCACGCTCGGGGCATTGACGGCATCGTTCGTCTCCTGGGAAGACCGCTCGCCATCCGCCAGATAGATTCGAGTAAACGTCGTCGAGGGCGCCGCACGCATCGTGCGGGATCGTGCCGTTCGATGAGGACCTCGCTCACGCTTCCGGGCGAAGACCAGTGCGGGGAGCACGGCCGCGTCGAACAGTCGCGTGTCTCCGAGGTCAACCACTTCCAGCAACTCGAACTCGCGATTCAGGCAATCCCGCGACGCCGTGCCGGCTCGCGTCGAGAGAAACCGGTTCGACGTGATCAGCGCCAGCAACCCTCCCGGCCTCAGCGTCTTTCCCATCGCGACCAGAAACGCCTGCGACAGATCCACGCGACCGACCAGCCCGAACCGCCGGGCCAGCGCCTGCGAGCGAGCCGCCCCCAGGACCTGCGTCCGCACATAGGGAGGGTTGGCGATGATCGCATCGACACCGCGCCAGGTCGCTCGTCCAGACTTTCCGTTCCCCGCAAGTTCCAGGAAATCCCCTTCAATCCACTTCGCTCGATCTTGCCACGCCCCTCCAAAACGATCGCGAGCGGCGGACAACGATGCCGCTTCCTTCTCGACTCCCACGAGCGTCACCCGCGAGCGGTGCGTGACCGGCAGCGCATCGACCAGTGCGGCCAGCAGATTTCCGTCTCCACACGCCGGATCCATGATGCGCAGCGCCCGGTGTCCGTTGGGCAGAAGATTCACAAGTCGCTCGGCCAGGAGGGCCGCCAGTGCGGGGGGCGTGAAGTGAGCCCCCGAGGCCTTGCGTGCGGTGTGGGACATGAGGGCTGACGAATGCCCCTGCGATGAGAGGAAGAGATTTCGGGTCGCGTAAACGGAGTCAAATCGAAGCCAAAAAAGCAGCCCACTTGCTTCGCAACGGGAATGGCGTATGCGATGGTCGCGTGGAGCGACCGTGCCGCCGTCGACATCGCCAGGGCTTCTCCTCGCGCGGAGCAAGAGGGCCGCTTTCGAAGGCGGCCCGCAGTCCCCGGACATGTTACATTGTTCGCGACCGAACCGACTCCTCTGACTTGCGCGACAAGACTCCCACTCTTCTCGAAGGCGATTCGATGCAACTCCGACCGTTGGGGGCCAGTGGGCTGCTGGTCACTCCCGTGTGCCTTGGCACGATGACGTTCGGCTCGCCGGTGAGCGAGTCCGACTCGATCCGCCTGATCCATGCGGCACTCGACCTCGGCATTAACTTTATCGATACCGCAAACGTCTACGAAGGCTACAAGCGGTTTCTCGGCAGCCCCGGCGGCGTCGCCGAGGAAATCGTCGGCAAGGCCCTGCGCGATCGCCGGGACAAGGCCATCCTCGCCACGAAGGTCGGCGCGCCCGTCGGCCCCGGCCCGCAGGACCGGGGCCTGTCGGCCGCCCACATCCTCCGTGAAGTCGACCGCAGCCTGAAGCGGCTTCAGGTCGACACGATCGACCTCTACATCATCCACTGGCCCGACCGCATCGTGCCGATCGAAACGACGATGGCCGCCCTCGACGTCGCCATGAAGCAGGGGAAGATTCGGGCCTTCGGCGCATCGAATCACTCCGCGTGGCAGCTTTGCGAGATGCTGTGGCTGGCCGAAAAGCATGGCTGGCCGCGGGTCGTCTCGTCGCAGATTCCCTTCAGCCTGCTGCGGCGCGAGTTCCAGCCCGACCTCGCCTTCTGCGTGAAGCATTCGATCGGCATCACGCCGTACCAGGTGCTGCAAGGAGGCCTGCTGACCGGCAAGTACCGCCGCGGGCAACCGCTTCCGACCGATTCCCGGGCGGCTGAGAAGCCCGATTGGATCTGGAAGATGGATGAACCACTCTATGACCGCATCGAAGGATTGATCGGGCTCGCCAGCGAAGCCGGCATCCCGCCTGCGCAGTATTCCGTCGCCTGGGCCCTGGCCCAACCCGCAATGACGTCGATGATCATCGGCGCGAAGCGGATCGAGCAGATCCAGGACGCTGTCAAAGCCGCCAGTGTCCGTATTCCGCCGGAGCATTTCTCGCGAATCGACGCCATCGCTCCTCCACCGTGGAAACAGCCCGACCCGGTGCGAGGATAGAAAACGCAAGAGCTTTAACGCAAAGACGCCAGGATCGCAAAGCGACGCGAAGGAAAGCCCCAGGCAGGAGTCTGCCAGAGCAAGAACTTGCAGCGACGTTACGATGGGGTTTCGATCCTTCCGTAATTCTCCGTCCATTCCGTCGTTTCCGTGGCCTCTCTTTGCGGACGCTTGTACTCAGGTGAGGCGTTCATTGAGCATGTCGCAGCCCTTTCATTCAAACTTTGCGTCTCTTTGCGGCCTTCGCGTCTTTGCGTTAAATGCCTTTTCGTCTCTGGATGCAGAATCCGCCGGAAATTCCAAGTGATGGTAGCGCCGACCCATGACCGCCAAAGCACGCACTGAGATCGAGCGATTGCGGGCCGAGCTCAATCGGCACAATCATCTTTATTACGTCGAAGCGAAGCCCGAGATCACCGATCTCGAGTTCGACATGCTGCTGAAGCGGCTCGAAGCCCTCGAGCAGCAGCACCCCGAGTACGACTCGCCCGACAGCCCGACGCGCAAGGTGGGCGGCGCGGCGATCGAAGGCTTCCGCAGCGTCCCCCATCGCCTGCCGATGCTGTCAATCGACAATGTCTACGACGAGGCCGAGCTGGCCGAGTTCGACGCCCGCGTCCGCAAGCTCCTCGGCGTCGAGGAAGTCGAATACACCGCCGAGTACAAGATCGACGGCGTGGCCATTTCGCTAATCTATGAAGAGGGGCGGCTCACGCTTGCCCTCACCCGCGGCAACGGGCGCGAAGGGGACGACATCACTCACAACGCCCTCACCCTCCGCGGACTTCCGCTCCGCCTGGAAACGAAGAAGCCGCCGAAAGTCCTCGAAATCCGCGGCGAAGCCTACATCGCGAATACCGACTTCGCCCACCTGCGGGCCGAGCAGGAGAAGCGCGGCGAGGAGCCCTACGCCAACCCCCGCAACACCGCCGCCGGAGCCCTCAAGCTGCTCGACCCGAAGCTGTGTGCGGCCCGCAAGGTCCGCTTCCTGGCGCACGGCGTGGGCTACCTCGAAGGGATCGAGTACGCCACGCACAAGGAGTTCCTCGCCGGGATCCGCAAGATGGGCATCCCCATCACCCCCGGGGTGCGGCAGTGTCGCGGTATCGCCGAGACGCAGGCCGTCGCTCGCGAGATGGCCGAAAACGTCCATTCGCTCGACCTCGAAGTCGACGGCATCGTGGTCAAGGTGAACGAGATCCCGCTTCGGGCTGTCCTCGGCAACACGTCGAAAAGTCCGCGCTGGCTCATCGCCTACAAGTGGGAGAAGTACGAGGGGACGACGCAGGTCGAAGACATTTCGATCAACGTCGGCAAGACGGGCACCCTCACGCCGGTGGCCCACCTGAAGCCCGTGCAGATCGCCGGGACGACCGTCTCGCGGGCCAGCCTGCACAACGCCGATGAAGTCGGCCGCCTGGG
Source organism: Planctomycetaceae bacterium (assembly GCA_020850695.1). GTDB lineage: Bacteria > Planctomycetota > Planctomycetia > Planctomycetales > Planctomycetaceae > JADZEF01. The sequence goes on along the minus strand of JADZEF010000408.1, from coordinate 22,334 downwards.
TGTGATGATCGGCGACTGGGTCGTCGTCGAGAAGGCGGGGAAGATCATTCCTCATGTCTTGCGGGTCGAAGAGCATCGCCGCACCGGCGACGAAATGCCGTTCCTCTTCCCGACTCACTGCCCCGAGTGCGGGACCGAGGCCGTCAAGGACGAGGGGGGCGTCTACATCCGCTGTCCCAATCCGACCTGCCCCGCCCAGTTCCGCGAGACGCTCCGGGCTTTCGCCTCGCGCGGGGCGATGGACATCGAGGGACTGGGCGAGAAGCTCGTCGAGCAGCTCGTCGACTCGGGACTGGTGACGACGCTTCCCGACGTCTTCCGTCTGAAGGATCGGCGCGACGAGTTGATCAATCTCGAACGCATGGGGGAGAAGTCGGTCGACGCGCTGCTCAAGGGGATCGAAGCGGCCCGCAACCGTCCCCTCTGGAGGCTGCTGGCCGGCATGCGGATCCTGCACATCGGGCAGCGGAACGCGCAGCTTCTCGCCGACCGTTTCGGCACGCTCGACGCCATTGCATCGCAAAGCGAGGAAGCCCTGGCGAACGTCGAGGGGATCGGCCCCATCATCGCGAAGTCGATCCACACGTTCTTTTCGTCCGACGCCGGGAAGACGCTGGTCAGCGACCTGCGGGAACTGGGCGTCCACTTCGGCGAACCGATCCCGGAATCGGCGCAAAAGAAGGAGGGGATCCTGACGGGCAAGTCGGTCGTCGTGACCGGGACGTTGACACGCTTCACCCGCGAGCAGGTGCAGGAGCTGATCCACCAGCACGGCGGAAAGCCCGCGGGGAGCGTGTCAAAGAAAACGGCGTACCTCGTGGCGGGCGAAGAAGCGGGCAGCAAACTCGACAAGGCGAAGGAGCTGGGGATCCCCATCCTGACCGAGGACGAGTTCGTCGCCCTGATCGAGGGGCAGTAGCCGTCACGTCGAGCGTCATGGCAACGCGACAGGCAGCGGGCGAGCGCCGGCCAAGGGACTTACTTCGTCCCCAGGCACGTCAGCGTTTCCTGCCGCTTCCCGTCGACCGTGGTGGCGGTGCGGAAGTAGATGCGGCCGCCGGCGATGGTCGGCGTCGCAAAGCATTCGGTCCCCAGCTTGTTCTCGGCCACCAGCTCGAACTCCTTGGGCGTCGCCTTGAACACCGTCGTCTTCCCCGCCTCATCGGTCGCGAACAGGTAATCTCCCGCGAGCACCGGCGACGCGCTGAACGTCCCTCCGAGACGCTGCTTCCATTGCTCCTCGCCGGTGTCCGACTTCCAGCAGATGGCCACTCCCGCATCGAGAATGCTGTAAAGGAAACCATCCTTCACCAGCATCGACGGAACATACACCCGCGACGTGTTCTCCCAGGCGATCTTGCCCGAGCCATCCGCGACGACGGCCGCCAGATGGTTCTTCGGGTATCCGCCGCTGGTGTAGATGTGAAGCCCATCCGTCACGGTGGACGTCACGCATTCGGTCGTCGCCCCTTTGATCTCCCAAAGCATTTCGCCGGTCGTGGGATTGAGGCTCGTCACCAGATCGCAGCCCGTCATCAACAACTGCTCGCGGCCCGCGGCCTTCAAAATGATGGGAGACGTATAGTTCGGCGTCTTCGGCCGGTCGCGCTTCCAGACGACGTCGCCGGTCGCCCGGTCGAGGGCGGCGACCATCCCCGTGCCCCCTTTATTGTCCGCCGAGACGATCACGAGCGAACCATGCACGGCGGGCGACGAGCCGAATCCCTGGTGCAGCACATAGTCGGTGATCTTCTTCTGCCACAGCTTCTTCCCGTCGCGGCTGACGGCCGAAGTGTAGATCGCCCCGTCGTGCAGGAAGTTGATGAAAACCCGCTTTCCGTCGCAGGCCGGGGTCGACGAGGCCATTGAGCTCTTGCCGTTCCCCTTGTTCTCGACGTCCCCCTGGTGAAGGTCGACCCGCCACGTTTCCTTCCCGCTGAGTCGGTCATAGCACAACAGAGACTGCGTCCTGCGGTCCCCGTCGGCGGTGGCCAGAATCACCTGATCGCCCACGATGATCGGCGAGCCGTGTCCGCGCCCGGGAATGGTCGAACTCCAGAGGACGTTCTCCGTGTCGCTCCATTCGAGCGGGAGCTTCGCCGAGCCCTCGGCGATGCCGTTGCGGTGCGGACCGCGCCACCAGGGCCAGTCGTGCTCGCCGACCGTGATCGGCTCGGCCGATCCCGGCTTCGCGTCGTCGGCGAAGAGGAATTGGCCGCAAAAAACGGATGCGATCAAGCAGGCTGCTGACGCGATACGACTCATCTCAAGACCTTGGAGAGGGTTGTCGGACACACTTGATGGGCACCATGCGGATCCGCCGGCTACTTCGCTTTCGGCAGATCGACCTGCGTGTCCCCGGTCAGGTAGGCCATCAGGTTGCGGATCTCCTCGGGGGTCAGCTTCTGAAGCTGGCCCTCAGGCATCAGCGAAATGTTCTGCTGCTTCTGCGACTCGATGTCCTCCTTCGGAACGGTCACCTGGTCGCGCTCGGTCAACAGAACCACCGCATTATCGTTCTCCTGCTTCACGATCCCCGTCAGCACGCGGCCATCGGTTGTCGACAGAACCGTCATCTTGTAGTCCCGGCCGACGACCGCGCTCGGGTCCAGCAGATTCTCCAGCAGGTACTCGACGTTCTTCCGTTGTGAGCCGGTCAGCTCGGGGCCGACCTGCCGACCGTCGTCGAACAGCTTGTGGCAGTTCCCGCAATTCTTCGAGTAGATCACCCGGCCGAGCGAACGATCTCCCTTCCTGACGGCTTCTTCGGAAAGCTGACTGCGGTACTGGGCGAGCAGGGCCGCCCGCTCGCCGGACGTGGCGCGGATCGTCCCCCACACTTTTGCCAGCCGCTCGTTGAGAGGGGCGCTCTTGAGGGTCTCGATCTGCCGCACTGCGGTGGTCGAAACGTCGCGGACCGGAATCCGCTTCTGCTCCATCGCGGCGATCAGCGCCTCGGCCGACTTGTGCCGCATCGCGAGCGTCGCGACCACGTCCTGCTTCTCGGCATCGGTGCACTGGGCGTACGCCGCAACGAGCTTCTCAGGAAGGTCAGGCTCCTCAAACGCCGCCAGCCCGCGGATCGCCGCTCCGCGGAACGACGCATCCGAAAGCAGCGAGTAAAGCACCGGCACCAGGGCCGGGTCACGCCGCGGGAGAAGCGTCTGCAGGGCGACGGTTCTAGCGCCGTTGTCTGCCTTCGTGTCCTTCAGCGTGGCGGTGAGAGCCGCCATCGCCTTCGGATCGCCGAAGAGAACCGCAAGCTGCGTGGCGCGCGAATGGACATCGGCGTCCGAACTGGTCGTCAGCTTGTCGGCCACAGCTGCCCAGGCGGATGGCGGCTCGACCGCCTTCTTCCCTTCGAGCGCCTGCAGGATCCCCTGCAACACGTCCTTCTGAATGTTGGCATCGGCGACGTCGCCGAGGAGCTTGATCAGAGCGTTGAGATTGTTCCCGCCCGGACCGCCGTCGAGCGTTACCGCCCGACGTGCCACGAACTGCCGCGTGAGGGGAATCTTCGACTTCGCCAGGAGCTGAAACGCGCGATCACGATTGGCCGCGACCAGCGGCTCGATGCCGTACCACAACATCAGCGGGAGGTTGTGATCATCGACGTCCTCTGAGTGAGCCAGCAGGGCTTCTGCGAGTCTCCATCGCTTGTCGACGGGAATCTTCTGCAGGCCGGACGCCAGCGCCAGGCGGACGGCCGGGGAGACATCGGACTTGGCGAGGTCTTCCAGTTCCGTCAGGAAGTCTGGCCGCGTCACGCCGGCATCGAACGCGTACGCGACCGCGGCCGCACGCAACGACGGCTCCTTATCGAGGCTCGCAATGATGCTGCCGCTCCGCTCCTTGAACGCACCCAGCGCGTGCAGCGTCTGGAGCATTTGAAATCGGACCGAGAGAGTGTCTTGCACCTTATAGTTGGTCGACAGCTGGTTCTGCTTGTTCGCCACCAGTTGCTGAAGTTGGTTGGTTTCCCCGAGCATGTCGCCGCCGCGTGCCTGGCGTTCCTGCAACAGGCGACGCGCATGCTGGGCGTACCAGGCATTGGGGCTTAAATGGAGCCTCAGCAAGCCCTCATCAGAATTGTCTGCCATATTCACGCGGACCTTTTCCGGCTTCCCATACGTGATCTTGTAGATCCGCCCGTTCTGCCGGTTGATGTCCTGCTCGGTGTAGTCGTGGCACTCGCCGTCGTCCGACCAGTCGGTGAGGTACACGCCCCCGTCCGGCCCATACTTGAGCTCTAGCCCGCGGAACCACGGGTCGGGAATCTTCAGGAAGTCATGGTCGTGCTCGAGCTCGACGCCCGAGCCTTTCGCTTCGATCCGGTCGCAATTCACCCGCGCGCCGTGGATGTTGCACGTGTAAAGCTTGCCGCGGTACTCCTTCGGCCAGTTGTCGCCGTAGTAGACCATGCAGCCGACATGCGCATGGCCGCCGCCGGCCTCGTCATGAATCCCTTGCCCGCCGCGTGAGTCGGTCCACTTGCCACCCCCCCAGTGGATGTGGTCGGCGCAGGTTTGCAGCAGCTCATACGAGTGCGGCATCGCATCCTGCCCGAACATCCGCTTGTAGTGGCCGCCGGGAATGATGTGAAAGACGTGCTCGATGACGCAGTTGGTGATGTACTGCCGGCCGTGGTCATCCCAGTCCATCCCCCACGGGTTGGTCGTCCCGTGAGCAACCACCTCGAACGTCTTCTTCACCGGATGAAACCGCCACACCCCGCAGTTCATGAAGGTCCGCTTGTCGTCGGGCGTCCCCGGCTTGCCGATGTTCGAGTTCGACAGGATTCCGTTCAATCCATACAGCCAGCCGTCGGGGCCCCAGTGGAGGCCGTTGACCACATTGTGACGCGACTTGAGGTCGAAGCCATCCAGCAGCACTTCGGCGGGACCGTCCGGCTTGTCGTCGCCGTTCTTGTCCGGAACAAAGAGGACGTTGGGAACCGAGCAGAGATAGACGCCGCCGAACCCGAGTTCGATGCCGCTGAGGTTCGTGCCGTTGTCGAGGAACACGGTCCGCTTGTCATGGCGGCCGTCGCCGTCGGTGTCTTCGAGAATGGTGACACGATCGCGGCCCGGCTTGCCGTCAGTGATCCACGTCGGATACGTCAACCCTTCCACCACCCACAACCGCCCGCGGTCGTCGATGGTGAAGGCGATGGGCTGGACGATGTCGGGCTCGGCCGCGAACACCGTCATCTCGAATCCCTTGGGAAGCGTGGCCTTCCTGACCACCTCTGCGGGATCCATCGGCTTCGAGACCGGCGTCGCAGGTTGATCGGCAGAAACCGCCGTCGCGAACAGAATCGAACCGAGAACGGCCGACAGCAGCCCGCCGAATGCGAGCTGAGAAGAACGAGAGACACGCATATCGAAAATGCCTCGCCGGTGAACGCTTGAGTCGACGGAATGGACTCGCCGCGAAGGACGACACCGACAAGATGGCATGTTCCGCACAAAATCGCAAAGGCGGCGATCTTCCCGAAGCGCATCGGGACATCCTTGAATCGGCAGTGGTCCGTCTGAGCATGTCTCTCGGCGTGTCGTCCACGCGACGCACCAATGGCCGCAGATGCGGGGAAGAAAGCCAAGACAGAACAAGACAGAAAAGGCATTCCACAGGTGAAAGCAGAGGACGCAGAGTGAAAACGAGCAGAGAGGAAAGACCGGGGCACGTGCCGCATCGGCGCTCCCCTGCATTTTCTCTGCTCCCTCTGCTTGCTCCTGTGGAATGCCTTTCTCTCTTCCATGACCTCTGCCGGCCCACTCGCCAATCATCCCTGCGGAACGATCGTCATGAACCGACGAGAGCCCACCAAAAAAACGATGAGCTCGACCTGTCGATCACAATCTCCTCGGCCTGCGCACCGGGCTATTGGGCAATCTCGCTCAACGCCTCTTCGAAGAGCTGCACCGCAACATCGATCTGCTCGCGGGTCACGACCAGTCCGGGACTGAACCGGATGGAGTTCTCGCCGCATCCCAGCAGCACCAGTCCGCGACGAAACGCCGCTTCCAGGACGGCATTTCGCTCGGAAACAGCACGCTCTTTGGTCAGGCGGTCTCGGACGAGTTCGACGCCGACCATCAGGCCCATGCCGCGGACGTCGCCAATCAGGGGCTGACGGGTTGCGACGTTGCGCAGGCGCGACATGAGATGGGGGCCAAGCTCGGCCGCCGCAGCGGTGAGGCCTTCTTCGAGAAGGTCGATTGTCTCGAGCGCGGCGACGCAGGCGAGCGGATTGCCGCCGAAGGTGTTGGCGTGCGAACCCGGGCCCCACGTCATGAGGTTGTCTCGGGCAATGACGGCCCCTAGCGGAAGGCCCGATGCGATCCCCTTGGCGAGGCAGATGATGTCGGGCACGACTCCGAAGTGCTCGCAGGCGAACATGCGGCCGGTCCGCCCCATTCCGGCCTGGACTTCATCGGCGATGTAGAGAATGCCATGCCGCGCGCACAGTTCCTTCAGGCGTCGGTGAAACGAGAGAGGAGGAACAAGATAGCCCCCTTCTCCCTGGATCGGCTCGACGATGACGGCCGCCACTTCGTCCGCGGGAACGGTGCGCCGGAAGAGTATGTCGAGGGCTTCGAAAGCCTCGGCGCTGCACCGCTCGCACGAATGTCCGAAGCCGTCCACGCCAAAGGGACGTCCCTTGCAGCGGAAGCAATCGGGGAACGGAACATGGTGCACGCCCGGGACCAGCGGGGCGAAGCCGGCGCGCTGCACCGCCTTGCTCCCCGTCAGCGACATCGCGCCGAAGGTGCGGCCGTGGAACCCGCCATAGAAGGCGATCATCTGCGTGCGGCGCGTCGCGAACCGCGCCAGTTTGAAGGCCGCTTCGACCGCCTCGGCCCCTGAGTTCGTGAAGAAGACGCGCTTCGGGTCCGAGCCGGGCGCCAGGTTTGCGAGCTTTTCGGCGAGGTCGGCCAAAGGCTCGTAATAGAAGTCGGCCCCGCACATGTGGAGAAGCCGCTCGGACTGGGCCTGCACGGCCGCCACCACGCGCGGATGGCAATGCCCCGTCGCGCAGACCGCAATGCCGGCGGTGAAGTCGAGGAAGCGATTGCCGTCCACATCTTCCACGACGCAACCCGATCCGTGATCCACCACCAGCGGATAGAACCGCGTGTAGGACGGGGACGTGACGCGGCTGTCGCGCCCAATGATGGCTTGCGCCCTGGGACCCGGAATGGGCGTCACAAAACGAGGAGCGTCGATCGCAGGTGTGAGGACATCGGTTTCGATGCGCATGGAAAACCTCCGCGCGTCAGGTCAGCGACGGCTTCGGCGGGACCGCAGTGCGTCCCACAACGAACGAAAGAAACTGGCAAAGACTGCTTCCCTGCAAAGAGGAACGCACCACGAATGGCGTCGGGACACGCCGGGCACGAGCATTCGCCGAGTCGGGAGCGATACGGCGAGTGCTGCGGGGAAGACCGGAATCAGAGCAAGGAATCGTAGGCGCGCCCCGATCGGCCGAATAGGAGTTCCCCGAGTGGACTTGAGCCGATTTCTCGCTTTTTCCGCGGAAAGTCGAAGATGTCGTTCGCATGCTCCTCATAGTCTCTTTCGATCGAGCATTTCGCGTCAAACGTTGTCATGACCCAGATTGGCTGAGCGGTACAACCGGTGCGCATCAGGGGGCGGGCGGGCGACGGGGGGCAGGGGACGTCACGTCGGCCTTGGGGGTGGGTCGATGACAGAACATGAGGAGATGAGGTGTCGTCAGGGACGACGGCATTTCGAACTCGCCGCGGGGCGGGGGTCCGAAACTGGCCCGCACCGGTTCCGGCGGTTCGACGTTTTCCCGGTGGGGTGGGCGAAAGTTCGGGAGGCCCCAGTGTGGTGCGGTCCCGGCGTGCGCGTCTGCCACGCATCACCAGGTCGGAGCATCCAGGGAACTCAAGTGACAAGACCGATCTTCGGCACGTCGCGTTGGGCCATCCTCGGCGCCGGCTGTTGCCTGGGCGCCGTGCTGTCGGGATGCGCCCACAGCCGCGAGACGTCCCTCTCCCGCATGTGGGACATTCCACCCGGGGTTCCGGTCCCGGCGGAATTGATGCCCCATTCCCCGTCCAAGGAACCGAGCGACGAAGCGGCGCCGACGGCGCCGGTCGCTCAGAAAAAGAAGAGTTGGACGGAGCGCGCCATCCCCGATCGGATGCTGGCGGCGTTCTCGCGGCGCGGCACGCCGCTGGCCGATCCCTTCCTCGGCGAATATCCCAAATACGACCCGGCCGCCGCAGCTCTCGCTGAGTCGAAGAGCCGCGCGGAATTGGAGAGACAGGCTATCCCGCTCCCCTCGGCGCCAGCGGTTGCCGCGGTGACCGATGCGCTGGGAGCCCCGGCCGATGTGAAGAACCCTCTCGCGATTGCAGGCGCAGAACATCAGGCCGGCGCCAACCCGTTCAACTCGCTCGATCGTCTGAAGGCGGCGATCGACTCCGACCGCAAGCTGATCAACGTTCGGAACGGTGGAGTGGACGCCGATCAGTTTCATCGCGATCAGGTCGATGAATTGATGAAGCAGGCTCGACAGGACCTGACGGACGGCCGCCTTGCCGCCGCGCTCCGCTCGGCCCGCCAGGCCGAGTCGATGGCGACCAGCCTGAAGCTCGAGTTCGGCGAATCGGATGAGACGCCGATGGTTCTCGTCCAGCTGATCAAGGAACAACTCGACACTGACATCTCCGACCTGACGTCGGTTCCTCCGGAACAGTCGGTGGAGTCGGGAAGCAATCCGGGCGCCCCGAACTTTGGCGCGCCGGATCGCGCCGCGGACGGCGGTACGGATTCGGAGCCTCCCGGCCGGGCGGCGCTGGATTCGCTCGTCGCCGACGCCGGCAACGAGGGAGGAACTCCGCCGTTCCCATCGGAAGGCGTCGAATTCCTGCCTCCGTCGCCTGAGCCAGAGGTTCCTCCTCCTCAGGACGTTCCGGCGCCCGAGCCGATGGGAATCCGCGGACCCGACGAAGTCGCCACCGTTGTGGGACCATTCAGCGAACTCGGCGAACGAAAAGAACCGCTGCCACGGCGCATCGACCTTCCACCGGCGGGAGAGGTCGAGCAGTACGCAGATGCTTCCGCCAGCCCGTTCTGGCCGCGGGTCGAGACCGAGAACTCACCCTCGGAGAAGGAGTCCGCGGTTCCTCAGACTGCCGATGCGGGCGAACCGCTGCCGGCCGCCGCACCGCGGAACATCAGTTGGCGGGAGTCGGCCGAGCCGGTCCTGCGGCTGAATGTCCGAGAATTCCCGCGTCCACTCCTGGCGGCTCTGGCGATCGCCGGAGTCTGGGCGGGAGGTTTCGCCTCGCTCCGAGCGGTCGGGTTTCTGCGGGCACTTGGACGTCGGCTGCGAGGCTGAGCGGAATGCTCGTGGGACAGGCTTCGAGCCTCTCCGTGGGACCGCGAAGGCGTTTCCAGCACGATCCCGGGGCGGTGACAGACCGGCACGATGCTCCATGTCGCGAATCCGACGGGAGCGATGCCGTGCGGTGCCCACGGCAATCGGTCCGTCTGAATGCGTTGCTCGCTCGAGAGGTTCGGACCCCCTGATGGACGTGTCCGAAGCTCCGGTTCATCTGTCCGACAGAGCGGAGGAATGCTAATCTCTCGGCCCTCCGCGCCCGCGTCGCTGGAGACCGTCTCCGCAAGGATGCGCCGATGTCGCACCGAACCATTCAAGTCCCGTTTCGACTCCTCGTGCGGGGACTCGCGTTGACGGCAGCTCTCGCGGGTTGCAATGCCGTCGAGCAGATGTCTCGCATGCCGTCGTCCAGCGCTCGCCGCGCGGCAATGCACGAGCGCGAAGAGACGATGCGTCATCGCTTCGTCGAAAACGGGGACACGGCGGCCATCCGATGGCTGCTGGCGAATGTCGTGGACGAGGGCATGGACGTCGAGGAAGTCGGTCGGATCCTGGGACAGCCGGGCGAGTATGTCGAAGCGGACAATTTCGTGAAGACGAAGGACTCGGCCTATTATCTCGATGACAGGACGTACCGCTGGGGGCCCGACGATCACGGCCGCGCGTACTTCCTGGTCTTCCGGGACCGAAAGCTCGTGAACTACGATCCCGCCCAATACGGGCGGGGTGAATAGCCAACCCGTGCGGCATGGCGCGTCGGTCGGACAACGCGCCCGTCACTCCTCCAGTGGGGGCCATGTGCTCCCCGTTGCGATGACTTCGAGGGCGCGGCTTCGGCTCTCGGCGTGCTGAGGGCGAGCGCAGGCGGGGATTGCCTCCGCGCTTCGGTTTGAGCCCCGGGCCGATTGTTCGGAGCGCGCTGTCGGGGTACGCTCGCGCACTTTCGGCCGTCGACTTCGATACAGTGTTTTTTTACTGAAACCACGTTTGCATCGAGCCGTACCGTTTCGACAGCAGGTTATCAGTTCGACAGCGGAATGCGTGCAGCGAGAGAACTGCGAAGCCCGGCGGAACTTCGTCGAGGCGGAGAACGGAAGCCAGCAATTCCGTTCGGGCGCGGGCTGCACTTCTGTAAGGGGGATGCTGACGTGGCGCACACCATTGAGTGTTCACAATGCGGGAAGGCGAGGCAGGTGCCTCAGGACGTCATCGCCGCGGGGCGGAAAGTGAAATTCCGCTGTCCGACGTGCGAATTCGTGATGGAATACACCCCGCCGGCTTCCGCCGAGCCGGTCTCCGCGAGCGACTCGGTCATCATTCCGATTACGCCTCCCGGGCCGGGGCAGCCTTCCCTCCGAAAGATCAACCCTGCTTTGAGGAAGGGTGGCGACGGTTCCGTCATTCGGCCCGAGGACAGGGGCAGGCTTTCGGCCGTCGCCGACGCCCGCCCGCTGCTCGAGCGGAACACGCACAACGCCATCAGCGTCGCCGAGTCGGTTCGCGACTCGATCTACGACATGCTCGATGCCGCGTCGAAAGATTACTCGACCCAGGTCCTGCTGCTGAAGTCGCCTCCTTTCAGTCCCACGGTGTGGGTCAAAATGGAGTGCTGGAACCATCGCCACGATCGGATGGACCTTACCGATCGCTGCCAGGTGATCTTCACCGTCAATCCGAAACCATTCCACCGGTACCCGACCGAACTGGATATCGAAGTCGATGACAAGCAGCTCGTCCCGCAGAAGCTGACGTCGGTCGTCGATTTCACCCGCGAGTCGGCCGACGCGATTGTCGCGTACGCCTTGAGGCGAACGCGGACCAAGCTTCGGAAACTGGGGCTGCGCCGGTTCCGCCAGTTCTGGTGGCAGTTCTGGAGACCGAAGAACGATCTTTCCGGGTTCGGGACCGACTGGCTCAAGCGGGTGGGGCAGATCCTGCTCTTCGGCGGGATGGTCACCGGCCCGCTCGTCTTCCTGGCCTGGCTCGTGGCGGTGCCGCTCCTCATTTATTGCACGTTCTTTCGGAAGAAACTGTTTCTCAGTTCGGGGCGGCCGGCCCATGAACCGCGGTTGCTTCACACCTGGGACTCGTGGCATTCTGTCCTGCCGGAACTGGGCGACAAAGCCGAGGCCTTCATCCGCGACCTGCACGACGAACTTCGACGGGCGGCGCCTTCGGACGTCTCCCTCGAGTCCGAGCGGATCTGGCATTGGGGCATCGACGGCAAGGAAGAGCGCGTGCAGCACGTGCTGCGGTTCCGCCGCGGCCAGTTGTTCCTGCACGTGTACGCCTACGGCAAGGATCTTTTCGTGGGCTGGGATGCCCACATCAACAGCGGCTCGTGGGGCGAGCAGCAGATCGCCACGGGGATTGACCACGACAGCGGGCAACTGGTGAGCGTTTCGACGATCCAGTCGGTCAGGCTGGCGATCGGCGAATATGATGTAATCGACGTGAACTGCCTGATAGGATGGGCGCACGCGACGATGCGTCGGCTGGTGAAGCGCTACATCGACGATTTCCAGATCGATGCGGACGTCGACTTCACGATCAATCGCGTCGAGCGCGGAAAGACGGGCGATGAGAGTGGCGGGGCGGGTGCTCCGAAGGAAAAGCGTCGATTCCAGTTTCCGCTCCGCCGCGAGGCGTGAGCGAGAAGCCGGTCGGCGCGACGGATCTGCGAACTGGCGGGGGCGAGAGCCGTGTATTTGGCCCGGTTTTCCCTGGGAAATCAAAGTGTCGCCGCGCTCGCCGTGCGGCTGCCGGACGTGCGAGCTGCGGCGACCGATTCTCAGAAGTCGTGGTGGAAGCGGATCGGCCAGCTCCGGCAGCGGTTGCTGACGTCGACCAGTGTCGATTGCGGCGTGCGATTGACGGTGACGACCGATCGCTTCGATGCGTCCATTCTGATGGTGGCGCCGGTCGCCGGCGAGAACCTGCTTCGCGCGGTGGCCGATGAACTCGAGCCGCTCAATCGTCTTCTCTCCGGGAGCGTTGAGTTTCCGACCGTCCCGGATGAGTTCGATGCCGTCGCCCAGGACTTTCCGGCCCATCTCGCGCAGGCGGTTCGAGTTCCCGGCGTGGCGGTCGGGAACGTTCCGATCATCGGAAAATTCCGCCTGGCCGACTGCTGGGAGACGCTGGCGCGGGCCGCCGCCGCGTCCGGAGCAACCCTGGCCTATCAGGCCAACCTTCGGCTCCGACAGCCGAAGCCCGAGGAGATCGCCGCCCTTCGCAAGAACTTCGTCCGGCTGTCCGAACATCGCATCCCCGAATGGCTGCGGAACGCCGAGTCGGCGGCGGTCGAGCAGTACGCCGGATCGCGGCTGCTCGTCGACGAGTATCTCGGAACCGACCACCCGGACGTGCTCGACCAGGCGGCGCGAATGGCCGAGCGCTTCTATCGTCAGGCCCATTCGGGAATCTCGGCGAACTCGAACGTCCCCTTCCACTTCGACACGAGCGAGGACCTCGGACAGTTCGTCAGCCTCGGCCTGCATTCGTCGCGCGTCGCCTCGCTCGATCCCTTTCAATGCGCGTCTGCCGCCGAAGGCATCGACCTGCTCGATCGACTGATTCTCCCGCAGCCCCCGCACCGTGCGGCATCTCCTCTCCGGATCTTCGTCTCGTATCGCCGCGACGATACGGAACTGCATGTCGGTCGCCTCGTCGACCGCCTCCTCGCTCACTTCGATCCGGACACCCTCTTCTACGACCGCCGCAGCCTGCCCCCCGGCGTCGACTTCCGCAGCATGATCTCCTCCGAGAGTGGCTTGGCCGATGTGCTCCTAGTTCCGATCGGGCGGCAATGGATTCAGGATCGCGCCGGCCGGCGGCGGCTGCATGAAGAAATCGACTACGTGAGGCTCGAGATTGAGAAAGGCTTGAGCTCGAAAGCCCGCGTGATTCCGCTGCTTGTCGACGGCACAACGATGCCGCACCCGGATGACCTGCCGGAGAGCATTCGCGAACTCGCGTTCCGCAATGCGGTCCCGTTGCGGTGCGACCCGGATTTCAACCACGACGTGGAGCGGCTGGTGACCGCTCTTCAGGCCTTGCAGTCGCGGCCTCCACGCCGTTGAGCGACGGAAGACTCTGCGGCGGGGTCGCGGCTCAGCGGCGACGGGGGCCGGTTTGCCGGGCGGCGGGGATTTCATTCAGAGGTCGCGACGCGGCGGACCGACGCGGAGCTTTTGGTCGAACTCCAGGCCGACTCGCCGGAGGCATTGCGGCGATGCGAGCCAACGGCCGCGCGGCCAGACGTGTCGAGTGCAACCCGACGGCCAATGCGAACAAAATCCACAGCTCGCTCTGTCGAAGACCGTTGTGCGATAGCCCATAGGCCATTGCCGGCATGAGGTAGAGAGTCGCCTTCACCCCCGCATCCCGGAATGTCACCCAGAAGAGACGCAGAAAGACTCCGAGTCCGACGGCTCCATAGCAGAAGAGCAGGCTGCCGAAATTCGAGTGCATTTCCCCCGGATGATCCGAGCGGAACCGCCAGTAGCATCCTTCGCCCGCTCCGAGCCACAGGTAGTTCGGATGGTTGAACATCCGATCGTATCCGCGATACGACATCTCTTCGTTCGTCCCCTGCGACTTGTGCTCCATCCGCGACCGCATCGATTCGATCAAGGGCAGATCGGACTGCATCAATGCCACCCCGATTAACGCCGCCGCTCCCAGCAGGACGACGTTCACCCGAGCCGCAGCCCGCAGAAACACCAGAATGGCGAACGCCGAGATGGCTCCGCGCGACTGCGAGACGATGGTCAGCCAGCCCGCCGCGATATACGCGGCGATCTCGACCATCACCAGAGTGTTCTTCGACCGGGACGACCACTGCGACCACGCCCAGACCAGGCTGGCGAACAGCACCGCGTAATATCCGAGCTGGTTCGGATTGTTGAAGAACATCGCGCCGCGTTCGGCCCCGCCGCCATCAACGACGAACGAGAGGCCGAACTGGAGCATCAGCGACATCACGCTCGTCACGCCCGTCAACTCGCCGAATCGCCGTCCCAGCCAATGGCAAAGTATGGCGGTATCGAGCAGGGCGACGAAATTGAACAGGTAGAATGCCGTGTAAAGCAGAAGCTCGTCCTCGCCGAGGAGCACCGTCCACGATCCGTTCACCAGGACGATGTACGACGTCAGCAGCGCGGCCGTGACCACGATGCCGGTCAGGGCCCGCGAAAAACTGAAGCCGCGGGCGAGGGCCAGCCAGCCGGTCAGCAGGGCCAGGATATAGTCGGCGATCTGGGGCTGACCGCTTTCGAAAAAGTAGAAAGGCGAAAGGAGCAGATAACCGCTCCACAGCGTGCAGGCAACGCCCCCTGCCATGCCCAGCGGTGCGGAGACGATAGAAGCAGCGGCGGACACTGGCGGAGCGATGGGGCGGCGGGCTGCCATCACGGGGCGGGCGGGGGGCATCGTCATGCGTCCGCTCCCTCGCCGGGGAGAAGATCGCGGCGCTTCCGCATGGCTGACCGCAGCCGTCCGATGATCTCATCGAGCGTCGCCCGATCCCAAAGTCGCAGCCCGCACGCTGTCCGCAGCAACACGAACTGCACCGCGAACTGAATCCATTGCACGACGACGACCATCATTGACAGCGCCATCAGCGAGCCGAGGCCCGACCGATCCATCCACCACGCGGCGGCCGAGGTCACCACGATTGCCACTCCGTTGATCCACGCGAGCGGGGAAATCGACCAGCGGCTGTCGAGGTGCCCGCGCAGCAGAATCGTTCCGATCGTCGGCAGCACCGACAGAGCGGTCATGCGGAATGCGCCGGCCAGGTCGCGGTACTCGGGTCCGAGCCAGCACGCCAGGAACCATTCCCCGACGACCATCAGTCCCACCGTGGCGGAGACCGAGAACAGGACGACGGCGGTCCACATCCGCTGCGCGTCCCGACGGGAGGCTTCCGGAGACGTGTGGGCGAACGAATCGGCCAGCACCAGCAGGACGAGCGGTTGGAACAGCGACTCGATTCCGCGGATGAGCATCTGGAGGATGCCGAGTTCGCCCGCCGTTTCTCCGCGGCCCAGCGCGAAGAGAGTCGTCGTCAGGGCCACCAGCGAGGCCTGCCGCAACAACCCGTCCGCACATCGCGACCACGAGTACGAAACCAGCCGTCGGCAGAGGGCGAAGTCGAAGGCGACCGGACTTCCTGCCGAGGGCGGGGTGGATGGTTTCGACCGAAGGGAGTTCCCGGTCGGGTGGCGCACGGCGTGCGCTGGGGGCTCGCAAAGCCTGGACCCCAGCCACCCGTCATCGGAGCTACCCATGGCTTGCTGTCGGCCATAGTGAAGCGCCGCGACCAGACACGCCGCTCCGACCACCGCCCCGAGCCAGCCGTAATAGCTCGAAACCTCCGCGGGAATGAGCAGGAAGCCCGTAGCGATTCCCAGAACTGCCACCACGCGGCAGACGAACGCGAGTTGGTTCGATGCCGACACCTCTCCGCAAGCCCGCAGCCACGACACGACGACATGCAGCAACGTGTGCCCCAGCAGCCAGACGCTGATCATCGCCACGACGCGTCGATCGGCGAAGGCGTCCAGGTGCAGGAACTCCGCCAGCGACCCGGCGAACGCCAGCATCAACAATGTTGAGACAAACCAGACCGCGCCGCTGACGTAGATCGCATTCGCCAGCACCCGCGTTCCCTCTGCGGGAGAGGCGTTGCGGCACTCTTTCACGAGGCCGAATCCGAGTTGCAGGCAGACCAGGCCAACGAGCAGACTGAGGAAGCGATTGACGCCGTTGTAGAGGAGAAAGTCGCCGCGGGGCCAGGCCCGGGCGAGCAGGGCATCGCCGACGATGGCTGCGGCGATGCTGAGCGCGGCGACCGCCCCAGTTCCAATATATGACCATCGCCGGGACGCCCTTGCGATTGGCGCAGCGTGCGTCGAAGCGGCCGGAGCAGTCGATACGAGCGATTCGGCCGAGGCGTTCGCCATGGATCCGCATCTCGGAGAATGGGGCAAATTGGCGTGGGACGATAACACCCACGGCAGAGTGCCTCAAGGTGATTTTCGGGCAAGAGAGTGATCACCGGGCGCGGGCGGGGGCCGTCGGAATGCCATGCGTGGACTGTTCCGCCGCCGTCTCACGGTATCTGCTCCGCTGGGGATTGGAGCCTCGAGAGATCGTCGATCAAGGGATGCCGTCCGGACGTCCTGAAGCCACGGATGACCATTTCGCGGCTGGCTGTTCTGCTCAAGCGGCGCGCGACGGCGTGGCCCACGCGTCAACCCGTGTGGTGGGGAGGAGCGTGCCGATGAGAGCCACGGTGCGGGCGGTGGCCCCCTGCTGGGCCTGGACCAGCCGTTGGGCCCGGTGGCCCTGCGCGGCGGCTTCCTGCGGATTGCGGAGCCAGCCGCGGACGGTTTCGAGGAGATCAGACTCGGTCCGCACAACGCGGGCGGCGTTGCCTGTGAGGAGGTTCTCGACGACGTCCTTGAAGTTCCACGTATTGGGGCCGAAGCAGACCGCCGCACCGTACCCGGCCGGTTCGATCATATTCTGGCCGCCGCGCTGCGTGAGGCTGCCGCCGACGAACGCGACATCGGCCAGGCCCCAGCACGCGGCAAGTTCGCCGAGGGTGTCGAGGAGGAGGATGGGGTTGAGGGTTGAAGGTTGAGGGTTGAGGGTTGAAGGCGAGGCAGAGGAGGCAGCGGATGAGATGTTGCCGGTGCTGCGACGGAGGAGCGGGAGTTGGTGGCGTTCGACGAGGGCGGCGACTTCTTCGAAGCGTTCCTTGTGCCGCGGGACGAGGATAAGCCGCAGCGCGGGGAACTCCGTGCGGAGCGTCTGCCAGACACGGAGGGCGTATTCCTCTTCGGGATCCTGCGTACTGCCGGCGACGAAGACGGGCGCGCCCTCCGCGAGACCGAAAGCGCGGCGGAGTTCGATCGTTCGCGGATTGTCGCGGCGGGGCTCGATGCCGTCGAACTTGATCGAACCGGTGACGTGCACCTGGGCCGCCGGCGCGCCGAGGGACTTGAGACGGTTCGCATACGTCTCGTTTTGAGCCGCAAGGAAACGAAATGCGGGGAGCAGCCGCCGCATCAGCGGGCGGATCTTTGAATAGCCGCGGAAGCTCTTTTCACTGATGCGGCCGTTGATGAGCGAGACGGGAACGTTCATCCGCTGGGCGGCCAGCAGGAAGTTCGGCCAGAGTTCGAGCTCGACGAGGACGATGGCGGTCGGCCGGACGCGGGCGATCGCCCGCCGCACAGCCCACGAGAAGTCGAGCGGGAAGTAGCAGACGGTGTGCTGCGGGAACTTAGTGCGGGCGACGTCGAGACCTGTGGGGGTGGTCGTCGTGATGAAGAGTTCGACGTGCGGGGCGGCGGCGGTCAGTTCTTTGACGATCGTCTGGAGCTGCAGCACTTCTCCGACGCTGACCGCATGCAGCCAGAGGCACGGACCGTCGGTCGTGCGCGGCGGGAGGTTTCCGAGCAGCTTCTGTCCCCAGCCGGTCCGGTACTTCCCTTTGACGACGCGCCGGAACAGCAGCACCGGCGCGACGAGAGCCAGGAACAGGACGTAGGCGAGGTTCAGCACCCAGGGAAGAAGCGGCATCCGTGCCATCCGATTTGAGTCAGAACGTGTTCATGCAGGTTGGTCGCCGGCTCTCTGGTTCGATTGAGAGCCATGGATCAGGCGGGATCCACCGGCTGAGAGACGGGCTTCGACTCGGAATCCTGTCGTGCCTCGTCGATCATGTCTCGAAGAGACTCCGAGAGTTCCCGCAGATCGCGTTCGTTGAGTGTCAGTCGTACGGCGCCGCTGGTTGTTCTCGCCAGAAGGAAGCAGCGGGGGAAATCCTCGTTGTCGCACACCAATCGCAGGCTCTCGTCGAAGCGGACTTCGCTGAAACCCGGCGTCGGCGACGATTGTGGATCCAGACGCTGCATCAACGTGCGACGCAATCGGGAAGCGACTTCGATCGATGAAATGTGGACGGCCATTGCCATGGTCGGCCCGCTCAGTTCCAGCAGGAAATCCTCTTCGTCTCCGGAAAGGACTTCGCTGAGCGTGGCTTCCCAGTCGCCCGACGTGCCGACGCCGATGAGAGCATAGCGTTCTGGATGATTAGCCAGACTGATCATCGCTTGCCTCGATTCGGAACGCGGACTGCGGCCCTCAAATCAATCACGGGATTTCCTCGCCATCCAACCCAACTCGAAAGTAACTCATTCCGCCATCGATCTGAACGTCCCAATGGTCGGGTATTCCTGAATGAGCTCGATCCTTGATCCAGATCCTGCCCTGTTCATCAAGATAGCCGACAACTCCTTCTTTCGGTCCGTACGCGACGGCCTGACGTTCCAGGTGTTGCTTGCCCTTGCGATTCATCACGAGCCTTGGCTGAAACACATGCGTTCCCGCCAGTGGAAGTTTGAGTTTTTCTATCTGTTGCCGGACCGAATCGGGCAGATCTGCTGGCACATCAAACTTCCTGGCGGCTGGAGTATCTGCTGAAAGGAACGCGGAAACCAAGCCTGTCGCCAACACTCCCTCATCATCACGCAACTGCCGGACATCCGTCAATTATCCTAGCGTAGAGGTTCTCCGTTCATGTTGCTGACGGACCGCATCAGCATCGCGTCGACGCCGTCCATCCATTTGTCGAGATCGTCGAGCGACGGGTTCTTTTCGTCGATCATCCGTTCGCAGGTCTTCAGCTTCGATTCGAGAACCGACTCGACGTGCGGCGACAGCTCGGCGTTCGGATCGTGCCAGGGAGCCGAGTCGGCCCACAGCGCGGGATCGGGCGCTCCCCCTTCGATCGGGGCGCTTCCACCCGCAGGCTCGCTGCTGCCTCCGCTCTTTTTTCGTCCGGTCAGCGAACGGTTCGCCCACGAGGGATCGGGCCAGCGCGGACCGCGGAAATAGACCGCCGCATACATCAGCTTGGCGGTCTTCACGTCGACGTTGCTGGCGACCAGCGCGTCGTAGAACATCCGGTGGACCGACTTCCATGACCGCGCGTGAAAGGGGGCACGCCCCTTGTTGTCCTCGGCGCAGTAGGCGTCGTGGATGATGGCGGCCGAGAGATAGCGGATGTCGGTCTGATTGCCGAGAACCGAGAGGAACGCCTGCGGGATCGACGCGCCGTCAGTGAGCGTCTCTTTGGGAGCGGTCCACTTCAGCCCCGTCGAGTCGACGAAACTGAACTCCTTTTCGAGGACGAAGAGGGTCCGGTTGTTCGACCCGGCGATCGGTCCCCGCGTTTCGGGGAGCGCGGGGTCGAACGGGCCTTTGGCCGTCGACACGACTCCATCGTCGCCGCATCCTGCCAACGCGGCACAGCTGGCGACCGCAAAAAAGAAGACCGACGTGGATCTCGACATTGGCAACTCCCTTTGCCTGAGCCGGACCGGGCGAATCCGCCCTCTCTCACCGTCCGGTCTTCCAAGACCGGACGAAAAACGCCCGGCCTTCACAGGCCGGGCTGTCGACTTCCATCAACTCTTCACTCACATATCCGCCCCGCAGCACTTCTTGTACTTCTTCCCGCTGCCGCACGGGCACGGATCGTTCCGTCCCACCTGCGGGCTGCGGTTGCGGATCGGTTCCACCGCCTTCGCCTCGGCGCCCGGTTCGCGGCCGCCGTGCGATTCGAGGTACTGCTGATCCTGCTGCGTCGGAGCGGGATCGTAGGCTTCTTCGTGTGTGGTGGCCGTGATCTTCCAGAGGTCGCCGACGAACGCCGGGCTTTCCTTTTCGAGACGGAAGATGGCTCCCGTCACCTGGTCGGCGATGCGGTCCCACATCTGCAGGAACGCCTTGCGGCCCTCCCGCTTGTACTCGACCTTCGCATCCTTCTGGGCATAGGCGACGAGGCCGATGCCCGAGCGGATGTGGTCCATGTAATGCAGGTGTTCCTTCCACACCGTGTCGACCACTTCGAGCAGCAGGGCCCGCTCGGCGTGATACAACTCGGGGCGGCACTTCTGATCGTATTCGTGCAGCACCCGGACGCGGGCGTCGCCGCGCGAGAGGCTCTCGAGGTCGGCCGGCTGCAGGTTCGAGTGGAACTCTTCGTTGGCCCACTGCGCGAGTTGGGCGACCACCTGCGGCTCGCGGACCTTGTCCTGCCGGGCGTCGTGGCCGTTCTTCTCCCCATAGGCCTTGTCGAGGTACTCATCGACCCGCGACACGACGTCCTTCTCGCCGAGGTAGCTGCGGCTGCCGTCGGTCAGGAGCGATTCGATCTCGGTGCGGGGCTTGGTGCGAACCTGCTCCGGGTCGAGCCGCAGGCGGAACCGGTCGTTGGCCCACTTGATGAGCCCTTCGCGGTTGTAGCGCTCGCCCCCCTTGTCGGACGACTCGGCCATGAATTTCGTCATGCCGACCGACACCGGGAACGTCACTTCCTTGTTGTGATAGAGCTCGCGGATCCGCTCGCCGATGAACTTCTCGGCCTCGGGGATCGACTTGCCTTCGAAGTCCTCCGGCGTGCATTCAATCGTGAACTGCTGCTGCAGGAACCCGCACAGCGAGCGGCGGCTGAAGTCGTCGCGGGTGAAGTGGCTGAGGTCCTGCAGGTTGACGCGGCCGATCGCCTCTTTCGCCCGCTCGAAGAGATACTCGTAGATATCGCTGCGGCCGATCTTCTTCAGTTCGCGGTCGTTGGTGTTGAGGCCGTAGCGGGCGTTGGCCCACTTCGACAGGGCCAGCCAGTTCCACTCACGCTCGTCCTCGACCCCTTCCGGCAGGTTCTCATCGATCTGGTCGCGGATGAGCGTGTCGGCCTGATCGATCGCCTTTTCGCGGATGTAATCGTCGAGCTGCTGCTCGTCCATCTCCTTGAGGGCGCTCGCCTCGATCTCGACGCCGATGTTCTGCGCCGCCCACGCGGTGATGCTCTTCGCGCGGTATTGCGGGTCGAGAATATCGGTGACCGCCTTATGGACCATGCGGTCGATCATGTCGAGGATCAGCTCGCGGCAGTTCGCGCCGTCGAGGATCTTTTGGCGATAGGCGTAGACCTGCTTGCGCTGCTCGTCCATCACCTCGTCATATTCGAGAAGGTTCTTGCGGGTGTCGAAGTGGGTTTCTTCCCGCTTCTTCTGGGCCGCTTCGATGCGGTTGGTGACCATCCGGCTTTCGATGGCCTCGCCTTCCTGCATGCCGAGGCGGGTTAGCATGTTCTTCACCCATTCACCCGCGAACAGCCGCATGAGCGTGTCGTCCAGCGAGAGGAAGAAGCGGCTGGAACCGGGGTCTCCCTGGCGACCGCAACGACCGCGAAGCTGAAGGTCGATGCGGCGGGCGTCGTGTCGCTCGGTGCCGATGACGTGCAGGCCGCCCAACTCGGCGACCTTGCGTCCCTCGGCCGCCATCCCCTCGCGCTCGCTGATTTCCTTCGTCAGCGCGTCCCACTCCGACTTGGGGACTTCGAGACGCGATGAATACTTCTGCTTGAGGATCTCCCACGCCATGTGCTCGGGGTTCCCCCCGAGGATGATGTCGGTCCCGCGGCCCGCCATGTTCGTGGCGATGGTGACGGCCCCGAGGCGTCCCGCCTGGGCAACGTATTCGGCTTCGCGCTCGTGGTGCTTGGCGTTGAGCACGGCGTGCTTCACGCCGAACCGCTGAAGCTTGTTCGAAATGAGTTCGGACTTTTCGATCGAAGTCGTGCCGACGAGGATCGGGCGGCCGGTCTTATGAACTTCGCGGATCTCTTCGATCAACGCATTCCACTTCTCGGGGTCGCTGCGGTAGATGACGTCCGGATGGTTGATCCGCTTCATCGGGCGGTTGGTCGGGACGGTCACCACGTCGAGCTTGTAGACCTTCCAGAACTCGGCCGCCTCGGTCATGGCGGTACCCGTCATTCCGGCGAGCTTCTTGTAGAGCTTGAAGTAGTTCTGCAGCGTGATGGTGGCGAGGGTCTGGTTTTCGGGCTTGATCCGGACCCCTTCCTTCGCCT
>JADZEF010000407.1 GCA_020850695.1 Planctomycetaceae bacterium | reverse complement strand
TTCCGGATCGGGAAATCTTCGTCACGTTCGACGTGCACGCTGATCTCGACGATCCGCCCCGTGATCGTGGGAATCTCCGCCTGATCGGGCAGCACGATCCCGCCGCGCGTCTTCTGGCGGCTCTCGTCCTTGCGGATCAGAACTCGTTTACCAAGAGGTTCGACAAAATCGGACAAGGGATGCTCCGCGATTCAAAAATGCCAGCCGGACGTACCCGCCTTTCTCATCATCATACGCTTCGAAGGGCCGTCCTGCGCGTCCCGCACAGATTAGGCTTGGCGGATCAGTTCGTTCCACGGCCTGATCGCGAGAACCTCGGCCAATGAGCGGCTCGATTCCGTCGAGATCTCAATCGCTCGACCTTCCACCGAATCGAGAGGAAAAGCCTGGCCAGACATGCTCCCTGTTCACGTCTTGTGCCAGCGATGCCGGCTCTCCAATGCCGGTGCCGAAACACGAACCTGGATGAGCAGGCTGGCCGACGGGGCGGGGAAACGGTTACAAAAGAAGGGTCGCGAGTCGCCCGGCCGCCGCTTCGCGCGGTGGTTCCCGTCATCACGAACTCACGCGACGTCGCCCCCGTCATTCCGAGGAGTGCTCCTTCATGACCGACCACGCCCCTGCGTCTTCGTCCCGTCGTCACTTCCTCCAATCCTCGGCCGCCGTCGCCGCCGGGGCGGGGCTGCTGAATCTCAGCGCGATTTCGGCCAACGCCTACCTCGGCAACGACGACACAATCAAGGTCGGCCTCGTCGGTTGCGGGGGTCGCGGTCGCGGAGCCGCCGAGCAGGCGCTGCGGACCAAGGGGAACGTGAAGCTTGTCGCGATGGGCGATGTCTTCCCCGATCACATTAAGAGCGCCCACGACGGCCTGTCGAGCGTCTTCAAGAGCCAGCCCGGCCGCGTCGACGTCGCTCCCGAAAACCTTCACGTCGGCTTCGACGCCTACCAGAAGGTCATCGACTCGGGCGTCGATCTCGTCATTCTCGCCTCGCCCCCCGGCTTCCGCCCGCAACACTTCGCCGCGGCGGTGAAGGCCAAGAAGCACGTCTTCATGGAGAAGCCGGTGGCCGTCGATGCCGTCGGCGTGCGGACGATGCTGGAAGCGGTTGAAGAGTCGAAGAAGCAGAACCTCAAGGTCGGTGTCGGTCTGCAGCGCCACCATCAGCTCCCGTACCTCGAAGCCCTGAAGCGGCTCCGCGACGGCGAACTGGGGGACATCATCGCGATGCGCTGCTACTGGAACCAGGCGGGCGTGTGGGACCCCCGCAAGACCCGTGAGCAGTGCAGCGGGGAAATGGAGTACCAGCTCCGCAACTGGTACTACTACACCTGGCTCTCGGGCGACCACATCTGCGAGCAGCACATCCACAACATTGACGTCTGCAACTGGTGGAAGGGAGGCTACCCGGTGCGAGCCCAGGGCATGGGCGGCCGCCAGATCCGCACCGACAAGAAGTACGGTGAAATCTACGACCACCATGCGGTCGAGTTCGAGTTCGACGACGGGACGCGGATGTTCTCATACTGCCGCCACCAGCCCAACACCTGGAACAGCGTCAGCGAGCACCTCAGCGGCTCGAAGGGCGAGCTCCACTGCGACGGCCGCAACGCCAGCATCGCCTACCGCAACGGCGGCCAGTGGAAATATAGCGGCCCGCACCCCGACCCGTACCAGGTCGAGCACGACGACCTCTTCACCGCCATCCGCGAGAACAAGGAATACAACGAAGGCGCGAACGGCGCGATGAGCTCGATGACGGCCGTCCTTGGCCGCATGGCGACCTACTCGGGCAAGGTGGTCGAGATGAAGGACGCCCTCAACTCGAACATCAACCTGCTCCCCGAAAAGCTCGCGTGGGACGCGATGCCGAAATCGCTTCCGAACGCCGAAGGGGCGTATATGATCGCCGCCCCGGGCGTGACGAAGGTGCTGTAGTCTGGAAGAGGATGGAGTGATGGAGAGACTGAGGGATTGAGGGAAGGCCGCCCGGCCGATGCGATTCCCGAATCCCTGAACCGTCTCTCGATCACTCCTTCCCTCAGTCCCTCAATCTCTCCATCCCTCAATCCTCTGCCCCCCGATGGACGACACCGCCATCATGCAGCAGGTCCAGCGCGGACAGTTCACACTGTTTGAAGAGCTGGTGCGCCGCTATCGCGGGGCGCTGCGGCGGGTGGCGGAGAGCAAGCTGGGCGATCGATCGCTGGCCGAAGATGCGGTGCAGGAGACGTTCCTCGCCGTGTTCGCCGGCCGGCAATCGTTCGACCCGCGATTCTCGTTCCGGACGTGGCTCTGGACGATTCTCCTCAACCGCTGCCGGAAGCGGCTGAAGCGCGACGCGTGGCGTCGCCGCGAGACGCCGCTGTCGGTGTGCGGGGAGTGTGAATGGTCAGAGCTTGCCGACCCCGCCGCCGAGCAGACGGGGCTGGCGCGGTTGCTGGTGGCCGAACAGCACGAGCGGCTGCATGCGATGCTGGAGGAGCTTCCGGAAGTTCAGGCCGATGCGCTGCGGTTGCGGTTCTTCGGGGGACTGAAGTTTCAGGAAATTGCCGACGCGATGGAGAGCAGTCTGGGCGGGGCCAAGCTGCGGGTCCGCCAGGGTCTGACCGCCTTGGCGGGGCTGTTGCAGCGCGATGATTCTGATGCCGATGTCGAGGATGAATCCCATGACGTGTGATGACGCTTTCGATGCCCTGACCGATCCGCTGCTGCGGGACGATGCGGCGCTGCGCTCGCACCTCGAGGGCTGCCCGCGGTGCCGGCAAATGGAAGAAGTCCTGCAGCCCGCGCTGGCGGCGCTCGCTCCGCTGTCGTCGGGAGCATCTCTCCCGGCGTCCGAGGAGCTTTCCGCGCCGTTCCTCACGCCCGCTCTGATCGCCGAAGCGGAAGCGGCCGCCCGGACGTTGACGCCTCGCCCCGCCGCTGCGTCCCATGGCGGCCACAATCGCCGCACGTTCGACTGGCGGATGACGACGTTTTCGCTGCTGTTCGTCGTCTGCATCAGCGCTCTGCCGTTCGTCGCCGCCGCGTGGAACACGCACGTTACACCGGCGGCCGCCTGCCTGTGGAAGCAGCGCCCGGGGATGGAACTCGCCGCGGCCGGCACGGCCGATCCTGCCGACACCGTCTCTCGGCGAGTGGTGCTGACTTGCGTCGCCTGCCACCTCCCAACAGGTGCGGTGCGACCGTAAAGGCTTGAATCTCGCCGTTCCGACAGGTTCCTACAAACCGTTACGGAGCAGCGGGTGAAAAGAAGAGAGGCATTGGGGGCTTGCGACGCTCAACCCCAGCCACCCTCGTGTCTTTTGCCGCTCTTGGGTCGATTGTTCGGACTCAAGCAGGAGATTCGTCAGGCGATGAGCATCGCCTTGGCGACGCGGAGGTTCTTCAGCTCGTCGAGGATCTTGCGGTGATCGGCCGCGACTGATTCCAGGACCGGCGTGGCGGCCGAGTCGCTTTTGTACGCGTTGATTGCCGATTCGATCGAGCGGATCAGCTCGGACGTGTTGGATTGCAGCTGAAGGAGCAGGTAGTCGAGGGCGCAATAGTGGAGATCGGTGTATTCCGTCGGATAGGCCCCGAAATCGACTCGCTCGACCCGCGTGGCGAGGAGGTTCGCGAGGCGCTCGACCCCGCGGCCCTGAAGTTTCACCAACGCTTCGATCTTCGATTGCGTCGATTCGGACGACCTGGCGTCCGTTGACGACCACGCCCAGCACTCGCCCACGTACTGCAGCAGGCTCCGCGCGACATCGATGAGAAGCTGCTCAAGCACAGCCGTTTCATTCGCTTCGATCATGGGCCGACGCGCCTTCGGTGCAGCGGGGAGGACAGAATTCAGCGAGATGATATCAGGTGGGCCGCGGCCCGTTGACCGTGACGCGATATGCCGCCCGTGAATCCGCGAGAGGCTTTACCGCACCGCGGCGACCAGCATGCTGGCCACGCGGGTCGCCGCATCGCTCATCGAGTTGACGAGCGGCGATGCTCCAAGAAGAAGCAGCGGCAGCGTCACCAGCAGCACGAACGCGCCTGACGGCATGAACGAGACGCGAGCCCGACGCGCCCCTTCGGGACGCGACTCGAGGAACATCACCTTCAGCACCCGCAGGTAGTAGAACAGGCTGAAGATCGTATTGAGGGTGCCGATCACCAGGATGACCCACATCGCCATGTGGATCTTTCCCGCCTGGAACAGCGAGGCGAAGATCATGAACTTCCCGACGAAACCGCCGAACGGCGGCAGGCCGATGAGGCTGAAGAGACAGATCATCATGCAGGCGCCGAGGAGCGGAACCTGCCGGCCGAGGCCGGCGTAGTCGGAGATCTCCTCGCTGTAGATCTCGTTGCGGATGAACGCGACGATCGCGAAGGCCCCGAGGTTCATGAAGAGATAGACGGCGAGGTAATACAGCAGCCCTTCGATGCAGGTGGCGGCTTCCCCCTTCGCCGCCGCATCGACGCCCCCCGGACCATTCAGCAGGACGACCATCGCCGCGACGCCCATCAGCATGTAACCCGCATGGGCGATCGTCGAGTAGGCCAGCAGCCGCTTGACATTCGTCTGGCTGTAAGCCGCGAGGTTGCCGAAGGTGGCAGTCGCTGCGGCGACAACTCCCAGGCCCACGCCGAGGGCGAGGTTGAGCGACGTCAGATCCACGGACGTGCCGCCCGTGAAAGCGAGCAGGAAGCGGACGAGCAGAGCGAAGGCGGCCCCCTTGGAGGCGACCGAGAGATACCCGCCGACCTCCGCAGCTGCCCCTTCGAAGGCATCCGGGCACCAGAAATGGAACGGGAAGACCGACAGCTTGAACGCCAGGCCAACCAGCACCATCATCGCCGCGAGGGCCACCGTCCGGGACGTCGGGTCGTTCATCCCTCCCGGACCGAGCAATGCCGAGAGCCGCGAGGCCAGCACCGGCATTTCGAGGGTTCCGGTCAGGCCTCCCAGAAGGCTGATCCCATAGAGCATCACCCCTGCGGCGCCCGCACCGTACACGACATACTTGAAAGCGGCTTCGCTGCTGACGCGGCGCCCCTTCAGGAAGCCGACCATCGCATAGCTCGGCACGCTCGTCATCTCGATCCCGAGAAACAGGATCAGAAGGTGATTGGCCGACGACATCAGCATCATGCCGATCGTCGAGCCGAGGAGCAGCGTGTAGAAGTCCGGACCGTCCTCGGCGTCGGGGATGCCGCTCAGCATCGTCAACGTGACGACCAGGGCGAGAAACCCGAGCAGGAAGACCCGAAGGAACAGCGTGAGGCTGTCATAGGCCAGCAGCCCCGTGAACATTGTCTGAGTGGTGCCGGGCGTCGGGATTCCCTCGATCGCTCCGTGCATCTGAAAGAAGCTGTAGACCGCGATGCCGAGAGCCGTCAGCGAGGCGAAGAGCGGAATGAGATAGGACGGGAGCCAGCGATCGGCGTTGACCAGACGCAGGAGCAGCAGTGCGACGATCGAGACGCACAGGATCAATTCCGGCGCAAAGAGCCCGAGCGAGCGTCCCCAGGACGCATCGTTCATCACTCCGGTCAGAATGCTCTCAAAGTTCATGACGCTTCGCTATTTCTCCGACCGCGGCCTTTGCTGAAGACTTTGACGCAAAGGCGCGAAGGTCGCAAAGTTCACGCAAAGGAAAAGGCACAAGAGAAAACAATGGCCGCTCGATCGCTGACCTCAATCCACTATTCCATCGCAGAAAACGGACGCGTCAGACACTGGAAGACCGTCTCGCCTGATTCTCTTTGCGAAACCTTTGCGTCTCTGCGCCTTTGCGTCAAACTCTTACTTCTGAGCCGTTTCGACCGCCGCCGAGACGGCCTGGTAGCCCGCATCGAGCGAGACAATCAACGCGTCCATCGAGCTTCGCATCACCTTGAACATCATTTCGGGGTAGACCCCGAGCACGATCGCGAAAATGAGGAGCGTCCAGGCAATTGCCTTTTCGCGGCCGTTCATCGGCGTGATGTCCTCGGCGTGCGGGCCCTTGTATTCGGGGCCGAGATAGACCCGCTGGATCGTCCACAGGATGTATCCCGCGGTCAGGATGACGCCCGAGGCCGCAACGATCGCCAGAGTCTTCGAGTAGTTCCACGTGCTCAGCACGACGAAGATTTCGCCGATGAACCCACACAGCCCCGGCAGGCCGAGACCGGCGAAGAAGATGCCGACCGCCAGCCCGCTGTAGTCGGGCATCAGCTGCATCAGCCCGCCGAACTTGTTGAGGTCGCGGTGGTGGACGCGGTCGTAGATCACGCCGACCATAAAGAACATGCCGGCCGACGAGATGCCGTGGGCCAGCATCTGGAACATCGCCCCGTTCATTCCCATCAGCCAGTAGTCGCGGCCGACGGCGGCCCCGTTTGCCTCATTGATCTTCCAAACCGCCATGCCGAGCAGCACGTAACCCATGTGGCTGACCGAACTGTAGGCCACCAGCCGCTTGAAGTCGGTCTGGGCCATGGCGGCGAACGCCCCGTAAATGATGCTCACCGCACCGATCAGCACGAGCGCGTAAGCCGCGTACTGAGCCCCAAACGGGCACAGCGGGAAAGCGATGCGAATGATGCCGTAACCGCCCAGCTTCAGCAGGATGCCGGCGAGGATCATCGAGATCGGCGTGGGGGCTTCGACGTGAGCATCCGGAAGCCAGGTGTGGACCGGGAAGGCCGGAAGTTTGATCGCGAACCCGATGAACAGCAGGATGAAGGCGATGATCTGGACCGTCGGATTGAAGGCGAACCCTTCGACCTTGCCCTGGCCGATCGCCGCCAGGTGCAGCAGGTCGAAGCTGCGGCCGCTGTTGAAGTAGAACATCAGCAGGGCGATCAGCATCAGCACGCCGCCCGCCAGCGTGTAGAGGAAGAACTTGATCGCCGCATATTCCTTCCGCGGTCCCCCCCAGATGCCGATGAGGAAGTACATCGGCAGCAGCATCACTTCCCAGAAGACGTAGAACAGGAAGAAATCGAGCGACAGGAACACCCCGAGGATGCCTGTCTCGAGGATCAGGAACAGCATCAGGTAGCCCTGGACCTGCTTCTTGATGCTCCACGAAGCCATCATCGAGAGAAGGCAGATGAGCGACGTCAGCAGGATGAGCGGCATGCTGATGCCGTCGACGCCGAGGTAGTAGTTGACGTTCCACTGCCGGATCCACGGCAGGTTGACGACCAGCTGCATCTCGGACTTCGCGCTGTCGAACTCACGCCACAGGAACAGCGTGAGCATGAAGGTCGCGGCGGTGATCGCCAGGGCGAAATACCGCATCGTCTCTTCCGCCTTGCGGTCGAAGGCGACCAGCGCCAGCGCCCCGGCGGCCGGAAGGAAGATGATCGCGGTGAGGAGCGTCAATGGATCCATGATTCGGCACTGACCTGGTTTATCTGAGGAAGGACCGCCCGGAGGACCTCATCGTCATCAATAGGACACGGCAACCGACCGACACGACACCGACTGGAACACCGCAACCATCATTCTCAGTCGCGGTTCACTTCCGGACGAGGAACAACCCGCGAAGAGACTTTCACATCCGCCTCGGGGGCGCTGGTGGAGCTGCCGCGGGGGAAGAAGGCAAAGACCAGCACAAAGAGGAACACCACGCTGACCGCGATGAACATGACGTATTGACGGAGCTTGCCGGTCTGCAGCACCCGGAACGAACGCCCGACCGAGTAGGTCGAATCGGCCATCAGATTGACGAACCCGTCGACGACCCCTTCGTCGAACCGGCGGTCGACATGGGCGACCTTGATGGTCAACCGGCTGAGGAAGTGCAGGAACCCGTCGATCACCACGCGGTCGAACGCCGTGCACCAGCTCGAAACCACGTGCACCGGCCGCACGAACATCACGTCGTAGAGCGTGTCGAACTGCCACTTCTCGGAGAGGAACGTGTGCAGGGACGACAGTTGTCGCTTCACGTCGGCCGGGTCGAGAACGCCCTTGCCATAGACCAGCCAGGCGATGCCCGTGCCGAGGAAGGCCGCGATGAGGGCGTACATCCCCGCCTGCGAGTGGACCGCATGCACGGCTTCGTGGCCCGGGAGAGTCGTCTGGGCGACGGCCGGGGGCGGATCCATCGCATCCACGCCCGCCGGCTGGCTGAACGTGATCAGCTTGTAGAGCGGGCCTTCTTCGCCACCGATGGCACATCCTGCCGCCAGAACGGCCAGCACGATGAGCGGGGTGGTCATGACTCGCGGCGACTCGTGACAGTGGTCGTACACATGATGATCGCGCGGCTTGCCGGCGAACGTGTAGAACCAGAGGCGGAACATGTAGAAGGCGGTGATGCCGGCCGTGACCAGCGGAACGACGAACAGCAGAAAGTGCGAGGGATTGGCGTAGGTGAAGGCCAGAGCGTTGGCGACGATCGCGTCCTTCGAGTGGAAGCCCGAGAAGGCGATCGGCGTTCCGGGAATGGCAAGCCCCGCGATGGCGATGACCCCTGCCAGCATGGTGAAGGCGGTGATCGGCATCTTCCGCCACAGGCCGCCCATTTTCGGCATTTCCTGCTCGTGATGGCAGCCGTAGATCACGCTGCCCGACGCGAGGAACATCAGCGACTTGAAGAAGGCGTGCGTGATGAGGTGGAACAGTCCGGCTCCCCAACCGCCGACGCCGATCCCCAGCATCATGTAGCCGAGTTGGCTGATAGTCGAATAGGCGAGGACCTTCTTGATGTCGGTCGCGACGATGGCGATGGTCGCCGCCACGAAAGCCGTGATGCAGCCGATGTAGGCGATCGTCAGCAGCACTTCGTGAGTGAACATCGGATAGAAGCGGGCCGCGAGGTACACGCCAGCCGCCACCATCGTCGCCGAGTGGACGAGGGCCGACACCGGGGTCGGACCTTCCATCGCGTCCGGCAACCACGTCTGCAACGGGAACTGCGCACTCTTTCCGATGCAGCCCGCGAAGATTCCGAGCCCGGCGATCGTCAGCAGGACATAGGGAATCATGCGGTGATTCCCTTCCGCATCGAGCAGGTCCGTGTCGTCTGCTTGCGTCATCACCACTGTCGCGACGCCGTCGACGTCCTGGTCGATCCGCAACTGGCCGTCCGACCCGCGCGCCATGCCGAAGAGCCCCGTGGCGACCGTCGGCGCCGCTTCTTCGCCTTCGTGCGGGGCCTCAACCTTCAGGCCGGATGCGATGCCATACCCGGTTGCCTCGGGGTTGTAGGCGCCGAAGCTGAACGTGCCGAAGTAGGTCCACAGGACCATCAGCCCAATGAGGAACCCGAAGTCCCCCACGCGGTTCATGATGAAGGCTTTGTTGGCCGCCGTGCTGGCCGACTTGCGCTCGACGTAGAAGCCGATCAGGAAGTAACTGCAGACGCCGACCAGTTCCCAGAAGACGAACACCATGAAGATGTTGCCAGCAATCACCAGTCCCAGCATCGAGAAACAGAAGAGGGACAGGAACGCGAAGAACCGGTAGAAGCGCCCAGGGCGGTGGAAGTGGCCGCCGTTGCGGGTATGGACCTGGTGATCGACGTAGTCGTCGGTCAGCTCTTCGCTCATGTAGCCGGTGGCGAAGAGGTGAATGCAGGTCGCGATGAACGTGACCATCGTGAACATCACGAGGGTCAGGCTGTCGATGTAGAAGTCGATTGAAAGCTGCAGCGAGCCGAAGCGGGCGAGCGTGTAGAACGTGCCGGTCAGCGGGCCCGTGATCGCGTGGTCGGCGTGGGCTTCATCGTTCGATTCGGCCTTGGCGTGTTCGGCGTCGTGGCCATGATCATCCGCCTTCGCGTGCTCATCGTGTCCGGCGTCATGAGCGGCCGAGTGACTTTCGCCGTGATGGCCTTCGCCATGGGCTGAGGGTGCAAGCGCAGCCCACCCGGTGTGAATGCCCCACGTGAAGAGGGCCAGGGCACTGCAGACGAACCCCGTTGCGATGCAGGCGACGGCGAGACCCGCGGCGGTGCGGTCCTTGCGGTCGCGCTGCCATCGGCCCGCGAAGATCTCGACCGCAAACCCCAGGAGGGGCAGCAGCCAGGCGACCGCGAGAAATTTCGGGATGGCTGTCGGAGAAAACATGCCGTCTTAACCTTGCAGTTCGCTGCCGCGGTCCACGTCGATCGTCTGGTGGTTGTTGTAGAAGTTGAGGGCGATCGCCAGGGCGATGGCCGCTTCCGCAGCGGCCAGCACGATGACGAACAGCGACATCATCTGGCCGTCGAGGCCGAGCGACGTGTAGCGGGAGAACGCCACGAAATTGACGTTCGCCCCATTCAGAACCAACTCGACCCCCATCAACACGCCGATGCCGTTCCGCTTCGTCGCCATACAGACGATCCCGCAAACGAACAGCACCGCACCCACCAGCAGATAGGCGGTCAGATCGACGCCCGCCATAGATCACCTTCGAAGACTGATGCCAGCAACCGGACCAGACCGACTCAGCTTGCCTCGACTCGACGCCGCTTGGTGCGGGCGAGATACGCCGCCCCGATCAGCACGACCAGCAGATGGACCGACACGATTTCAAATGGAAGCAGATACCCCGGCGTCGTGGCTGCCTTGGCATGCACCTTATTCAGATCGCGATCGGGCCGGAGACCGGCGAGCGCGAGCCCGAGCGGACGAATGGTGTCGCCCTGTGCGGGCATCGCCGAAGCCACCACCGCCTTCTCCTGGCCGAAGAGAGCCGCCAGCCGAGCCGCCTCTGCCGATGTCAACCGGCGGCCAGGATTCAGTTCATAAGCAAGAGCCGCAGGGACCGAATGCACGTCGCCGGGCTTGGGAGCACTCCCATGAGAGTCCGCGGCTTCCGGATTCTCGGCCACCGCGGGACCACTCTTCGGAGCAGGTTCCGCCGCGTGGTCAGCCTTTGCAGACGGCTGATAG
The DNA here is from genome assembly GCA_020850695.1 of Planctomycetaceae bacterium. Lineage (GTDB taxonomy): Bacteria > Planctomycetota > Planctomycetia > Planctomycetales > Planctomycetaceae > JADZEF01. The sequence goes on along the minus strand of JADZEF010000407.1, from coordinate 18,953 downwards.
GCTTGTTCGAGCAGCGTCCTGTCCGACTCGGACAGTCCTTCCTTATGAAGAGCCGTCTCGTAAGCGTCGGCACTGACTTTCCCAAGACCGGCCAGCTTGAGCCGTCCCGCATTCCAATCGATCGTCAGGACGGTCGACATGAGCACAAGCACGAAGAGCAAGCCGACCCCCGCCGCCAGAAAGCCTTCGCCGGGGGACGTCTTGATGCGGAGATAGGGACCGCTGGCCGTGAGCATGACGCCGAAGATCAGCAGCACGATCGTGCCGCCGACGTAGATCAGCAATTGCGTGGCCCCGACAAAGTCGGCGGACAACTGAAAGAAGAGACCGGCCGCGCCGCCCAAGGCGACGATCAGCCAGACCGCCATGCGGACGACATTCTGACTGACGACGACCGCCACAGCCCCCGCACAGGTCACCGCCGCGAAAAACCAGAAGAGTGCGGCCCCGTTCATCGGCTCACCTCCGCCTGGGCGACATCACGGGAAGAGTCCACAGCACCTTCCTCTCGGGCAACGGAGGCGACACGGCCACGGTCGGCTTTCGGCTCGCCGCGAAATGCGGCGGGCGTTGCAGGTTTCGCATCGACATCCGCCGCTCGCTCGGCCTTGCGGCGCACACGGACCTCGTGAGCCCGCTCACCCAACGGCTTCGAGATCTTCGCCTTCTTCCAGTCGATTGCTTCGGGTCGACCGATGGCCTTGGTCAGGACGATCGGCCAGGCGACGGCGCCGAGGAACAGAACGCAGCAGATCGGCAGCAGGTACTTGAAGCAGGTGAGCATCACCTGGTCGATGCGGAGCCGCGGGAGCGTCCAGCGAACCCAGATCTGCACGAAGACGAGCAAGGCCCCCTTCTTCAGGGTGATGATGCAGCCGATCAGATTCGCGAACCAGCTTCCGAAAGACCAACCGGCCGGCGACGCCGCACCAGAGGCCCGCAAGCCGTCGAGCCAGCCATCAATCGGCCCGATCCCGGTGTTCCAGCCACCGAGGAACAGGATCGAAGCCACAATGCTCACCAGCAGCATGCTGGCATATTCAGCCATGAAGAAGAACGACCACCGCATCCCGCTGTATTCGGTGTGGAAGCCACCGACCAGTTCGCTTTCGGCCTCGGCCAGATCGAACGGAGCGCGCTTACACTCGGCCGTCGCCACGGCGAAATAGACGAAAAACGCAATGAACGTGAACGGGTTCTGGAAAATGAGCCAGTTGACCAGCCATCCCGACTGCATCCGGGCGATGTCACTCAGATTCAGCGTGCCGGCCGCGACGATCGGGATGAGGGCACTCAGGGCGAGCGGAATTTCATAGCTCACCATCTGGGCGGCTTCCCGCATTCCGCCGAACAACGACCACTTCGATCCGCTGGAGTACCCGGCCAGGACGATGGCCACCACTTCGAGCGACAGCAGCCCGAGCAGAATGAACAGGGCGATATCCGAGTCCACGGCCACCCAGCCATCACTCAGCGGGAGCACGATGTACGCTGCAAACGACGCCGCACACGCGATATATGGCGCGACCCGGAACAGCATTCCGTCAGCCGCCGACGGGCACAGGTCTTCCTTCTGAATCAGCTTGATGCCGTCGGCAAGGGATTGCAGCCAGCCGAATTTTCCGCCAACACGGGTGGGACCGAGACGGTCCTGGATGCGTCCCGCCACCTTCCGCTCGAGCCAGATAAAGATGAAGGCCGAGAGCGCGAAGATGTGAATCAGCAGCGTCGCGTGGATGACCGCGGCAATCAGCGTGGCGGCCAGGTCGGGGACCTGGTACCAGGTCCCCGGCTGCCTGAAGAAGTCGGCGATGGTGCCGGCCGCGAGTATCGGCTGCATGAAGAGTCGGTCCGGAGTGCTGACGGTCCGCCTGAATCCACCCATGCCCCTGCCCGAGCAAGTACCGCCTTCGTAGAAGGTGGCTCACACCGACAGAATGGGCTGAACGGGCGGAAAATCCGCATTCCCGCCCCGAGCGGAGCGTGAACTATGGCAAAAGCCCCCCCCGGATTCAAGCGACCCATCGGGCGTGCAGGCGTTTCCCCATAAATGAGAAGGGGATGGCTCTTGCAGTTGAAAGGCAAAGGCATCTTAACGCAAAGGCGCAAAGGGCCGCGAAGAAACGCAAAGAGGAACTGGATACGGAGAGCCGACGGGTGGAAACGGACAACCTCAGCGAAGGGCCGTCCGCACGTGACATGCGTTACGACCGAGTTGTTCTTCCGGAAGGGGCTGCGAGATTCCTTCTCTTTTGTGCGGGCTTCGTGTATTCCGTGATTCCGTCCGGGTTTCGAGCTTCGACCTCATTCTTCACCAGGAACCGCTCATGCCCCTTCGATCGCTGGTCACATCCGCTCTCCTCGCACTCGGCACCATGGTGTCCGCTTCCTCCCTGGCCGCGGCCGCCGACCCTCTCCTGTTCATTTCGTCCTTTGAAGCAGGCGAAAAGGGGGCCATTCAAGCTTACACCCTCGACCTGAAGACGGGGGCTCTCAAGCCGCAGACGAAGACGACGGGCGTTGAGCATCCGTTCTTCCTGGCCCTCTCGCCCGATCGCAAGCATCTCTACTCGATTCATGCCAAGACGTTCAGCGGCAAGGAAGACGAGCAAGTCGCCGCGTATGACGTCCTCGGAAAGAACGGCGAGTTGAAGCTGCTCAATCGGGCGTCGTCCAAGGGGACTGCGTCGTGCTACCTGCATGTTGACGCGACGGGAAAGACGGTCCTGGTGGCCAACTACACGTCCGGCAGTGTGGCCTCCCTTCCGATCAAGGCCGATGGATCGCTGGGCGAGCCCGCTTCGTTCTTTCAGCACAAGGGAGCGAGCGTCGACAAGAGCCGCCAGAAGGAACCGCACGCCCACTCGATCGTCGCCAGCCCCGACAACCGCTTCGCGCTCGCCGCCGACCTTGGTCTCGACCAGGTGCTCGTCTACAAGCTCGACGCCGCCACCGCCAAAATGACTCCGAACGATCCCCCGTTCGCCAAGTCTCCGCCCGGAGCCGGTCCGCGGCACCTCACCTTCTCGCCCAACGGCAAGCAGGTGTATGTCATCAACGAACTCAGCAACTCGGTGACGGTGTTCGACTACGACGCCAAGGCCGGCGCCCTCACTTCTCGGCAGACAATCTCGACGCTGCCGAAGGACTTCACCGGAACCAGCTATTGCGCCGACGTCAAAGTGACGCCGAACGGCAAGTTTCTGTATGGCACAAACCGCGGTCACGACAGCGTGGCGGCCTATCGTATTGGCGATGACGGCCAGTTGACGCTCGTCGAAATCGAGAAGAGCCTTGGCGGTGGACCGCAGAATCTGGCGATCACTCCGGAGGGCGAGTGGCTGATCTGCGCCAACATGCCCGGAAACAGCGTCGTGGTGTTCAAGATCGACGGGAAGACGGGCGAGATCAGCCCCGTCGGCGAACCGGTGAAGCACGCCTCGCCGTCGTGCATCATGCTGGTGCCTTAAAAGTAGCCTTCTTGCTCCGCAAGAAGTTAAGCCGTCGTGACGCAGCGGTCGGAATTGTTGTTCGACGACCATTGCGCGCACGGCTTAACCTCATGCGGAGCATGAGGGCTACTTTCGTCACTCCGCCTGCGGCGGTGACTCGCCGAGGGCTTTCTTGGTCCCCTTGGTTTTCTTTGCCGCCTTTTTCTTGGCCGCTTTCTTCTTCGGGGCGGCCTTCTTGGAGGCAGCCGCTTTCGGAGTCGGGGCCGATTTGGCCTTCTTGGTGGCGGGAGCCTTCTTCGCGACGGGGGCCTTGGCCGCCTTCGCGCCGCGACCACGGCCGCGCCCCTTGCTGGGGCCGCGGGCCGCTCGCTCGGCCAGCAGCGTCACGGCCTCTTCCATCGTCAGCGTCTGCGGGTCGCGCTCCTTCGGGATCGTCGCGTTGACCGCTCCGTGCTTCACGTAGGGTCCGAACTTCCCGTCGAAGATCTGCACCGGCGCCTGGTCGTCCGGGTGTGGTCCGATCTCGCGGATCGGCGGCGTCTGGCCGCGCTTCTTGACGTCCTTCAGCATCTCGACCGCGTCTTCGAGCTGGACCGAGAGGACATCGACCTGACGGCCGTTGACGAGCGTCGTGCCGTCCTTGCCGAAGGACTTGTAGACGCCGTCGTGCTGGACGTAGGGTCCGAAGCGTCCGACGCCCGCATTGACGACCTTGTTGGTCACCGGGTGGTGGCCGAGGCGGTGTGGGAGGGCGAGGAGCTTGAGCGCCATGTCGAGCGAGAGAGTCGTCGAATCGATGTTCTTCGGAACGCCGACTCGCTTCGGCTTCGGCCCATCGTCGACCTGATCGCCCAACTGGACGTACGGGCCGAATGGACCGCTGCGGACGTAGACCGGCAGCCCCTGCTCGGGATGCATGCCGAGCGGAATCGGTCCCTGGACCTTCTGGGTGATGATGCGGTCGACGTATTCGGTCGTCAGGTCGGCGGGGGCGACATCGTCGGGGATGTTCGCCTTGATGGTCTCGCCGTTGTTCTCTTCTTCGACGTAGGGACCGTAGCGGCCGACGCGGATCGGGTGGCCAAGCTCGCCCAGGTTGAGCGTGCAGGCGGTCTTGGCGTCGATCTCGGACTCGTTCTTCTTGACCTGGAGGTCGAGTCCTTCTTCACCGGAGTAGAACTCGGTGAGGTAGGGGACGCGGTCTCCTTCGCCGGTGGCGATGTCGTCGAGCGTCTGCTCCATCTTGGCCGTGAAGCCGAGATCGACGAGCCGCGGGAAGTGGCGTTCGAGAAGCTGCGTGACGGCCATGGCGGTGAACGTCGGAACCAGCTGGCTTCCCGTCTTGCGGACGTACCCGCGGTCCTGGATGGTGCCGATGATCGTCGCGTAGGTGCTGGGCCGGCCGACCCCTTCTTCTTCCAGCTTGCGGATGAGCGTCGCTTCGGTGAATCGTGCGGGGGGCTTGGTTTCGTGCGGGAGCGGCTCGACCTGGCGGCACCTGAGCGTCGCTCCTTCGGCGAGCGGCGGGAGGGCGGCCTCCTGGTCGTCGAGGGCCGCTTCGGGGTCGTCGACCCCTTCGACATAGGCCCGGAAGAAGCCGGGAAACTCAACGTGCCGTCCGGTGGCGCGGAACTCAGCGTCTTCCGCGGTAATGGTGACTGTCTGGAACAGCAGGCGGGCCTCGGCCATCTGCGTGGCCATCGTCCGCTTCCAGATGAGCGAGTAGAGAGCGTTCTCGAGTCCCGAGAGCCCCTGCTCGTCGGCGGTCTTCATTTCGGTGCCGGCGGGGCGGATCGCTTCGTGGGCTTCCTGAGCGTTTTTCGACTTGGTGGTGAACTGCCGCGGCGCGGGGCTGAGGTACGGATCGCCGTACCGTTCGCGGATGCTGCGACGGGCGGCGTCGACCGCTTCGTTCGACAGGCTCACGCTGTCGGTACGCATGTAGGTGATGAGACCTTCTTCGTACAGCCGCTGGGCCACCCGCATCGTGTCGCGGGCCGAGAGCCCGAGCTTGCGGTTGGCTTCCTGCTGCAGCGTACTCGTCGTGAACGGCGGATACGGCTTGCGGGTCTGCGGGCGGGGTTCGACCGTCGTCACCCGCCACGGCGGAGCATCCGGCCGCGGCGAGCCATCGTCGTTCGTGGGTGAGATGCGGGCATGCAGCGCGCGGGCCGTCGCTTCGTCAAGCAGGATCGCCTGGGCGTCGGGCTTGAGGCGGCCGGTCGTTTCATCGAAGTCGCGGCCGCTGGCAATCCGCTGTCCGCCGACCGTCGCCAGCACCGCGTCGAACCGGGCGGATTCTCCCGTTTCGAGAGTCGCCTTGAGGTCCCAATAGGAAGCGCTGCGAAAGGCGACTCGCTCGCGTTCGCGTTGGACCAGGAGCCTCACAGCCACCGACTGGACGCGTCCCGTGGAAAGCCGCGGGGCGACCTTCTTCCAGAGGAGTGGGCTGAGGGTGTACCCGTACAGGCGGTCGACGACGCGCCGCGTCTCCTGGGCCGAGACGAGGTTGTCGTCCAGGGTGCGGGTGTGCTGGAGGGCGTCGAGAATGGCTTCGCGGGTGATTTCGGAGAAGACCATCCGCTTGACCGGCACTTTCGGGTTGAGCAGCTTCATCAGGTGCCACCCGATGCTCTCCCCTTCGCGGTCTTCGTCTGTCGCGAGGATGAGCTCGTCCGCGTCCTTCAGGGCCGCCTTGAGCTCGGTGACGACTTTCTTCTTCTCCTTTGGAACGACATAAACCGGCTCGAACGACGAATCGACGTTCACCCCCAGCCGCGACCAGGGAAGCTTCTTCACCTCGGCCGGAATCTCGGCGGCGCTGGCGGGGAGGTCGCGAACGTGGCCGAAGCTGGCCATGACTTTATAGTCACTGCCGAGGAACCCGCCGATTTTCTTCGCCTTCGCCGGGGACTCGACGATGACCAGACCTTTGAGCCGCTTGGATGCCACTGTGCAGAGTTCCTGACTCGATAAACAGAGGACCAGAGATCAACAATTCGCGAGGCCGCCCATGCGTGGTACCAGAGTCGATCGGGCGTCGACAATCTTAGTCCAGACTCTGCGGGGACAACCGATCCGCGAAAATTTCCAACGCTCGAGACCGGTCGACCGGTAAGACAATGAGGGGCTGCAGGAGGAATTCTGTCGGGGAAGCCGGGCCTGACGACAGGCTGGCCGCCATCCGGCACAAAGGCTGGAAGCCTATCCCACAGGCGGAGTTGTGGCCCGCCCTTACTCTTGTAGCGTTGGCCCGCCCCGCTACAATCACGCCTTGCGCCGGTCCCCTTTGGACGGGGATGGACCGGCAATCCATAAACCATTGTTCCGGCGGCTGTCAAGAGACTCCGACGTGCGGCGAGGGTGCCGCACTGGCCAACGGACCCAGGAAGCGCAGCGATGAATTCGCCTTTTGAAATCTTCCGCAAGCACCAGAAAGCGGCGATGGTGATCTTGGTCTTCATGGCCATGTTCGCATTCATCGTCCTCGATTCCGTGCAGCGGGCGTCGGGATCCTCGATGCAGGGATTCACCGTCGCGATCGCCCTCGGAATCCTGCTGGCCGGAATCTTCTGGGTTGTCGGGAATCCGAAAAAGCAGGGGAAGGAGTATGCCGCGCTGGGGCTTGTCATCGGCATCGCGGCCGGTCTGATCGGGCCGATGTTGAATCGTCCCGCGCCGGCCTTTTCGTCGACCATCGGAACCATGTCCCGGCAAGAGCTCGACCACGAGGTGACCCGGCGGCATCGCGCCAACAACTTCCTGCAGGTCGTCTCGCAGAGGATGGGGCAGCGGTACCTCAAGCAGCACCCGAAGGCGACCGAGCGGGAAGTTCCCCGCATGAATCCCGGATACCTGTTCCAGCTCTTTCCCCGGACGTCGGTCGAGCAGGACGTCGCCTTCAAGAAGGTCTTTCTGCACGAAGCCGATCAGCTGGGCATCCAGGTCTCGGACGAGGCGGTGCGCGATTACCTGAAAAAGGCGGCCGACGGCAAGCTGTATCAGGAAGACTTTCGCGAGGCGCTGCGGCAGGTGCAGTTGAGCGAAGACGAACTCTACGAAATCGTCCGCGAGGAATTGCGGGCCCGCCTGGCGTGGGATTGCCTGCGTCCGCGGCTCTGCCCGGTTCCGGACGACTACTGGAAGATCTACCGTCAGTTGAATGTTCGCGAAGAGCTGGAGGTGGCAGCCGTCCCCGTCAGCGCGTTCACCGCACAAATCGACGATCCGAGCCAGCAGGACCTCGAAGCCTTCTTCAAGGCCCACAACACCACGCTTCCGTCGCGTCAGTTCACCGATCAGCCAGCGTTCGCCCAGCCCCGCAAGGTGCAGATCGCCTTCGTGAAGGCGGGGACCGATCAGTTCGAAGGGGCAGTTTCGACGGCGCTCGACAAGGAGATCGCCGCCGCGGAAGCGGCCGGCAAGCCGACGCCGATCGAAAAGTTCTACGAGCAGAACAAGGAGCGGTATCGCAATCCGACGATGCCGGCGAAGACCCCGCCAAAGGACGGCCCGAAGCTGAGCGCTCCCGACCTCCCTGGCTCCGAGAGCGACAAGAAGGAACCCGAAAAGACCGACGCGCCGAAGTCCGACGACGCCAAACCGGACGACAAGAAGCCCGAGGACAAGAAGCCGGACGAAGCGAAGCCCGGAGAGAAAAAGCCCGAGGAAAAAAAGGACGAGCCGAAGTCCGAGGAGAAACCGGCGGAAGACAAGAAGCCGGAAGGTTCGGACGAGCTTACCGACCAGCTCGAAGACGAGCAGGAAGAGAAGCCCGCCGAAACTCCCAAGGCCGAAGAGAAGAAGGCGGACGAGTCCAAGCCTGAACCAAAGGCCGACGACAAGAAGCCTGGGGAAGCGAAGACCGCCGAAGATCCCGCCACGCCGGCGGCCCTCACCGATGAGGCCAAGACCGACGCGCCGGCCACCGCCGAGATCCCGGGCGAACCGCTGCCGGAAGACACGCTCGCCGATCCGCTGCCCGAGTTCCAGCCGCTGGACGACAAGCTGAAGTCCGAAATCCGCCGGCAGATCATCAACGATCGAGTGGCCGCACGGCTCGATAGCAAGATCCGCAAAGCCGAAGAGGAGATGACGAAGCGGGCAGACGAGATTCACGCCGCGATGCTCCCGCAACCCGGCCAGCGCAAGTCCGACAAAAAAGTCGATCACGAAGCGATCTCGACCGACCTCAAGGCCTGGGCTTCGGCGAACGACTTCCGGTACGGCGTGACCGACCTGATCTCGATTGAAGAGCTGGCGAACCCCGACGAGCACCCGATCGGCGCGGCGGCCGAGAATTCGCCCGACCCGTTCAACGCCCGGTCGGTCGCCATGCAGGCCGGCCAGTCCGATCCGAAGCAGATCTACTTCCCGAGCGTCGCCATCGATCGCATCACGGGCAATCGCTACTGCTGGTGGAAGGTCGATGACGTCGCCGCCCGTCCGGGCGAATTGACCGATAAGGGAATGCGAGAGAAAGTCATTGCCGCGTGGAAGGCGCAGCAGGCGCGGAAGCCGACCGAGGACCGGGCCAACGCCATCGCCGAGAAGGTCCGCAAGGCGGAATCGAAGCCGATGGCCGACGTGCTGGCGGGCGAGACCGTCACCGGCAAGGAAGGGAGTCTGCTCTTGACCGTCCGCGAGACAGAGCCGTTCACCTGGCTGCGGCGCGGTGTGGCTCCCCCGCAGAATCCGTTTGCCTCGCCGCCTCCTGAACTCTCGACGATCAGCGCCGTCGACAAGGCGGACGACAAGTTCATGGAGACGATCTTCCAGACGCTGAAGGACGGCGAGACGGGCGTCGCGCCGAATGCGGACAAGTCGATCTACTACGTCGTCCGCGTGAAGAACCGCGTTCCGTCGACCGAAGCGGGCGAGGAGGAAATGCGGAAGCAGTTCCTGGCCTCGCGCGACGACTTCTTCCCGGACCCGCGTCCGTTCATGCGGATGTTCCGGCAGTCCCCCTACGTTCAGATCCTCGAGCAGGAGCAGGCGACGCTGTTCATGGACTGGCAGCGGTCGATTGCCGAGAAGTACAAGATGACCATCGGCCCGCGGCAGGCGCAGGGTGAGGATGCCGAGACGCCGATGGAAGAGTAGTCGCCGGATGAGCGGCGGATTGTCCCCAGGGCAGATCTGACGGAACGGAGGGACGCAACGGCCTTTCGACCAGGCCGGTCCCTCGCGTCCCCTTGGGATCTGTCCTGGCTCACGTCGGGAGTCAACAAGCACGGCTGGCCACTCCTCCGATTCCGGGCCTTCGCAACCCCTTCGCTGGCGAACGTCATGCCGCCGCCGATCGACGAGCTTCGGATCCGCCCTTTTCAGGCGAGCGATCTCGACGTGTTGCGGGCGATGACGGTCGAGGCCTTCCAGGGCGTGTCGATCGATCAGAACATCGAGCGGATCTTCGGGTTGATCAACGGTCGCGACTGGGGCTTCCGCAAGGGTCGCCACGTCGACGACGACGCGGCCCGCGCTCCCGAAGGAATCTTCGTGGCCGAACTCGGCGACGGCTCGATTGCGGGATTCATCAGCACGCGGATGGACGCCGAGGCGGGAATCGGCCACATCCCCAATCTCGTCGTGCGATCGGGGCTGCGCGGGCAGGGTGTCGGTCGGAAGTTGCTGCAATACGCGACCGACCGGTTCCGTGCGGCCGGCCTCACCCACGCCCGGATCGAAACCCTCGACCAGAACCCCGTCGGAAACCACCTCTACCGCTCCTTCGGTTTCCAGGAAGTCGCCCGGCAGGTGCACTTCTGCGCGGACCTGCGGGTCGTTGAGGGAGGATTGAGGGATGGAGAGACGGAGTGATGGAGAGATTCTGAGTGGCGTCTCCGTCGGATAGAGATGTGCTGCCTTGCACTTTCCGATCGGTGCCGGATGGGGGGCTGGACTCAAGGGATATCGAAGCGTGTGTTCGTGCCAGTACAGGAATCCTCCCTGGTAAACGACACTCAATCCGGCCGTCTTTCGCGACAATGGCATTCATCACCGACGCTCACTCCATCACTCTGTCTCTCCATCACTCTGTCTCTCCATCTCTCAATCTTCAGCTCATGATCCTCGCCGCCGGCCTGACACCCGCATGGCAGCAGATCCTCGCGTTCGACCAGTTCGCGACGGGCGAGGTGAACCGCGCCTCGGAAGCCCACTGGTGCGCCTCGGGCAAGGTGGCGAACGTCGGTATCGCGCTCACGCGCCTGGGGGGACCAACCCGCACCGTCTGCGCGGTGGGGGGCCGCAGTGGAGAAGCGATTCGATCCGACCTCGATCGATTGGGCGTCTCGACGCGGGCGATCGAAGTCGCCGCGCCCACGCGCGTCTGCACCACGATCCTCGATCGATCGACGGAACGGACGACAGAGCTCGTCGAGAACGCCGCTCCGATCTCCGCAGCCGAGCTTGAATCGTTCCACGCGGCTTGGAGTGAAGAAGCCCGCGGGGCGACGCACGCCGTGCTGTGCGGGTCGCTTCCCGCCGGAACGCCCGCCGACTTCTACCGCCGACTCATGTCGACCGGAAACCGTGAGACGCAATACATCCTCGATTGCCGCGGCGCCGAATTGCTCGAAGCGCTCCCGCTCCACCCGCTGGTCGTGAAGCCGAATCTGGAAGAACTCGGACGCACGGGAACTGCCCCGCTCGACACCGAAGCGTCCATCTGGTCGGCGATGCGCGGACTCAACGAGCGGGGAGCCGAGTGGGTGGTCATCAGCCAGGGGGGTGGGCTGCTCCGGGTCTCTTCACGGACCGAGCGCTACCGCGTCACCCCGCCGCGTGCGGAGGTGGTCGTCAATCCGATTGGCTGCGGCGATTGTCTCGCGGCCGGCATCGCATGGCGACTGCGCGACGGAGGCGACGTGATCGATGCGGTCCGGTTCGGCGTCGCCGCCGCCTTCGACAACCTGGGGCAGCTTCTCCCGGCACGGCTCGACATCGATCGCGTCCGTGAGATTGCCGCACGCGTCTCCGTGGAGCGCGCCGGCGAATAGCCGCCGCAGCGCGGTCACGCTGTGGCGCGGACCACGAGCTGCAGCTCAGCCCGTGCACAGCGCGGAATGCGGCCAGGAACTGAGCCGAAGGATGCGTCGAGTGCGCAGGTTGAGGCGGCGGGAAGTCTCTCCATTCTCCGTCAAGTCCTGCATTCGACGGCCAGCCGCGACCGATTCGCGCAGGCGGTTTTCGCTTTGCTGTTTTTCTCCGGAAGAGATGTTGACCGATTTTCTGGAAACATCTACTTTCCCGCCCGTCGTTCGCCGGTCCCGGCATCCCCCCCTGATCGCCTGCCGGCGCGACGACACCGAGTCCAATCGCCCCCGGAAGCAGCAGGAGTCCTTCGCCCCCCTGGGACCCTCTGCTTCCGGGTTTATTTTGCGCGCGGCCGAACCCGCCCGTGGGATAGGCTTCCAGGCAGTCAGTGTGGCACGACATTCCATGTCGTGGATTCTCGTCGAGCGGTTCGAGTGACTCGCCAAAACTTGTTGGCTCACACTCGATTCATGGGGACTGATGAGCCTGGAGCATTTTCCCGGCCCGCCATGCGGCTTCACGAGACGGAGTCTCGTGCCACGCTCACAGCCTGTCAGCCCTGTCCGACTCAGCGGAGTTTCGAGGATTCGCGTCAGCCGCGAGTCCACTCCAACAGCAGGCCGATGGCCTCCAGCGCCCGGTTCAGCACCTCGGGTTCGGGAAGCGGAATCTGAAGCATCGTCCGCCCCGTCCGATCGTCGCGAACCGTCGGCAGGCCCGCCACCTGATTCGTTCCCCCAGTCAAGGTGGATGCGGCCGCCAACTGCGTCAGAAACGCCAGGCCGCTCTGCAGCAAGCCTTGAAGAGGGTCAGGAGACGCAGAGGTTTCAGCGTTATTTGACCGGCTTTCGGCGCGGCCATCGCCGGCCTCGCGGGTCGCGGTCGCTTCTTCCCTCGAAGGCGCTTGCCGGCCGTTGCCGCGCGTGTCCGGTTCGTCGACTTCGGACACCGGCGCGGCTTCCGGAATTCTGCCCGTGACGCTCTCGACCGTTTCCAGAAACTTCGTGAGCCGCGAGCCGCCGAGGAACACTTCTTTCTCTCCGCCGTCCAGCACTCCCGCGAACAGCGACTTCTTGAACTTCAGGACCGACAACATCCCTTCTTCAATCGTCCCCTGCGAGACGAAGTTCACGACCTGCACCGGCTGCGTCTGACCGAGCCGATGCGCCCGGCCGATGCGCTGCTCCAACACGGCCGGATTCCACGGCAGGTCCATGTTGATGACCGCATTGGCGAACTGCAGGTTCAGTCCCACGCCTCCCGCATCGGTCGAGAGGAATACGCGACATGCAGGATCGTTGCGGAATCGCTCGACGAGGTCCTTTCGCTTGCGGCTCTCCACGCCGCCATGAAAGAACACGTGCCCCATGTCGTTCCGCATGAAGCGGCGGATGGCCAACTCATGCGTGCCGGTCCACTGGCTGAAAACGATCGCCTTCGACTCGGGGCGCTCGAGATGCTCGCCCAGCAGCGTCATCAGCTCGTCGGGCTTGTGGCTGAAGTCGGTCTCGCGGTCGAGCAGGAAGGTGCTGTTGCAGCTCATCCGCATGTTCTGCAGCGAGATCATCAGCCGCCGCTGGTCGGCCTCGGTGAGGAAGCCGTACTTCCTCCACTTCTGCACGACGCGGGCGACGGTGTCGCGGTTCTGGTCGTGGTGCTCTTTCTGCTGTGGCGTCATCGGGACGAAGAAGTTCTTCTCGAGCCGCTCGGGCAGCTGGTTGAGGACTTCCTTCTTCTGCCGGCGGATGAGAATCGGCTCGAGCGTCCTGCCGACCTGGTCGAGGTCCTTGTAGCCGACGACGCGGCCGTTCTCGTCCTTCACCTGGTGATCATGCAGGAAGCGGTAGGTCGGGCCGAGGCGATGCCGGTCGATGACCTGCACGATCGACACGAGCTCTTCGAGCCGGTTCTCCAGCGGCGTCCCCGTCAGCACCACGCAATAGGGCGACTGGATCTTCTTCACCGCATTCGCCGCCCGCGTCGTCCAGTTCTTGATCCGCTGGGCTTCATCGAGAATGACGAGGTCGGGCGACATCCCCGCAATCAGGTCGAGGTCCCGATGCACCGTGTCGTAGTTGGTGATCTTGAAGAACGCGTCGCCGCGGAACTGCTCCTCGCGCTCGGGACGCAGCCCGCCGATGACCTGGGCGGTGCGTCCGGTGAACTTCTCGATTTCGCGCTCCCACTGATGCTTGAGCGATGTGGGGCAGACGATGAGCACGCGCTCGACCCCCAGCTCCTGCGCCATGATCTCGGCCGCGGCGATGGCCTGGATCGTCTTGCCGAGCCCCATCTCGTCGCCGATGAGCGACCGCCCGGCCGTGGCCGCGAACAGCGCTCCTTCCAACTGGTAGTCGTAGAGCGGAACTTTCAGCAGCCTCTTCAGCCGCGGCGTGCGGATGCCGCGCGGGAAGGCCGACTTCATGACGAACTTCCGGCGGTCCCGGTCGCGGACTTCGGCGATGAAAGCCAGCGCGTCGTCATAGGCTTTCAGCTCATGCTCGATCTTCTGCGACGCGGCGAGGAACGACTCGAAGCGACTGAACGCTTCGTCCCGCAGCACGAGCTCGTCGCTGAAGTATTTCAACGCGAGCCGAGCCAGCTCGGGCGGACACTCGGTCCCCGGCCGGAACCGCACCTGCCGTGCGGCCCCGTATTGCAGCCACACTTCGCTGAAAGCGGGCTGGTAGCCCGCCTGCAAGGCGGTCCTGCCGCCGCGCCTTGCCTCCAGTTTCGCCAGCGTGAACTCGATGTGCTTGCAGGTGCCCAGCGCGTTGGTGGCGAAGTCGGGGCAGGTGCAGAAGCTGTCGCCCGGCTCGGTCCCGTGGATGGCGACACGATACGTGTTCTTCGATTGCGGATTGGTCACCAGGAAGTCAGAGAAAACCGCAGCGTTGCCGATGTTCGCCAGCTGAAACGCCTGATCGCGGCCATACTCGCGGCGCAAACCGCGCTGCCACTCTTCCAGCGACATCTCATCGGGTTTGCGGGTGCGTGAGAGTTTCTTCGAAGCGGACGCTGAGGACCCCTTTCGCCGCATGAGCTTGCGGGAGGATGAGCGGGACGACCCGTTCGCCGACGCCTTGGCGCGGGCGGTCGACGTCGTGCGGGATTGTGGGGGAAGGGACAGAACGTGGCCTGGAACCGTGCCGCCGTGCAGGGCCATGTGCGAGATCCTGGAGTTGTTCTGGCGTTCGAGGGAATGCGAGAGGCGACGCCTGCCTGGCGCGGCCAGCCTCTGGGCGGCACGACCGCGACGTTTTGTCACGGTGTCGCGGGCACCCTCGAGAGATTCTACTGTGAGCGATTGCGCGTCGCGACATCCCCGCGAAGTCGGTCGCACATTCGTGTTAATGGTCGGCGGCGCGTGAAAAACCCTCGCCCGCTGCAGGACAGCGCGGGCGAGGGGGCAAGAGTTCAACAGAATCCGTGTCTGTCAGTCGACTTCACGCAATCACTTCGCGGCCGGGGCCGCGGGAGCTGGTTGCGGCTTCAGGGCATCGACCGCTTTCTTTGCTTCGGCTGCCACGGCCGATGCCGCGTCGGCCACCTGCTTCACGGCGGGGAGCTTGTCCTCGGCCGGTTTGACGGTCGCCGCCAGGTCGGTCGCCTTCTTCGCCGCCGCGGCCGCTGCGGTCTGAGCGTCCGCATAAGCCTTCTCCATGGCGGGAATTGCGGCCTTCGCCTTTTCGAGCTCAGCGGCCTTGTCGGTCGCGGCTTTCTTCGCCGCATCGATGCCCGCGGCCTTTGCGTCGGTCGCGGCCTTGACAGCCGCGACCGCGTCCGTCAAGGCTTTGTCTCCGGGGAGCTTCGCCGCGGCTTCGGTCGCTTTGGCGAGCGACTCCTTCAGCGTGGCGACGGCGCCTTCGAGATCGGCCGCCGCTTTCTGGGCCGCGGCCAACTCGCCTGTCACCTTCGTCACGTTCGCCTTGCCCGCGTTGAGGGCCGCCAGCGACGCTTCCACGACTTTCGGAGCTTCCGCGGCCGCCTGCTGAGCTTTGGCGACTTCCGCTTTCAAAGCGTCGACGGTCGCCTTCTCTCCCTCGTAGGCGGCGATGGCAGTCGCTTCGAGCTGCTGCTTTTCGAGGTACAGCTTCATCCGCACGGCGAAGTCCGCGTCGGTCTTCAGCCGCTCGATCATCTGCTGCGTCGCCACCACCGCCTGTGCGGCCGCATCCGCCGGAGCCTTGGCGGCCGCCGCGGCGTCCTGCGCCGGTTTCAGCGTCGGGGTCGTGTCGGCCACTTTCTTCTGAGCGGCCGCGAGGGCCGCGTTGGTGTCGACGAGCTGCTTCTCGGCCGCCGCCTGGGCCTTCTTGGCCGCGTCGACTTCCGCCGTCTTCGCCACGACCACCTTCTTGGCCGCTTCCAGCTCGGCGGCCTTGTCGTCCGCCGCCTTCTTCGCTGCGGCCGCGGCATCGGCCAGGGCCTTGTCTCCCGCGGCGGCCGCCGAAGCGTCCGCGGCTTTCTTGGCCGCTTCGTTCAGACCCGGCAAGGCCTGCTCGATCGCCGTGGCTCCCTTCTGGGCGGCGTCCAGTTCCCCCGCCACCTTCGCGACGTTGGCCTTGGCGGCTTCGATGTTCTTCGTGACGGTCGCCACGAGAGCCGTGTTGTCGGCCACGGCCTTGGTTGCAGCGGCCAGCTCGGCTTCGATCTTCTGCGCAGCAGCCACCTTCGCGGCGTAATCCGCGGCGAGCGGTGCGGCGGCAGCCTGCTTCTGCGGCAGGGCGGCCGTCGCCGCATCGAGCCGTTCCTTGATCGTCGGCGGGTTCGAGGTCAGCGCACCGACCTTCGTTCCATCCGCGTTCCACACGTTGATGGCGCCGGTCCAGTCGCCGGCGATCACGCGGTTGGTCTCATCGCAATAGGTGACGCGGAGGGCGATGTCCGGGAAGGCGTCGAACTGCTTCTGCATGCCGCCGTTCTGGTCCCACAGCTTGGCGACCTTGTCACGGCCGACTGAAACCAACCGTCCGTCGCGGGTGAACCACACCCCCTGCGAGCCGCCGCCATGAGCGCCCCAGTTCTTCACCATGCCGCCGTTTTCCATTTCCCACAGCTTGATCGTGCCGTCTTCGCTGGTCGTCGCCACGATGTTCGAATCGCCCCGCCACGAGATGCCGGTGATGGCTCCCGTGTGGCCGCTGAGGGTCAGGAACTCGCGGCCGGTCGCCGCTTCCCACACGTGGACGCCGCCATTGCGGTCGCCCGTGCAGAGGAGCACGCCGTCCGGGCTGAAGCAGGTGCAGTAGACCCAGTCGGTGTGCTTCTTGATCTCGCTCTGCAGGCTGCCGTCCGCCGTCGAGTAGATGCGGACGATCTTGTTCGGACCGCCCAGGGCGATGCGGGTCTGATCGGCCGAGATGTCGGCGCCCAGCACCGCGTCGAGTTCATCGCCGACTTCAAAGAGGCGTTCGCCGGTCTTCACGTTCCATACGACAACGCGACCCTTCGCCGCTCCACGGCCGCCGCCGGCCAGCAACAAACCGCCCGAGCGGCTGAAGCGGACAACGTTCGGAATGCCTTCCGGGAACGGCAGGACGCCGACGAGGTCGAGCGATTGAGTGTTATAGAGGACGACCTGCTTCTGCCCGGCCACCGCGAGCAGTGGGGCCCAGGGGCTGGTCGCCAGCGAGATGACGGCCGTTTCCGCGGCTGTGCGGACGACCGGTTCGACGCTCAGCCGCTCGGGCATCGGCGGCGGGCCTTCCGGCTTGCCGGACGGAGCCGTCTTGAGGGAGAGGTCGACCTTCGGTTTGTTCGAGACCTTCGCCTTGCTGCCGGCGTTCTCGAGGAGACCGCCGTCGATCCAGTCCTGGATCGCCGCGATCATTTCCGGCGCGATCTTGTCCGAGTTCGGTGGCATCTTCGGTTCCATCTGGTGCGTGACCAGATTGAACAGGTAGCTGTTCCCCGATTGCCCGGCTTCGACGACCGTTCCGGACGCCCCGCCCGTCATGGCCCCCGAGTAAGTCGACAGGTCGAGGCCGGCCGCCTTCTTGTCGGGGTTGTGGCACGAAAGGCACTTCGCCCGGAAGACCGGCAGGACGTGATCGTCGAACGTCACCTTTCGTTTGGCTTCCTGAGCGGACGCGGAGGAAGCGACAGCGGCGACGAGGCCGACAGCCAGAAGGCGAAGCGGGAAGAGACGCATCGGGAATCTCCAGCGGAGAGACGGACCCGGACGGTGGGTCCGGGTGCTGAGCCAGGCACGGATCGGTCGCAGGCTCACGGGCGAAGAACGGGTGCGACCGATCGAGATTTTAGAACTTGAGGAAAGGACCGTGCAAACGGCGAGGGGAGGGAGCGGCTCTCAGAGCCGGCGTGCGGAGGTTGAATGTCTAATGTCTAAATTCAAATGTCTAAGGAAAGTCAAAATTCCAAAGTGTCAAAAAGGTGGTACTCGACCCTTTTGAGTTTTGTCTTTTGATCTTTCCTTCGACATTGGAATTTCGGATTTCGTCTCGTCGAACCTCAGTGGTTGAACAGGAACTCGCGGGAGTTCAGGATCGCCCAGAAGGTGTCTTCCAGGACCGGCCGCGGATCCTTTTCGGCCGCAAGGATCTCGCCCAGTGCCACCATTTCCTTCTCAGTCGGCTTGCGGACCAGGCACCGCATGTAGATCTCTTCGACGATCTGGATCGGCGTCTTGCCTTCCTTCAATCGCTTCTCGATCAGGCCCCCCTGCTGGATCTTCGGCTGGACCGTGTCGCCGTTGAGCAGGTGGAGGGCCTGCGACAGGTTCGGCTCCATCTTCACTTCGCACGCACAGACCGACTCACGCTGAGCGCGGCCGAACGTCGTGAGGAAGTAGGTCGACGTGTTGCCGTCCGCAATCTGCACGGCCCGCGAGCCGACGGGCAGCCCCTGGAACTTGTTCTTCGTGTCGGTCACTGCACTGATCGAATCGAACAGCACTTCGGCCCGCATGCGGCGGAGCGTCGCGTGGGCGAAGTTGCGGGTGTCGGACTGGTTCGACTCGTTCATCTTCGTCGAGAGCTGATACGTCCGCGACGTGCAGATGTCGCGGACCAGCTTGCGGAAGTCGTAGTTGTACTCGGTGAACTTCTTGCCGAGGGTTTCCAGGAGTTCGGCGTTGACCGGCGGGTTCGAGACGCGGACGTCGTCGACCTGGTCGATGATCCCCTTGCCGAAGAAGTGGGCCCACACGATGTTCGACAGGTTGGTCGCGAAGTACGGATTCTCGGCCGAGGCGAGCCACTTGGCCATGATCTCGCGGCGATCCTTCCCCTTCACGTCCGGCACTTCGCCCCCGAGGAACTTCGGAGCCATCGCCTGCTTGGTGACGGGGTGCGTCACTTCGCCCCCACCCGAGTTGAACACGATCAACTCGCGGGGATCTTCCCCTTGCTTCCGGCCGATCTGCGAGAAGAAGGCCGCAAAGCTGTAGTAGTCGTTCATCGTCCAGCGGTCGAACGGATGGTTGTGGCACTGGGCGCACTGCGT
>JADZEF010000406.1 GCA_020850695.1 Planctomycetaceae bacterium | reverse complement strand
TCTTGGTCGAATTGGCTTCCCGTGGGGGCGACCGTCGCAAAGAGTTGGCTCGCCACGTTGGCCGGCGGTTCCGGCACGTCGCTGATGAAGCAGGTGACGGCGTTGAAGCCAGAGACCTGCGCCCGCAGCCGCGTGACAACGGCGTCGAGAATGTCGACGTGATTGGTGGCGGACCAAGCCATGGGTCATGCCTCGACGAACGTCTGGCGGATGGAGATCCACGACTTTCCGGAGTCCGTCGTTTCAGTGATCGCAAAGGACATCACATCCAGCCGCATCCCACGCGGAATGTAAAGCGATCTGAATGCTTCCCGGATTGCCGGAATCGCTCCAGTCGGCACATAGCCGCTGGCGTATACTTCGCGATTCCATCGACCTCCGGACGCCCGAACGTCCATCGACTCGCAATCGATCGTCACGGCCTCGCCGCCGTACTCCACGAGGTACATCAGGTCCTTTTCAGGGGACGACTGGACCTTCAACCGCGATTCCTGCTTTGAAAGCGACGGATGGGCGAATCCGCTCAGGCCCAGGATGCCCGCCAACGCGCCAAGAAACGATCGTCGCTGCATCACGAGAGAACTCCGGAATGAGGAGAGGAAATACCGGCCGGGGGAGAGCGCCGGCGAAGAACGCCCCACACGCCCGGCCGGTCCGCGGTGGGCTTCAGCCAATGACACCGACGACAGCGAACCCGCTGAGTTGGACCGCACTCGACAGGAGAGCGTTCAACGCTTCCCCTGCCACCGTTTCCATCCAACCCTCGGGGTTGAAGGGGAGCGTGATCCCCTGAGCGACGGGCATGACACCCGAGAGCGCCGTCGTGTTGGATCGCAACGTGAGGTTCACCGCCGAAGCGGAAATCGCGTAGAGCGCCAGCAGCCGGTATTTCTTCCCGGCAGCAGCGGCCACGATGTCTCCAGTGTCGGAGAGATCCACTTTGGCATAGGTGATCTTCACGGTGCGATTCCTTCAGGATGGCGTCACGGAGCGGAACCCGAACTACGATCAGTAGTCGCCCAGGTTGATCCAGGTGATGGTGACGGTCCCCGACGCGAGAACGGTGTCGCTGTCCCCGTCCGCCACGTCGGCATCGTCGATGATGATGTTCAGGTTCACGTCCTTGGCGGTCCCGGTGCCGTCGAACTGAGCCGACGCGGCGAGCGCTCCTCCCGTGGCAGCCGCCACGCCACTGACGGCCGGATCGGTCATCGCCGTGGACGGCAGGAGATCGACGTCGGTCCCGTTCAGGGTCGCGTCCGCCGTGATCGTGGTTCCGAGCGAGTAGTCGCCCGAACCGCCCGCCGCAATGCTTTCCCCGGTCCACACGAACCCGAGCGAGGCCGTGACTCCCAGGACGAGGATTCGGCCCTCGGGCAGATCGTAGAGTTTCACGCCGCCGAAGCTGGCCCCCGTCGTGTTGGCGACCGTGACGGGCGTGCTGGCGAGGGTCAGGACGGTCTGATTGACCACCCCGTCTCCCTTCGTGACCGCCGAGACCGTCGCGCCGTTCGGAGCGCCGACCGCGGATGCGGCGACTGAGGCCCCGCCCGGCGTGACCCAGGCCGAGCCGTTCCACACGATCACCTTGCCGAGGTCCGTGTCAAAGTATCGGCAATGGAGATCGGGGTTCGAGGGGCGCTGCGCGGTCGTGCCGGAAATGTCGTGCCCGTGTTCCACGAGGGTCGCCATGGTCAAGCTCCTTTCGAGCGGTGAGGCTGAGAAACGAAAAGACCCCGCGTCCCGTGCCGGCTGGCACAGAAGCGGGGTCCGTTGTGGGGGTGTCCCGAAGGAAGATCAGGTTGTCAGGTCGTCGATCGTCAGGAGTCTTGCGGCGTCCGTTGTGGGCGGGTTCTCCGCGAGGCCCTATGTTCCGCGAATCGCGGTGCGAATTCAATTCCAATCAGGCGATCAAGCTGTCGAGTTGCGTTTCCGCTCCGTTTGCGTCCGACGGCAGCAGCAGGCCGAGCGAGGCCATGTTGTAGTTACGGTGAAACCATTCCTGCAGAAGCCCCGCGCGGTCATTGGCAACCGTGATCGTGAACGAGTCCCCTTCGGCCCACGGTCGCCCGCCCGCCGAGATCGCGGGTTCCACCGCCGCTGGAGAGAACGCCGCGAACATCGGGCCGCCAACATAGAGCGCCGTCATCAAGGCCATCGCCACGTCGTCGAAGTAGATGCTGGCCGTGTTCGAGACTGCGATCGCAATGCGGATGCGAAAATAGACTGCGGGCGGGAGAACGGACGGTGTCCGGAAAACCGGGACTGCGGGAGAACCCGGGCGCGTCACGTCGACCGTCATCACTCCCGATCCGCTCGTCAGCGTGAGGCTCACGGACATGGTCGGAACGGATCGGGCCGCGTATCTCCCTTGGAACGTCACGACGGCCGGGGTTGTCGGCAGATCCCCGCCAGTGACCGCGACGTCTCCGGAAGCGATGTTCGACAAGGCTTCGCGCGCGGCCTGAATCGCCGCCGCGTTCGCGTCGTAAGCGATCGCGGCCGTTGTCTGTCCGTCGAACGTCAGGGTGTACGTCGAGCCGCCGCCGAATGTCCCGGTCGCCGAGATCGTCTGCTGCTCGTTGACCGCGGAGACCAGTTCCGTCGAGTGTTTCCATCCGTTGGCGTCGGACGCGACGAACGAGAACGAGTTGCGGAACCCCTGCTCGTCCTCGATCACTTCGCCGCTGTTGCCGTCGACCAGGTCCACACAGAAAC
>JADZEF010000405.1 GCA_020850695.1 Planctomycetaceae bacterium | reverse complement strand
CATCGCGCGACGGGGCTTACCATTCCCTGCAAGAACGATGCGCAGCACGCCGGTTGCCGCATCACGCACTCGGATAGTGCCGTCGGCATGCGACGTAGCGAGCGTCAGGCCGTCGCGCGTCATCGCCAGGCCGACTAACGGCGATGCCTTGTCTTCGACCGCCGATCTCGGCCGGATGTCGCCGCTTCCCGATAGCCACGACATCGACCAGACGGAGAGCATCGGTTCGCTCCCGGCGCTGACAAGCAGTTCTGCCGCCGCTCCGACAGCCAACTGAGCGTCGTTCGTGCGGGCCGTCGACCAGTTCGGCCCACCCAATGGCCTCTGGTGAGTTTCTCCAGTCTGCGCGTTCCACAGTCGAACCTGCCGTTCTCCGGCGGCGGTTGCCAGGACACGTCCGTCTTGCAGGAAGGTCATGTTCGAGACCGACGCCGACTGCTTCGGGAGCTTGAGCCGCAACGATCCGTCGGAGACGTTCCAGAAGCTGACGATGCGATCGGCGCCGGACGTTGCCAACGTCTTCCCGTCCGGAGTCCATCGGACGCAGTCGACATTCCCCTCATGGGCGGGAATGGTGCGGACCAAATTGCCGCTGGCCACGTCCCACAGATCGACGACTCCCACTGGGCTTCCCGACGATGGCCGACCCGCGCCGGCCAGCAACGTCCCGTCCTTCGAGAAGGCAACGTCGCGATAGCCACCAGCCTTCCCCTCCAGCGTCCGGATCGGTTCGCCAGTGCCGGGATTGCGGAATTGGACGGTGGACGAGGTCTCGGCGGCCGTCACAAGAAACGCACCGTCGGAAGACCAGGCCAGTCGCGCCGTGTCTGGAGAGGTGAATCGCAGCACTACCTCCCCAGATTCGACCTTTCTCAATGTAACCTCGCGGTTCCAGGTCGACGCGGCGAAGATCCCTGTGGGGGAGTAAGCAACCGACGCCACGCCCACGGGGGTTGTGTACTCGGCGATCTGCTTCCGCGACTCTAGGTCCCACACACCAACCGCGCCGGGAGTGTGCCATTGGCCGTGGGCGGTGATGGCGAAGCGGGCGTCTGCCGAGACAGCAACTTGGGTTGCGGCACGCCACCGCGGCGTCGCGTAGGGGGTGGGTTGGGGTTCGAATGCGACGGATTCGTCGATGGGCGTTTCGACCTCGCGATCCACCACGAGAGCGGGGACGTCCGCCATGACGGCATCCGTCAATTCGACTGTCGCGGGAAGGTCCGCCTCGGCCATCCCCGGAAGCCAGGGGAAGGTCGCCAGCGCCACCGCCGCCATCAGCAATCGTCCGCGGTTCGCGAGTCGCCCCGGCACGTTGGATTGCAGGATGCGCTGCAGGCGAGCTCGAATCGACTCCACGTCTCCCACGCCGCTCCCCATGGCGGGAATCGAGTAGGGATTTTCCGCGAGAAAATCGAGCGTCTCCACGAGTGCTGTCGCATAGACCTTCCGGCCGTTCGGCAGTTGCTGCACGACACACGCATCGCAACAGTCCTCTTCCGCCGCCTGCAATCGCCGACGAGACCACCATACCAACGGAAACCACCAATAAATGGACGTTGCACAGACCTCGAGGAGACGGACCCAATGGTCGCGGCGCCACAGATGGGTCAATTCATGCAGTACGAGCGCCTGCCGATGCTCTGGCAGAAGTTTCTGAAGGAGATCGCGCGGAAACAGGATCTTCGCCACGCGATCGATGGGCCACAGGAGAGGCGGAATGGGTGCCGCAATGACGAGCAGCCGAGGCGCGGTTTTCAATCCCAGCCCCCGGGCCAGTTCCAGGACTTCGTCTTGCAGGTCATCGGACGCGGGAGTCGCCGCCCGCACGAGCTTCTGGAATCTGACCACTCTCAGGACGGTCATCAGAATGACTACAGCCGAGCCGATCGCCGCGGCGAGAACGGTGAGCTGTGTGAGCGTCGGAATCACCCCGCTGGGATCGAAAGAGACGAGTGGGGTTGCTTGCTCGGGACGTTGTCGCGACACGTCCATCGAACCGCTCGTTGGCACTTCTGGCAACGGCGGCGCGGAAGCGGCCACGATGTCCGTTGACGGAAGCAAGGGATTCGAGGCGTCTGTATCACGCCGAGCTTCGGGAGTGGCGTCAGCCGTTACGGGAACGAGGGCACTTTCGTCTTCCATCGGACGGATGGAAAGCGAGCTGATCGCGGGTTCGATGCGTTCGGAGAGACGACGCTTCGGCGCTTCCTCTTCCGCGTTCACAAGGCGTGCGGTTGGCGGGGCGAAAAGGCCGACCTTGAAGGGAACAAAAGAGGGTGTCACAAGCTTCAGCAAGACCAGTACCCAGAGCCCATGCACGACAGCCGGACGGGCGCGACAGCGGCTCGTCAGGTAGGCCAGGCTGACGAGTCCGCACGCAGCAACCGCGTTCCAAAGCATGATCTGCAGGGGAGTCGGCATCACATCCTCGGCGGTGTCTTGAGAGGACCGTCACGCGGAGTTCGTCCAGCCTCGCGGCGAGGGAACGTCACAGATTCATTTCGGGCGGCCGTCGATGTCGTCAATAAGCGACCGCAACGACTGCCGCTCCGACTTCGTCAGGCGCTGCGACTTGACCAGATGCATCAGCAGCGGCGCGAGAGATCCATCACAGAGCTTCTCGGCCATCAGCCGCAGCCGCTCGCCGATGAGGTCTTCGCGCGCGATGGCTGCCTGAAACAGATGCGAAGACTCGCTGCGGTCCCGTTGTACATAGCCTTTCGACTCCAACCGCTCCAGCAGCTTCTTGACGGTTGCGTAGTGCACCTTGGAACCGCCAGGGTACAGCACGTCGGTCAATGTCCGAACGGACGTCGGCCCGTCGTCCCACAAGACCTGCAGGATCGAAAGTTCGGCGCCTGTTGCATCCTGAGAGTGCGGGGGCACGTCGGCTCTCCATCATGACTGCGATGGCCACCAAAGTAAGACAGGTTGTCTTACCTGTCAATCAAGTCTTTTCGATAGTCTTAGAAATCCAACACCAGCGATCTGACGTTGTGGGGCTGAAGCGGATGTGATCGGTGCTTTGGGTAGCTACCTCGAAGGCGTGCTCGAGACGCCTCTGCATGCTTCGGTGAAATCGGCCGAGGGGACAAGCGCCTCTAAAGTGGCAATGCCGGTCAAATCTACCGCCTTGGTGACAGCGACCCTCGGGCCTTGCCATTCCGGCTCGCGATCCACTTCTTCAAGGATTATTCGAGCGGGTAAATGGGGTCCAGGTGAGATTTCTGCTCGGGCAGAAATTCGCAGCTCAGGAGGAGTGTTGGGTCCATGGAAAAGCGAATTAACTCACCGTTCCCGCGACACAACAAAGTCCGCTGAGACGCACGGATCGTCAGATTGACGCGTGCCGTCAACCGTTCGCTCCGACCCGGCTCGTGGGACACCCGGAGGGAGCGTTGAGTTCACTGGAACGCTGTGTGCGTACCGGACCGATCCGGTGCTGGCGCGTAATTGCCAGTGTGGATCCGTCACAGTTCCAAACCCGCCACGGAGTCTGGATGCGAAGTTTGAGAAATCACCAGCGAGGTCCTCCGCATACGGGAGATGCGGGAGATCAGGGAGATGTTCTTGTCCGTCTGCAGTGCGAGAATTCATGCTTCCGCGATATTCGGCGGAGAGAAACGCCCCTCGTTTTCTGGTCGAGATCCCCGGTAGCTTGTGAAACAAACTCAGAAATCTTGATTGTCGAGGGTGATTTCGAGGGTCTTTGAGTGATATTGAATGAAGTCGACCAAATTGAGGCCCCGAAGCGGCTTATCAATAACTCCTGTATCTACAAGAGGTTGAGGCTCGTCGGCGGGCCGTTTCCCGCTCTCTCCGCATCAATTGAGCCACGCCTCGCAAGTGCCATGAAATACGGCACTTGCGAGGCGTGTTCTGTTTCCTGTACCTGCCTTGTCCCGGAATTGTCCCGGTTCCGCGCGGCGGCATAGCGACCCACGCGGGTCAAATTCGAGAGCCGAACGAGTGGGATGTATCGGGACATGGGAGAGGTTCAGTCGCGGATGGTCGGATTCGCTGACGAATTGATCGCCGGAAAGGGAACTTGGCCCATGAAACGCTGCGAGTCCGCATCCGACAGGTGATATTACACGGCCGCCGTGGACCGATCGGCGCGGTGACCCAGCCAGGTGTCAATCACGCGCTGTGGAATGGCGGCGTGAACACAAAAGGTCTCGAAGAAGTGGCGGAGCGAGTGGATCGTGTAGCCATTGCCGTCGAGCCCTGATGGGAGGCCAACCCTCAAGGCGGCTGCCGTAAAGTCCTCATTGAGCCGTTTGGTGCTGATCCAGCGTGTGCCATCGGGGGTACTTGTCACTCGCTGCCGAGGTGAAGAACCACGGACCGGGACTTTGTGATCGCTTCTCCAGCAGCTCCCGCAGCTCGGGATGAATGGGAATTTTGCGAGAGTGTCGCGTTTTCGTCTCGGTCCCCTCACGCGACTCGACATGGATCCATCCTCGCTGGAGATAAACATCCTCGCAGCGGAGCCGCTGAAGTTCTCCTGAACGCATTCCGGTATACGCGAGGACGGCAAGAAGCTCCCGCTGCCACGGAGAACTTTGCCGAACAGCTGAACGACTTCTTCGACAGCTGGGGCTGGACGACGACGGGGCGGGGGCTCCTTAATGCGGTAGTCCTTGAGGGGGTTCTCCGAAATCAGATGACGACTGACACACCACTTCAAGAACTGCGTGCAAACCATGCCCTCGTGGTAGAGCGTTTTCGGCCCGACGACCTTGTTTCACTCCGCACGAAACCGATCGTAAGCGATCCACGAACCACACAGTCTCGGAGGTTCCAG
The DNA here is from genome assembly GCA_020850695.1 of Planctomycetaceae bacterium. Classification (GTDB taxonomy): domain Bacteria; phylum Planctomycetota; class Planctomycetia; order Planctomycetales; family Planctomycetaceae; genus JADZEF01. Next base: position 4,849 of record JADZEF010000405.1, on the reverse strand, counting down.
GTCGCAGGGACACAGGGGAGATCGTGGTCAGCGTGACCAGGGGCGTTGGGCTTCGGGATGGCTGGTCAGCCAGACGTCGGGCAGCAGGGCGTTGAGTTCGGCGTCGGCAGGGCTGGCGCTCTCGGGACGCGCCGAGATCGTGGCGAGCGTCGTTAGCACGTCGCGGACATAGGCCCACGGTTCAACGTCGTTAGCCTTCGCGCTCATGACGACGCTGTAGAACACGGCCGCCGTCTGGCCGCCGCGGTCGCTCCACGAAGGTCCAGTCTGCCGACGGCGCACGGCCGCAGCATCCGCTCCGAGAGATTGTTGTCGATCGCGAGGAAGCCTGCCTCGCAGTACCGCACGAAGCTCTCCCAACGCGGCAGCACGTCGCCGATGGCTTCGCCCATCGGGCTCTTCGGGAGCACCTGCCGCTTGGCCGCTTCGAGCCAGCGGCGGAACTCCGCGAGGATCGGCCGCGACTTCGTCTGCCGCAGGACGCGGCGCTGCTCGTGCCAGGTTTCCCGTGCGACGTGGTTCGCGGTGAATTCTTCGGGGCGGGCGGCCGCCGCTTCCGTCGGCTGCGTGGTCCGCGCGTCGAAGACCTTTCTCCGCGCCGCCGCGGGCGGTTTGTCTGGCACGGCTGCAAGCCGTTGTTGACCATCGATTGACGTTGGATTCCGCGGCGTTCATCCCGGCCGTGCCGGCCCAGCGGAGGACCTGCATCACGCTGCGTGAGGCATGGGTGCCGTCGTACCCCGAGAACGTGTCGGACTAAACATAGCCCGTGTCATCCGCCAGGAATGTCGCGGGTCCGTCGCGCCTCCGGCTCGGCGTGAAGTCACGGGCACCGTCGTGTCGTCGGTGTGGATCACGCGCGACTGCTTCACCCGTCGAGCCATGAGTGACACAAGGGGCGCGAGCCGATCGGCCGCTTCGCGCAGCCAGCGGCACTTCCGCCGGCAGGCCTACGTCGAGTTCGATCTGCCTTCGATTCTCGACGAGCAGCGGTTCCAGGACTTCGCGGCCCTGTACCGGCTCCTCCACCGCACTCGGCTGCCGCGCCGCCCCGGCGATTCCGAATGCCTCGTCGAACGCTACTACGCCCACTCGGTCGAGCAAGGAGGCCGCGTCCGCGAGCACCTCCGCGACGGCGTCGAAGAGTGCATTCGTCTCCTTGCGAACGGTTTCTTGCGGCACCGGGCGAACGACGAGTTCCAGCAGCGAACTTCCGCCGCGTACACCGACAACGACCGCCTCACGGGCGACGCGCTGTACCGCCAGCTTCTGACGCTCGTCTATCGCTTCCTGTTTCTCCTCGTCTCCGAAGAGCGCGGGCTGCTCGGAGCGAACCCCCTGTACCACCAGCATTACGGCGTCGTCCGCCTGCGCCGGCTGCTCGACCACCGGGCCGCCTGGACCGACGACGACGACCTGTGGCAGTCGCTGCGCGTCCTGTGACATTTGTTGATCAAGGACCAGCCGCAGCCCGCCCTGAACAATCAACCGATGGCGGCGGCGCTCGGTCTCCCGGTCCTCAACGGCGACCCGTCGGGAGTGCCGCTTTTCGAGGGTCGAATGATCACACAGTTCGATCACCGAGCCAAAGGCTATCGAAGCGGACGGGGACGGGTAGCCGTCTGGAAAGACCTCGCATTCAATGATCCGTCGAAGTCGATTCAGCCTCAGTGGTTCATTCCTCACGAACGCGTTCCCGAAAAGTGCAACGATCGGCTTCAGAGTTTCCGGATCTCGTTTTGCGATGTCGCGAGTCCGACAAATGAACGGACGCTGGTCGCCGCACTTGTGCCGCCGGCCGTCTTATGCGGACACTCGGCGCCAACGATTCTCTTTGAGCGCCCGGCGGAGCCGTGGAATTACCCGATATGGGTGGCGCTCGCGAATTCGTATGCGATGGATTTCGTCGCCCGCACCAAAGTTTCGCTTCATATGACCTTCAGCATTCTCGACAGCCTCCCGTTTCCGAGGCTGGCGCGAGTCGATTTACGCACGGCCGCATTGGTCACTCGCAGCCTCCGACTCTCCTGCACCGGGCCGGAAATGACTCCCTTCTGGAACCGCCCGGCGGGCGATGGCTGGGTGGCGGCGACGTCCGGCCCGGAAGTCATTCCCGGAGTGCTCGACAAGTCGGAGCGGCTGAAGCTCCGCGCGGAGATCGATGTGCTCGTCGCCCGCGACCTGTTCGAGCTGACCCGCGACGAGATGGACTACATTCTCGGCACGTTCCCCACGCAGCAGCGGTACCAGGAAGAAAAATACGGTGAGTTCCGCTCCCGCCGGCTAATTCTCGACGCCTGGCCCTCGCTTCCGCGCCCGACATGACCAATCTGCGAGATGGATTATGAGCGTCTTCGACCTCCATTCTCAGGTGATCGCCGACTATCGGGACTTCGTGCGGTCGTTCTTCGTCATCGCCGACCTGGACCTCGTCCACATGCGGAATGTTCCGCCGACGCCGGCAAACTATGCGCAGCGCAGCGGACGGGCCGGACGACAGGGACAGCCGGGACTGATCTTCACCTACTGCGGGTCGCTCAACAGCCACGACCAGTATTTCTTCCAGCGACATGAGGAAATGGTCGCCGGCAGCGTCCGTCCGCCGCGGCTGGATCTGGCGAATGAAGCTCTGATGAGGGCGCATGCCCACGCTGTCTGGCTGGCGCAGGTGCCACTTCCGTTGGGCCAGTCCGTGGAGCAGGTCATCGATACCGAGCTCGATGCCCTTCCGCTTCACACGAACGCCGCGGGACAGATTCAGTTGAGCGACTCCGCCCGCGCGGAGCTGATGGAGCGTCTGGGCGAGGTGCTTTCGGCAGACCTCGGAATTCTGGCGACCGCGGGGTGGTACAGCGAATCGTGGCTCGACCGTGTGGTACAGGAAGCGCCGCAACGCTTTGACCGGGTCTTCGAACGCTGGCGGGAACTGTACCGTGCCGCCACGCGGCAGTTCGTTGAGGGGAGCACGGCGCTGCTTCGGGCGCGCCGCCCCTACGACTAGAAAGCCGCGACCGACCGGCAACAGAAGGCGCGGCGCCAGTTGAACCTCTTGCTTCAGGTGGGCATGGGACGGGAGGAAGGAGACTTCTACCCCTATCGCTATCTCGCCAGCGAGGGCTTCCTGCCGGGATACAACTTCCCGACGTTTCCGGTTCGCACGTGGGTGCCGCGCGACGATGGCGAGTTCATCGGTCGCCCGCGGTTCCTCGCGCTCCGTGAATTCGGCTGGGAACACTCGCTTTCAGCCCCGATGGCGAGTGGTTGTTGACGGGACGCGACAGTGCGGCTGGCGTCGTCTCGCTCCAAGTGAATGCCATCGTCCGAAACGCGGGGATGCCGCTGACTGCAGGTCTCTATGGCTTCCAGCGCCTCGCCTGGAATCCGAAATCCGACGCTTTGGCGACAGACTTGGGGGCGACGCACCGATCGAAAACGATCGCCCACTGGAACCTGGGCGACGCTTCGCAGTGGGCGCAGCTTTGGGACACATGGAAGCGGTCCGCTGCAGCTACTCGCCTGGGAACCCGGGGGCCAACGACTGCTGAGCGACTCCTGCAGCGACGGAAAATCTCTGCGGCTTTAGAACCCTGCGGCAGGAGTCGTCGAAAAGAACCTGTATGCGTTCCAAAAGCAGTCCAGATCGGAAGCAATCGGTGCCGCGTATTCCACGGATGGAAAGCTGCTGGCTGTCGGTGGCGCGACGAAGAAAATCGGCCTGTTCGATGCCTCAACTTACGAATTCAAGGGACTGATTGACGTGAAGGTCGACTACGCGCAAGAGGTGGCTTTCATCGGCTCTCCGCCTTCTCTGCTCGCTCTCTTTGCGAATGGATCGTCCAATCAGCTCTGGAATTTCGAGAAGCAGGAGTGGGTAACGCTGAGCGAGGGGTGCTCCAATCCGATATCGGACAGGTCGGACCGCGGCAACGCCAGGAGCTTCAGGCTGGAAAGCGAGACAACCGAATCGGCCACGGCATCGGCACCCTGACTCGCATGCCAGATAAGCGATTGCAGACCGCGAAATCCCCTTAGGGCAGCGGCATCAGCTCCAGTCAAATTTTCCGCAATCAGCGTATGGGCGTGGAATACCGACGGAGGCACGCTCGCCAACTTCTTCGAGTCCTCCCCCAGGACGGTGCTCTTGGCATCGATCGCCCATCGCAAGGCATCGCTCTGGGCCTTGTCCGCAGGTAAACCAGGGTGGATTACCTTTGCATTCGAAAGCGCTTTCTCGATTTCCGTCGCGATGTCGTCTGAAACGCTGCAGTCCAGGTAGAGCACGCGTAGTTGTGTGAACTCGGCCAGCGTCTTGACGTCCTCCGGACGGATCGGCACCTGGTGCAGATGGAGCCACTGCAGTGATTCGATCGCTTTGAGGGGGCGCAATCCCGCGACAGTGCAATTTGGTCCCACTTCGAGACGAGAAAGGGCTTTCAATGCGGCGAGGTGGTTTAAACCGGCATCCCCCACGGCGGTCTGCTGCAACTTGAGGACTCGCAGATTCGGAAGTTGCGCAAGAGTCAGACACGCTTCGTCGGTGATGTGCGTCCCTCCGAGCAGAAGCTCCCGCAGGTATTTCTGGTTGAGCAGTTCCTGAACTCCGGCGTTGCCGACCGACGTGACGCTGAGGTCGATGTGAGTTCCACCGATTTTCCGGAGATATCCAACCGCGCGATCGGTGACTCCGGTCATCGAAAGGCGGATATCGGAGAGATATGACAATCTGTCATTGGGCGCGTGAAAACCAGCCACGAATGGGCGCGTCAAAACCAGCAGGTGTACAAGGCTGGGACAGGCATCAAGGTCAGGCTGTTCTGAACGTCGTTCTTCGCTGAGTGTTTGGCGAAAT
>JADZEF010000404.1 GCA_020850695.1 Planctomycetaceae bacterium | reverse complement strand
GGGGTGGCTGGGGTCGAGGCTTTGCGAGCCCCCAGCGAACTCCGCGTCGAAAGCTGGGGGCTCCCTTCGGTCGACCCCAGCCACCCTTCATGACCCTTCAGAAACTTCTGAAATGGACCACTAAGCGAGTACGGAATCACATTCCGACCTCCGAGCGGACCGAACACGCGGCCCACTCATCAGAAGCGGCGACGGCGGGAGCCGCATTCCAGCAGCCTCGAGAGGGGATTCTGCAGGCGAACAAGTTGAGCCATTTTCCGCGTCTGGACAGGTTTTTTCCCTTCTGTTAGAAACCCGCCCGCTGGCCGGCCCGCACACTGCGGTCCTGTCCGCCCCCGGTTTTCGCAGCAGAAGGGAGTCTGTCGTGCGAGCTTACGTTCGAATTGCAATCTGCATCGGCCTCACGGCCTGCGTCGTCGCTTCGTCGCAGACCTGCAGCGCGTTCCCCCCCGCGGGCAAGGATTCGGGCCGCACATCGCAAATCGACGCGGTGAAGGGGAAACAATACAAGCTGACCAAGCAGCACGGCCCCTGGATGATCATGGTGGCCACGTTGCGTGAGACGCCGCCAGAATACAAGACCGAGGGAATGTCGGCGGCCGAGGCGGCGGATCAACTTGTGTACGAACTGCGGCTGAAGGGGATCCCCGCGTACACATTCTCGCAGGAAGACGTCGTTGATGAACTCCAGACGACCGACCGCCTGGGCCGGTCCCGCAGCCAGTCTTATGTCGCTCAGCGCGGAAGCCTGTGTGTCCTCGCCGGCAACTACAAGCATTCCGAAGACCCCGTCGCGGCCAAAACCCTGGAGTTCATCAAGGGGACGAAGATGAAGCCGGGCCGGGACGTTTTCCAGCCCGAGTTCCTGACGAAGGAAAAGGGACATAGCGGCTACACGACGCAGTTGGTCAGCGGGGCCGTCTTTCGCAAGACTCCCGGTCGCCCGACGCCGCTGGCCGGAGCCTTCCTGTCAATCAACCCGCTGCTTTCGCCGCAGGAGGTCTCCGAACGTGAGGTCGACCCGCTGCTGGTGAAGCTCAATTCCGAGTCCGAGCACTCGCTCGCCCACAACCCGAAGAAGTACACGCTGGTCGTCGCCTCCTTCTACGGGCAGGCTCAAACTCGCCTCGGCCGCAAGGCGGAAGAGAAGGCCGCAATCGATTTCAAAGTGACGAGCGCTCTCGACGATGCGGGGCGAAACGCCTTCGAGCTGTGCCACGCCCTGCGCAACGGCAAGTATGCCGTTCCCAACAGCCATCCACGGGCCGAGCCGACCTTCAAGAAGTTCGAGGCGTACGTGTTCCACGATCGGAACCGCTCGCTGGTGACGATTGGCGGCTTTGATTCGCCCGATGACCCGGAGATCCGGCGGCTGTTCGAGCAGTTTCGGGCGAAGGAACAGTTCAACCAGGGCTCGAAGCAGAAAGTGCTGACGGCAGAGAAGCTCATGATCCCCGCCGTTCCGCCGAGGGGATCAGAGACCGATCCGACGTGGCAGCCCGATCGCCTCTGGATCTTCGACCCGCAACCGATGGTGATGGCGATTCCGCGGTTCGGCAAATAACGCGAACCGCGCCGGTGCTGCGGCAAATGATCCCGCGCCGGCGTGAGCCCGCATCGTGAATCTTTGAGGATTCCCAGAAAGTGATGCACTGACTGCCGCGTGATTCGCACATGTCGCTTCGTGGCGGGACGGCCAGCCTGGGCGATATGATCGGCCGGAAACCTCGCCGTCAGGGCTTGTGCGGGTCGATTTCCACCACACGCATTGCCGGCAGGCACGTCCCTTCAACATCGGGAGTCCTCAGGCATGCGTCGCTCGGGATTGGGATTCTTTGCGTCGGCACTCTTTGTCTTTTCCGCCGTCACGGCCCACGCCGATTCGCCGGCCGTTTCGTCCGGCGCCCGCGTCGCCATCGTCGGCGACTCGATCACCGAGCAGAAACTCTACAGCAAGTACGTCGAGGCCTACCTCCTCGCCTGTTCCGGATTGAAGGACCTGGAAGTCTTCCAATTCGGCTGGAGCGGCGAGAGGGCCGATGGTTTCGCGGCCCGCGTCGAGAACGATCTCGGGATCTTCAAGCCGACGGTCGTCACGCTGTGCTACGGCATGAACGACGGCGGCTATCGTCCCTGGGACGAGTCGATCGGCAAGACCTACGAGACGAACATGCGGTCGGTGCTGAAGAAGCTCGACGGCCTCGGAGTGAAGACGATCGTCGTCGGCTCGCCCGGCGCGGTTGATCAGAACTTCTTCCGTCCCGGGCAGAAGTTCGGCAACGAGGCGGCGCACGTCGCCTACAACGACAACCTCGCCCACCTGCGGGATATCGACCGCAAGCTGGCCACCGAGCTCGGACAGCGCTTTGCCAACGTCCACGACGCGATGTACGTGGCCATGAAGAAGGCGCAGGACGAATTGGGACCGAAGTACGACGTGTGCGGAGCGGACGGCTTCCACCCCGGTCCCAACGGCCAGCTCATCATGGCCTACGCCTTCCTCAAGGGGCTCGGCGTGGACGGCAAGATCGGCGAGATCACCGTCGACATGAAGGGAGAGGCCAAAGCGACCGAAGGACACAAAGTGCTGAAGTCCGCCGCGGGAACGGCCGAACTGGCGAGCACTCGCTGGCCCTTCTGCTTCGACGGCGACGCCAAGTCATCGTCTGGAACACGAAGCATCACCCCGTTCCTGCCCTTCAACGAAACGCTGAACCGCTTCACGCTCAAGGTCGCCAACCTCGAGGCCGCCAAGGCGAAGGTGCAGTGGGGGAGCCAGACGAAGGAGTTCTCGCGGGAGCAACTGGCCGGCGGCATCAACCTCGCGGCTGAGTTCACGCAGACTCCCTTCGACGCCGACTTCGCCAAATTCGTCGGCGCCCTCGGTGCCAAACAGGCGTTCGAGACCTACATGATCAAGCAGGTGATCACCGGTTTCCGCGGATTCCCGCAGGACCTGAAGGAGGACGCCGAGTTCACCGGTGCTCTCAAGGTCGTCTCCTCGAAACTGCTGAAGAAGCAGAAGTCCCTCGACGCGGACGCCCGCAAGCTGCTGGTTCCGGTGAAGCACACGATCACCGTGACCGCCCTGTGATCCGATCCCGCGCCGTGCGGAAGTTCTCGACCTCCGCACGGCGACGTTGTTCCCTTAACGCACCTTGCTCCACGCTCCATCGTCTCGCGGGAGATTCGATCCCATGACCTGCCGCCTGCCTGACTCGCCCTCGCGTCTTATTCGCTTCGCCCGCGCGACGCTCGTTCTCGCCGTCGTCTCGGTCTTCGCGATGTCTCAGGCGTCTGCGGAGAACAAACCGGCTGCGAAGAAGCCGCTCAAGCCCATCAAGGCCCTGCTGGTCACGGGCGGCTGCTGCCACGACTACACCGCTCAGAAGGAGCTGATTGCCAAGGGTCTCATGGCTCGCGCCCATATCGATGTGATCACCGTCGAGCAGGGGGGCCGCACCACCAACACGAAGATCCCGCTCTACGAGAAGGACGACTGGGCCGACGGCTTCGACGTCATCCTCCACGACGAATGCTTCAGCGACATCCCCGACAAGGAATGGACGCAACGCGTCCTCAAGCCGCACAAGGCGGGCCTGCCGGCGGTCGTCATTCACTGTGCCATGCACTGCTACCGCGACGGAACCGACGAATGGTTCAAGTTCTGCGGCGTCACCTCGCGTCGGCACGGGGCCCACTACCCGCACGAGGTCGTCAACCAGGACGAAAAGCACCCCATCATGATGGGCTTCGGCAAGTCATGGGCCAACCCGGCGGGAGAGCTTTACTGGATCGAAAAGGTCTGGCCCACCGCCCACCCGCTGGCCATTGGGAAGAACAGGGAAAAAGAGGACGACGTCTGTGTCTGGACGAACCTCTACGGCGAAAAGAAGACGCGAGTCTTCGGCACAACGCTCGGTCACCACAACGAAACCGTGCAGAGCAAGGAGTTCCTCGACATGGTGACGCGAGGGACGCTCTGGGCGTGCGACAAACTGAACGACGACTACCTGAAGCCCGCAAAGTAGCCGTTACGCTCCGCGTGATGAGCGGACGAACGAAAAGTCCAACGATCTCTCACCGTCTTTCGTACCGACGTTCGACTAAGCTCTTCATGCTCTTCCTTCGCTGTGAAGTCGAGAAGAAGTCCGAAGGCCGAAACTCCAATGTCCAGGGAAAGCCGAAATCTCCAAATGCCAAAAGGGTGTGCGAATCGATCGCTTTTGAGTTTGACCTTTTGACATTTCCTTAGACATTTGAATTTCGGAATTCGATTCTTTCACGTCCGCGGAGCGAAAGACGACCAACATCCTGGAACTGACATCGCATGCTGGCCGGACCGCTGTTTTCCCGCGAAGTGCTCACCGCTCCACGACGTGTCTCGCACTACCTCATGCGGGCCGGATATGTCGCGGCACTGTTCGTGCTGATGTACACGGCCGGGCAGGCGACCTTCGGCTGGCAGCAGACGCGCAGCGTGGGCGACCTCGCGCGGTTCGGCTCGCTCGTCTTCCAGGTCTTTTCGCTGATCCAGCTGTCGCTGGTCCTCTTCTTCGCCATGCTGTTCGCCGCGGGAACGGTCGCCCAGGAGAAGGATCGCCGCACGCTCATCCTGCTCCTGATGACCGATCTCCGCAATCACGAGATGGTCATCGGTAAGCTGCTCGCCAGCCTGCTCTCGGTCGGAGTGCTCATCGGGGCGTCGGTGCCGGTCTTCGCCTTCGTCCATCTGCTGGGGGGCGTCACGCTCGAGCAGATCATCTGGGCACAAGCCATCTGCCTGGCCACGGGCGTCGCCGCGGGAAGCTGGGGCGCCTTGATGGGCTTCTGGCGGGAAAAAACGTTCCAGACCGTCGCGTTCAGCGTGCTGGGATTGCTCCTGTTTCTGGGCGCGACCGAAGCCATCGCCGCCAGCGTCGGGATTGACAGTTCTGTGGGGCGCTGGGCGGCGGCCTTCAATCCCTATCGGGCGATGATCTCCGTCCTCGACCCGCTCCGCGACTCGTCGGGCCTCGGCCCGGCGCACGTCTCCGCATGGGAACCGCTCCTCGCACTGACGGGGCTTGGGTTCCTGCTCAACCTCATCGCCATCGCGCGGTTGCGGGCGTGGAACCCCTCTCAGCTTGTCTTCGAAGCGGCCAAGTTCGACGAAGACGCCGCCGGCGAGCGCCGCGCCCGTCACCGCCCCATCTGGGACAACCCTGTCATCTGGCGGGAAATCTGCACCTGGGCTTACGGACGCAAGGTCTTCATCGTGAAGCTCGCCTACTTCGTGCTGGCGGGCTTCGCCGTGGCGTCGCTGTGGAAGACGGGCGGGGCCGGCGAAAAAGTCCTGGGAATGATCTCTCCCGCGGGCTTCGCCTTCGTCGGACTCAGCATGATCACGCTGATGCTCGTCAACGCCCAGGCGGTGACGGCCCTCACGTCCGAGCGCGACCAGCAGACGCTCGATCTTCTCCTGATGACCGACGTCTCCGCCAAGGAGTTCATCTTCGGCAAGCTCGGCGGCATCCTCTACAACACCAAAGAGCTGATCGCCATTCCGCTGCTGCTGGCGGCCTGGCAGGTGTTCGCCGGGCGTCTGACGGCCGAGAACTTCGTCTATCTCTTCGTCGGATACGCCGTCCTCGTGTCCTTCGCCGCCATGCTGGGCCTGCACTCGGGTCTCAGTTATGAAGTCTCGCGGGCCGCCATCGCCAACAGTCTCGGCACGATGTTCTTCCTGTTCGTCGGTATTTTCATCTTCATGATGCTGCTGGTCGAAGCCCGCTCGTCATTCTTCCTCCAGTTCCAGAGCTTCCTGGTCTTTATCGGAATGGGAAGCCTCGCCCTGTACGCGTCCCTCTCGCACCGCAATCCATCGTCCGCCCTGCGGACCGCCGCCCTCGTCCTGCCGGTCCTCACCTTCTGGACAATCACCGAAGTCCTCCGCGAAGGAACGCTGGGCGTGTGCGTGGTCATGTCGGCCGCCTATGGCTTCGCGACCGCGGCCATGCTCGTCCCGGCCGTCAGCGAATTCGACGTGGCCCTGGGCCGGACGACGCTCGACAAAGGGTGACGCGGCGCGTTCTCTGACGAACGCAGATCGCCCAATCTGCCAGAACTCCCGTTCCTCTACAGGAAGCGGTGAGATACATTCCGCCATTCTCTGGACTGGCAGGCGTCAGGGAGGACGCGGATCATGGCAATCGGCGTGTCGCCGGGCTGCGCAGTGCGCGGTCTGTTGCTTAAGAATCTTGGCAGACTGACGCTCCTGATCAGCCTCTGCGTTGTCGCACCGGCGTTCGCCGGCGAGCCCCGCACCACTCTCGCGCGACCGATCAGCGTCTCGCAGTGCCGGGTGAAGCTCCTTGATGACATCCCGCTCGCCAGCGAGCGCAGCGGAATCCTCGAAGAGACCGTCACCGAAGGCGCGGCGGTCGAAACCGGGCAGGTGATCGTGCGGCTTAAGGACCACATTGCCCGGGCGGCTCTGGCGGTGGCCGAGCGAGAGGCGGCCAACGACGTCGAAGTGCGGTTTTCGCGGAAGGCGACCGAGCTGGCCCAGATGAAATACGTGCGCGCGGTCGACGCCAACAAGGCGGCTCCCGGCGCGGTGTCCGACCTGGAGCTTCGCGAATTGCGGCTCGCCGCCGAGAAGTCGCTGCTCCAGCTCGAACAGGCCGAGCATCATTTCCAGGTCGCAGGATTGAAACGCGACGAGCAGCGCGAAGTCCTGAAAGCCTTCCGGATCGAATCCCCGCTGTCGGGAACGGTGCTGGAAGTTTTCCGCAAGCCCGGTGAGGTGGTCCGCGAAGGAGAGCCGATCCTGCGGCTCGCGACGACGCGCCGGCTCCGGGCCGAAGGATACTTGTCGCTCGATGAGCTCGCGGCGGTGCGGTGCGGCAACCCGGTCGACGTGCAGGTCGAAGCAGGCGAGCGTGGCAACGCTCCCGCACTCGGTTCGTTCGTCGGTCGGATTTCCTTCCTGGATGTGAAGCTCGAACCCCTGACTCAGAAGGTGAAGTTCTGGGCCGAAGTGGCCAACCGCAAAGGGCAGCTCCGCGACGGCATGATGGTCACGTTACGGATCGATCCATCGAAGGTCGACGAAGACTTCGTCTCTCAGCTCGGCTCGTCGCGACGCCGCGCGACCGATCGAACCTCCCAGGGTGCGGCGGCGGAAGCTTCTGAGGGAGATGTGGTCCCCGCGTCAGCATCATCCCCGCGCGACTGATCCGCGACTGACGGAAGTTTCGAAGCAAAAGGCGTTCTACCCGCGAATGGCGCGAATCAACGCGAATCAAAGCAAAGACAATTCTGGAAGAACCATCACTCGAAACTCTGCTGATCGATCCTCTTTCGATTCCCAGCCTGAGTCTTATCCCTTCTTCATTCGCGTTTATTCGCGCCATTCGCGGGCAAATCTTCCCTCCTTCTACCTGCTTCACCGATGTCTGCTCTCGCCTCCGCGCATCGCCCGGTTCCGCTCGCCGCACGGCGGGATCTGGTGACGGTCCGGCTGGATGGCAATGCGGGCGCGACATGGGTCGTCAAAGATCCGGTGTCGTTGCAGTACTACGAGCTCTCCGACCGTCAGCACCATCTCCTGCAACTGCTCGACGGACGCCGCAGCCTCGAGGACGTGCAGGAGGGCTTTCAGCGGGAGTTCCGCTCCGAACGTCCGACCCCCGTCGAACTGCGGACGACCATCGACGACCTGCATTCCAAGGGGCTTCTCCTTGGATGCACTCCCGGCCAGGCCGAACCCCTGATGGAGCGGTTCAGGGCCGCTCGCCGTCGGCGTTGGG
>JADZEF010000403.1 GCA_020850695.1 Planctomycetaceae bacterium | reverse complement strand
GGGGTGGCTGGGGTCGAGGCTTTGCGAGCCCCCAGCGAACTCCGCGTCGAAAGCTGGGGGCTCCCTTCGGTCGACCCCAGCCACCCTTCATGACCCTTCAGAAACTTCTGAAATGGACCACTAAGCGCGGATTGCAAAGCGCCATGACTGAGCACCGGATCGGGTTGGCACTCGCGATGACAATGCCGTGCTCTCGCCCCGACGGGGGCCGGAACCAACGGGAAGCGATCGCAACTGGTCGCTTCATTCATCGGGATCTACCAACTCATCTGACGCACGCATTGCGGGTCACAGCCCCTTCTGGATCTCGATCACCTTGCCTTCGGCGTTTGAGCGGTGGCGGCGGAGGATGTGGACGCTGAGACGGGTTGTGTTGCGGGCCCCATACGTCCAGATTTCGGCGGTGTCATCGGCCGAAACAACCCGGGTGATCGAGTTCGGCGCTCCCAGCGACTTCCGCACCTGAGTGCTGGTCATGCCCACGACCACACTGCCGAGGCTCATGGCCTTCTGGATTGGGTCGACGGGGATCGCATTGAACTCGGCGAGCGTCATCCACTTGCCGTCCTTCTGGCGATAGCCGAGCTTCTCGAGTCGCTGCGTGATCTCTTCCGAGTCGGGACTCAGCTTCCAGGCTTCCAGCAACAGCTCGACGGACTTCTTCCGGTCTTCGAGCAGCGAGAGATGCTCTTCGGCCAGCAGCTTGAGGGCATCGGGACCATCCTTGCGGGCCAGTTCCTCGCGCTTCGACAGCCAGGTCCGGATGGCCTTGCGGGCGAGGTCCGCCTCGTTGCGGCCGCGGTAGAGATCGGCCAGGGCGAGCACTTCGCCGCGCGTCGCCGTTCCAATCTTGCCGAGCCGGAAGGTCAATTCCTTCTCGCGATACGTCTCCGCCAGCGCATGCTTTTCGGGAACCTCCCGATCGATTGTCTCGGCGATGGCCAGGCCGTTGGAGCCGTCGGTGCTGGCTCCCGCTTCGATGCGGGCGATGACCGCTGCGCTGTAGAGCAGACGGTGAATCTTCCGTCGCTCCTCGCCGCTTGCCCCCTCGTAAACGGTGAGCGGCGCCTTGGCATATCGCTCTTCCAGCCGCGGGGCCGGAGTTTCGAGCGCCACCTCGGCCCCTGCGAGGTCGCGAGCCATCTGCTCCGCAATCTCCCGCAACCGGTCGGGCTTGGCCTTCCGCTCGGCGTCCCAGATCTGGCGGTGCCCTTGGTGGACAAGTTCTTCACGCAGGCGGTCGGACAGTTTCAGTTGGACCACCTTCGAGGCCAGTGAGAAGTACTGTTCCGGCTTGTCCTCGGGAATCGCCCGGCGTTCTGCTTCGATGCCCTTCAGAAGGAAACCGTCGGCTTCCTTCTCCAGGTCCGCATCCTTGTAGAACGCTCCGCGGCCGCGGGCCCAGGCGCCGAGGGCGTACCAGTCTTCGGCCTTGTCCCGCTGAAGGCTGCCGGCTCGTTTGCGGACATCTTCCAGATCAGACGGCAGATCCCGAAGCCGTTCGACAATGAAGACTGGCTTGCCACCGTCCAGCGCGAGCTTGCCTGACACCTCGATTCGCGTACTGTCGCCCTGCGGCTTGGGAATTTCCTTTCCCTTTTCCGGCCGGAACGCGAGGGTGCAGTTCTTCAGGCGGAGGTTATTGCGGGAAACGGAGGAGTATCGACCCTCGATGGTAAAAAGCAGCTGGCCCTGCGCGTACGAGTTCCAATTCTCTGATTGCGCGTTGAACTCTTCCACCGAGATCACCGCCGCGCCGACACGCTCCGCATGCAACACCACAACCGCGAGCAGCAAAACCCCTGAGAATGTCTTCATTGGAATCGGCTCCCGCAGGCGTCTTGCGATGGACGATCAGGCGGCCATCAAGCCAGCACCGAGTCGACGACGTACCCTTCATTCACTGTTGGACGCTCGGGACGCCCCTGGTGTCGCCAGATCACCCGAGTATGGTCGAGCCCCAGCAGGTGCAGAATCGTCGCATGCAGGTCATGCACGTGCACGCGGTTCTCGATCGCATGCATCCCGAAATCGTCGGTCGCGCCGACGATGTGCCCTCCCTTCACACCGCCCCCCGCCATCCACATGCTGAACCCGTAGGGGTGATGATCGCGACCGTCCCCCGTCTCGGACATGGGTGTGCGGCCGAACTCGCCCCCCCAGATCACCAGCGTCTCGTCCAGCATGCCGCGCCGCTTGAGATCGGTCAGCAGCCCCGCGATCGGCTTGTCGGTCGATTTGCACAATCCGGTGTGGTTCGACTCGATCTTCGAATGGGCGTCCCACCGGCTTCCGGAGCCGGAGTAGAGTTGCACGAACCGCACTCCGCGCTCGATCAACCTCCGCGCCAGGAGGCAGTTTCGGCCGAAAGCCTCGGTCGCCTTGTCGGTCAGCCCGTAAAGCTCCTGAGTCTCCTTCGACTCCGACGCAATGTCGACGGCTTCGGGAGCGTGGGCCTGCATTCGGAATGCGAGTTCGTAGGCGGCAATCCGCGCTTCGAGCTCGGTATCACCGGGACGTTGTCCGAGATGCCTGCGATTGAGCCCCGCCAGGAACTCCCGCTGGCTGTGTTCGCGGGCCGCGCTCATCGCTTCCGAGGGGGCGAGGTGGAGGATCGGCGTCTTTCCGTTCAAGAAGCGGGTTCCCTGGTAGGTCGCCGCCATGAAGCCGGTCCCCCAGACCCGATTGCCGCCCGGCGGCTCCTTCTCGTTATCCAGCAGTACCACGAATCCCGGCAGATTGCGGTTCTCGGTTCCCAGGCCGTACCACACCCACGCTCCGAGGCTCGGCCGCCCCCCGAGGATGCTGCCGGTGTTCATCTGCGAAACCGAGCCGACATGGTTGAGCCCGTCCGCATGGCAGGAACGAATGACACAGAGGTCGTCCGCATGCCGGCCGACGTGCGGATACCAGTCGGAGACGGGAAGCCCGCTTTCGCCGTAGCGGGTCCACTTCCGCTGGCTGGCGAGGAGCGGGTTCTCGGAAACCCCCATCGGAGTGATCTTGCGTTCGATCGTCGGCGGCAGCGGCTTTCCCGCGTACTCATTGACGGCCGGCTTGGGATCGAACGTGTCGAGGTGGCTGGGGCCGCCGTCCATGAACAGGAAGATGACCCGCTTCGCCCGGCCGAAATGGTGGCCGCGGTGCGGGGCCATGACGTCGACCCGCGCCGCCGGCGGCTTGTCGTCGGCGTGGAGGGGGCTCTCGGCCAGCAGGGCCTGCAGAGCCAACGCTCCGAATCCACCTCCCGCACGAGACAGAAAATCGCGACGCGATCCGGCGACTTCAAAATGAGGCATCAGAGGGCTCGATCGGGTCGGGGGGATTCTTCGAAGGTTCTTTCATAATAACGCGTCGCGGCAGGCGTGAAAGATTCCGATGCAATGTTCACTGGCGGTGCAACGCCGTTCGCCGCGAGACAGGGCCGACGGAACGAATCGCCTGACGGACCGCGCCGTCGCGGTTTTCAGGTTTTCCGGCTACGCCGTAGGACGCGGCGGGCGTAGGATGCCATTGTCGGCTCAACCAGCGTGCGTGCGCTCCCGGACACTTCCTGGTCGGGCACCGGACTGACCGCATGGCCTGGCAATGCGTGTGCAACGGAGGTCGCTCATGTCGAATCCGATGTCGCGTCGAAAGATCCTGAAATCCGGGGCCGCCGCCGGAGCCGCACTCACGCTTGGCGATCTCGCCTTCCTGCGGGGGTTTCCCGCAGTGCATGCCGAAGAGACGAAGCTCGACCCGCGGGTGGTGCGGGTCGACCAGGGAATCGAGCCGGTCGTCAAGCTGCTGGAAGAGACACCGCGCGAATCGTTGCTTGAAGAAGTCGGCTCGCGGATCAAGAATGGGCTCAGCTACCGGGAAGTCCTCGCCGGGTTGCTGCTGGCGGGCGTGAAGAACATCGAGCCGCGCCCGCAGGTCGGGTTCAAGTTTCATGCGGTGCTGGTGGTCAACTCGGCCCATCTCGCAAGCCTCTCGTCTCCGCCCGAGCATCGCTGGCTGCCGATCTTCTGGGCGCTCGACTACTTCAAAGAAGCCCAGGCGAGAGACACCCGAGAACGCAACTGGACGATGGCCCCGGTGAAGGAGTCGTCCGTCCCGCCGGCCCACAAGGCGGCCGAAGCCTTCCGTACGGCCATGGACAATTGGGACGAGCCGGCCGCCGATGCGGCGGTGGCGTCGCTCGCCCGCACCGCGGGGATGAACGAAATCTACGAGATGCTGTTCCGCTACGGCGTGCGGGATCTGCGGTCGATCGGCCACAAGGCGATCTACGTCGCCAACAGTCTGCGGACGCTCCAGTGCATCGGCTGGCAGCACGCCGAGCCGGTGCTCCGCTCGCTGGCCTATGCGATCCTCATGCACGAAGGAGACAACCCCGCGAAGCGCGACGACGAGACCGACCGACCGTATCGCCGGAATGTCGAGTTGGCGAAGAAGATCCGCCCCGAATGGCGGGACGGAAAGGTCGACCGCTCGGCGACCGAATCGTTCCTGGCGACGCTCCGCACCGGCACGAGCGACGAAGCGTGCGATGCGGTGGTGGAGATGCTCAACCGCGGCGTCTCCCCGCAGTCGATCTGGGACGCGTTGTTCGTCGAGTCGGGCGAGTTGCTCATGCGGCAACCGGCGATCGTCGGCATCCACGTCGTGACGACGACGAACGCCGTGCACTATGCCTACGAGGCGAGCGCCAACGACGAGACGCGTCGGATGCTGCTCCTACAGAATGCGGCCTTCATTCCGATGTTCCGCAAGACGATGGAAGGACGCGGCAAGCTGGCCGACCGCACCGTGGCGACCCTGAAGCCGGTGACTGTCGAGGACGGGTCAAAGCCGGTTGAAGAGATCTTCCGCCAGCTCAAATCAAACCCCGAGGCGGCGGCGGGAAAGACGCTGGCCTACCTGCAGAGCGGCGAGTCGGCGAAATCGGTCATCGACGCCGCCCGTGTGATGGCCTTCCTGAAGGGTGACGACGCCCACGACTACAAGTTCAGCTCGGCGGTGCTGGAGGACTATGAGAGCATCTCCCCCGAGTGGAGAAACTTCTACCTCGCGTCGAACCTGTTCAACCTGCGGAGTTCCGAAGAGAAGGACAACAAGCTCGTCCAGCGGACGCGGGCGGCGCTCGGTTCGTGATCTTCCCGTAGGGTGGGCACTGCCCACCAGCACTCCTCGGCGATCGCTGTTTCGTGGTGGGCAGTCCACCCAACAAAAACGGACCACCAGCATCGTCCGTGGGTCGCGGGGCAGCGGAGAGTCGCGTCTCGAAAGGGGTTTCCTCACGAGTAGTCATTCTCAAATCGAACGTTGCCGGGGTGAACGTCGATAAGCCTGATGCCGGTCTTGCCAAAGAGAGTGGACAGCGCTTCCTGGACGATTTCCCAACGCTCTTTGCCGTAGACTTCTTCACCCGCCTCGTGCATGGCTTCCATCGTTTCGTCGTCGAATGGGTGACGTCGGTCGATGTAGGCGCCCGCGAAGTCGAGCATGAACGGCGGGTTGACGACCGTCATCTCGATGATCCAGAGGTCGTCGTCGAATCGCACCAGTTCAGGAATATTGAAAGGGCCTGCTTTTTGTAATCGTGCTTTGCGGATACGGCGATAAGCCTCTCGTTCGGTCTCATAGTGGGGCTGTCGCTCGAAGGCTTTCACGGCATTTCCGACATCATTGCCAACGACGCGGCCCTGAGCCCCGACTCCGAACTTGTCAACGAGAACCTGTCGCCTGTATTTTTCCGCATACCGCTGGATTGATTCCCGGGGATCTCTTTTCATGTTTGAAGCACCGGTTCCAGATTCTGCTCATTCCGCATCTGTCACCTTGACGCTTGTCGCGAAGAACGGCACATTTCCGCTCTCTCATGTTGGCTCGAACCGGATTGTTCTGAGTGAGCCCAAGTATATCGAAGCGGGAAATGCGGAAGTCCTCATGTCAGTCGATGGCCGCAAATACCGCTGGAACGTCGTCCTTCGACGTGATGTTTTTCCCTTCGATTCCAACACGATCCGCGTTCGTCTCAGGGGCGGACACCCGGTGACCTGACCGGGATGCATACGAACGAGAATGCGGAATGCAGTCCCGTCATTCTTGCATGATGGCGAATTCGCTCTCTGCAACCATTCCGAGTTGGTTGCGCGACGTTTCACTCAAAAAGAAACCCCGTCCTGGCATGACTGCCGGGACGGGGTTGTGACTCTGGCAATTGAGAGTGGGACGTTCCCTCAGAGCAGCGGCGGATTCAGCGACCCTGCCGGCGCGAGGTTGTCCACGCCCACGGGATCCGGATATCGGTACTCCTTGCCCTCGAAGTTCCGCAGCACCACATCGTTCCCGTCGCGGCCGACGAGGTAGTTCGGTTGCAGCGGGATCTTCCCGCCGCCGCCCGGAGCGTCGATGACGTATGTCGGCACCGCGTAGCCGGTCGTGTGGCCCCGCAGTCCTTCGATGATCTCGAGCCCCTTCGCCACGGATGTGCGGAAGTGGCTCGAGCCGCTGATCGGGTCGCACTGGTAAAGGTAGTACGGACGCACCCGCTGCAGCAGCAGCTTGTGCATCAGCTCCTTCATCACGGCGACGTCGTCGTTCACGCCCTTCAGCAGCACCGTCTGGGCACCGAGCGGGATCCCCGCGTCGGCCAGCCGGCTGCACGCCTGATTCGACTCGGGCGTGCACTCATCCGGGTGCAGGAAATGGACGCTCATCCACAGCGGGTGATACTTCCGCAGGACGCGCGTCAGCTGCGGGGTGATCCGCTGCGGCAGCACGGCCGGCATCTTCGTCCCGATGCGGACGAACTCGATGTGCGGGATGGCCCGCAGGTTCTTCAGAATGTAGTCGAGCTTGTCCTCGGCGATCGCCAGCGGGTCGCCGCCGGAGATCAGCACGTCCCGCACCTGCGGGGTATTGCGAAGGTACTCGAAGATCTTCTGAAGACGCTCTTCCTTCGGGTTGATCTCCCCGTGTCCGACGACCCGCGACCGCGTGCAGTAGCGGCAGTAGGTCGAGCAGAAATCGAGCGCGAGCAGCAGCACGCGGTCCGGGTAGCGGTGGACAAGGCCCGGGACCGGGCTGTGCCCGTCTTCACCGAGCGGGTCGTCCGCTTCGCCAATGGTGCGAGTGAACTCGTTCTTGACCGGGATGACCGTCCGGCGGAGGGGCTGGTTGGCGTCCTCGCGAGCCAGCAGACTCATGTAGTAGGGCGTGATGCCGACCGGCAGCATCGATGCCCCCTGGATGAGGGCTTCGCGCTCGTCCTCGGTCAGCACCAGCATCTTTTCGAGCTGGGCGAGGTTCTTGATGCGGTGACGCGTCTGCCAGCGCCAGTCGTTCCACTCCTTGTCGGTCGCGTCCTTGAAAAAGGCGCGGCGGAAGGCGCGGGTCTCGGGCGTGCTGCGGGCCCGGCGGACAGCCGGGATGCCGTCGCGCACCAGACGGGCGACAGGGCGGACGGTCACTTCGCGAGAGGCCTCGTCGCGAGCGGCGGCGCCTGGGGAGGTCCCCTCAGCGGCGGGCAGCGACGGGTTCGTCTTGGCGACGGGGAGCATTCCCTTCCGCGACCGCGCTGCACCACGTTCGGGGCGGCCATGTTCGGGGCGACTTTCGCGCAGCGGACTGCGGTGGTCGTCTCGGGAGACCCCGAAGAGGTCAGGCCGTGTGGGTGAGGAGAAGGATGCGTCAGCGCCGGTAAGAGAGGGTGCGTCCTGAAGATTGGCGGAAGCCAGAACGGCAGTAGCCAGTGGGGACGAAGCGATCGGCGCCAGCGAATGAGACGGGAGAGTCAGGGCGTCGGCAGGTGAGTCAGAGCAGCAGGAGTGAGTCGAATCAGTCGGGCTTTCTGAGGGGGCTTCGACAATCGTGAGTGTGAAGCGTTTGCCGGTCGACGGAGGCTCTTTGGCCGGGGGATGCTCTGACAGCGGGTGCTGCGAAGAGGTTTGCCGAGCGGGAGTCCTTTCCGAGCGGCGGGATGACTTGAGACGGGACGAGGCAGTTGCTGTGAGGTGGACGGCAGTCGGGGACGGGCTTGGTGAGGTCGAGTTCGCTCCAGGAGGTTCGTCGTCGGATTCTGAAAGAGTAACACGCGGGTCGCAGTCGAAACTGCTCATCCGAAAGGATCCTTCACAGCACTGGAAGGTTGACCCCGGTCAGCGTGCCTGCCGGCCGAGGTCGAGCCGCCGCAAGGCGACCCTGGCGTCGACGAGAGGTTGCGTATCGCCTTCTTGACGCTGCAACTTTTTCTCATCGGCATCCGTTCTCGTGAGAATTGAAATGTTCAATGGGAAAAGTGTCAATACGGCAACCGCGGGATTGCTGCGGGTTTTCGGAAGATTCTTCGAGAAAGCGGGAAGAGTCTTAACGCAAAGGCGCGAAGGCCGCCAAGGAACGCAAAGAGGAAGAACCACGCGGGCTCGCTCCTCGTTGACGGAGACGGAACCGCCATTGCGAGTCAATCGGGAGCACCGCGTAATCGAAAAAGGCCTGTGAGGACGAAAGGCGGAATCCAGTATCCGGGCGTTGGTCTTCCTTTGCGATTCTTTGCGGCCCTTTGCGTCTTTGCGTTGAAGTGCCTTTCCGGCTTGTCATCAAGTCTCACTTCAACTCGCGGAGCTTGATGTTCTTCCAGCGGCACTTGGCCCCCTTCGGCCAGGCTCCCGTTCCGCCGTGGACCTGCACGGCCACGCTCCCCTCGACTCCGAGCGTCTCGGCGACCTTCTCCTTGTCGTACCGCGGGCCGCTGTAGGTCTTGCCGTCAAATTCGTTGATCTTTACATCGTTGATCCACGTCGTCATGTGCGGGGTATTGCCGACGACCCGGACCTTTGCCGTGTTCCAGTCATCCCGCTTCCACGCCTTGATCCAGTCCGCGCCGCTGCACGTGAAGACGTTCTCGGGCACTTCCTTGGACGGCTTTGTGGTGAAGCCCGTCAGCTCCTTCTTGTCGTTGTAGACGCCGAAGACGTCGAACGGCCGCGTGTTGAACCCGCCGGTTCCCTCGCCGTAGATGTGCCCGACATTCCCCGCCTCGTGGTAGTCGACCATCATCTGAAAGCACTGCCCCTTGTCGTTCCCCCGGAGGAACAACCCGCTGTCGACGCCCCAGTCGGGCTTCATGTCGATGAGCAGCTCAAAGTCGCCGAACTTGCGGTCGGTGAGGAGAATACCGCCGTTTCCGCTGCCGGGAGGGTCCTGCTGCCCGACGATCGCCCCGTCCTCGACCTTCCACTCGCCGCCGGTCCCGTGCCCGATCTTCTGCGGGTTCTTGTGCCAGCCGGTCAGCGTTTTGCCGTCAAACAACGTGATCCACTCGCCGTCGCCGGCGAGGGAAGAAGAGACATAGGGCGCCAAGCCAACCCAGGCCGCAACAATCAGGCAGGAGACACGAAAGCGCATCGGAGACTCCTTTGAAGGAAGAATCGTTTAGCCGGGACTCATCGTCCCCGGACGCTCGCCATTACGCGTCAGGCGGAACGCAATGTCAACACGCCCGATCCTCGCGATGTCATCAGCAGTCCGCCGACGCGCGGGATTCAGTTCAGGAGGGGCGCCATCAACGACAGCACCCCGCCGGCTCTCTCGAGCCGGCGGGGTGCATGGATTCTCAAAAGTCTTCGAGGTGGCCCGTTCACTTCTTCTTCACGACGGCGTTGAAGCCGGCTTTGTTCATGGCAGCCACCGCAGCCACCACGTCGATGTTCTTCCCTGTCAGCTTGACCGTACCGCCGTTCCGGTCGACATCCACACCCGTCACGCCTTCAATCGTCGTGGCGGCCGTCTTGGCGTCGGTCACGCACTGGCCACAGCAGAGATGAATCGAGCTGAGGGTGACGATGTCGGCGGTGTCTCCCTTCTTCGCTCCCGACTCCGGAAACGCCACGGCCTTGTCGCCGTCCGTCGCGGTTCCGAACATCCCTTCCTTCGCCAGAGCTTCGATCGCCGCCTTCGTCGACTTCTCATCGGCGGACTTGAACGCCACCAGCTTCGAATCGCGGTCCACGGCGACGCCGCTGACCCCTTCAATGTCCTTCAGTGCCTTCTGAGCAGCATTCACGCACGCCCCGCAGCACAGATGGACTCCCTTGATCTTCACGTCGCCGGCGGAGGCCGACGAAGCGACGAGGCCAACGACCAGAGCAGCGAGCGCAAGGCGGATCGAGTTCATCAGAGTCTCCCGAGGTGGCGGGTCAATGAGGGCAAATCACACAGAGTGGGAACGTCGAAATTATCACCCTGTCGAAAATCAACGTCAACTGATGTGTACCGGGGTAATTCCGAGCCCCGCGTCGAGCAAAAAACGAGGCACCCGCTCGTCAGTCGCGTCCCTGGTGCTTCACCTTCTCCCAATACTGGTCGAAGGTGGCCGTCTTGAACTTGGGGCTGTTATCGGTGTCGTGGCACTTGAAGCAGACCTTGTCCTTGGCGATGGCCACCGTCAGTTTCACCTCGCGGCGGGCAGCCGTGAGGTCTTCTTCGGAGACCGATTTCGGGTCGAGCGACCACTTCTCATCCAGTTCGGCGTGGTGGCTGCCGGGCCCGTGACAGTTTTCACACTGGTTGCCGCGCAAGGCCTTCATGTGCTTCTGGGCGTCCGTGCCATCAACCCATTCGGGAGGAAGGTAGCCCCCCTCGAACCGCAGCATTTCCTGCGGATTCCAGCCGGTCGTATGACAGGCCAGGCACTCGGCGTCATAGATGCGGGAGACGAAGGGGGTGCCTTTCTTGTCCCCCTCGGTGTATTCCTTGCCACCCGTTTCCAGGCTCTCGAACGCATGGGCGTGCCGCGATTTCGACCAGATCGCATAAGCCTTCTTGTGGCACTCCCCGCACTTCGCCGCTCCGACAAACCTGTTCCCGCTCGGATGCGAGAGCTCGCCGTCCTGCTGGGCCACCTTTTCGTCCTTCAGCCGCTGCTGATAGGCCCGCATGTGCTCGCGCATTGCGGCGGTTTCCTTGAACCGCCACTTGTCGAGGTTAACGAACTCGAACTTCAGAGGCTGCTTCTTGTCGTCCGGGTAGATTCCGAGGACGCCGACCCCTTTTCCCTTGTGTCCGACGTTCAGGATCATCGGCTTCTCGGACCGGATCGGCGCCTGTTCCGGTTCTTCATATCCGCCGGCGCTGACGATGAGGTCGAAGTCGGGGAAGGCCGCGGCCAGCTTCTCTGACGTCGCATTGCTGGCGTGCGAAAGAAGCACCAGAATGTCAGGCTTCTGCTCGTTCAGCCGGGCAAGAGAGGCCTTGATGGTCTCTTCCATCGGTTCGATGCGGAAGTTCTCGCCGGCGCCCCCCTCCGGGACGATTTCGCTTTTCATGGCGGGGTCGAGAACCGACGTCACGCCGATCTTGAGGTCTCCCACCGTGACAACCTTCTCGTGGAGCGGCGTGCCCAGGTCGGGCGAGTCGAACAGCACGACGTTCGCCGCCACGAACGACAGATGCTTCGCGGCCTCCCCTTCCGCGGGCTGGCCGACTGCCAGCAGGTGGTCGGTCGGCAGACGCAGTTCATCCGGACCCATCCCCTGAGCCGCATAGCCCATTTCCGTCAAGGCAGCTCGGATGGCGTCGAACTTGATCACGCTCTGCTTGCGCTCGCGCTTGGGGATGCCTCCCAGGTCGAGGCCGACGACCGGCCACTTCAATTCCTCGCGGATCTGACGGAACAGGTCATCCCGCCGCGCGACGCCCCCCGACTGCGTGTCCGAGCACCCGCACGGCTCCATGTATCCGTGCTGCTCGCCTGAGAGCACCAGCACGGCGGCCGGCTTTTTCCACTTCTTGAAGGCGGCTTCGGCGGGCGGCGCGATGTCCGCAGTGACCTTGTCCTTCTCCCCCTTGTTTCCCGGATTGATCACCGCCGGCGGACTCGTATTGTTGCCGCAACCCGCGATCGACATCACGCCCACCACGGCGGCGGGAACGGAAAGCAGCAGTCCGGCGAGAACCCAGGAACGACGGGTCATGGCGTGCAAACTCCAACCAAATGAAGCCAGGCCGGGACAAGCGCCCGGAAAACAATCCTTCGTTCTGACAGGCTGTCAGTCTGGGGAAGTTCTAGCAGAACCCGAGAAATGCGAGAACACGACTTGTGAGGAACGGGTGGGATGACGGTGACTATTCGTACGGTGCTCGTGCGGTGCGGCAGAAGACATCCAGAATTGCCTCCATCGAACGAATGAGTCCTTGCCCGCGATGACGTGGCCACGCCCAGCATCCCGTAACGCTCCGTAAGATCGGGAGCCGCCGGGCGACTGAAGGAAAAGCAAGCAAGCAGTTCGAAAGACTCCGCGACCCGCCGCGGAGGCTGCACGGATCAAAGCCGCCCCAATCGATCCTCCCGCCTGAACGCGACGTCGCGCGGAGGTCCTGTCGCGGCTCGCCAGCGTTGATTCAAAATCTGCATGCTCGCCAACGATCCGCTTCGTCAACGATCGGCCGATCTCGCTTTGACGGCCGCTTTCTGCCGGCGGGCCAGCCAGAGGATCGGCCCCAACACTATTGCCAGGACGATCGACCATGGGGAGATGGCAACAGCCGCCAGGACAACCACCTCGCCAAACCTCCGGAGCGCGCGGAGCGAGTCGAACCAGATGGCGGAGATTCGACCCGAGAACGTCGGGGCCTGAGGAGGGATGTAATTGACTTCTTCACGAGCAAAAATCGAGACCGTGCTGAGCGACGTCTGGTTCTTCAGATACCGCAACCGCCCTTCCATGACCTCGATTTCCGATCGGACCCGGGCCAGTTCGCGTTCAACCTCAATGGCGTCCTTCAATTCTCCCGCGCGATCTTCCAGCAATTTCGCCAGCCGGTCTTCCAGCCGCCGTTGATTGGCGATGCGGGCCGTCAGGTCGATGAACTCCTGGGTGACGTCGGAAGCCTTCTGCTGCACGCTCTCCGGAACGCCGATTCCTTCGAGTGAATCGAGGAAACGAGCGTAGTTCGGCACGGGAATACGAACGACCCATCGACCGGTGCGGCCCGAGCCGGTGCGAACCCCCAGATCCGAATCGCTGACATAGCCGCCGCATTGAGTGACAGCCTGCGTGAGAGCGCGCCGCGTCTCCTCGATATCTTTGACGACGAGATGGACCGTGGCGGTGTAAATGATCTGGCGGGCAATTTCAGCGGGCGCGGCACCGTGGGCGCCTGCATT
Organism: Planctomycetaceae bacterium; assembly: GCA_020850695.1. Lineage (GTDB taxonomy): Bacteria > Planctomycetota > Planctomycetia > Planctomycetales > Planctomycetaceae > JADZEF01. The sequence continues at coordinate 81 of JADZEF010000403.1, read as the reverse complement.
CGCCTCTTCCCGCGGCTGCTTTTTCGGCCCTTCCGCCACCGCGGGAGCTTCGTTCGCGGCGGGTGCTCCCCTCACCTCGCG
>JADZEF010000402.1 GCA_020850695.1 Planctomycetaceae bacterium | reverse complement strand
CTTCACGAGGCTTCTCTTTGTTCTCCTGTCCTGTTCCTGCCTTACTGGGTTCCTCATTCATCCCTCTTCCCGGTGTGTGTCTGTTGTGCCTCGCACGCCGTGAATCTTTGGGTGGCGCGAAGATTTTGAAGGTGAGTAATGCGGAAGGAAGCCAGAAGCTGAAGGAGAAAACTCGTGAATCGACGAGCCAGGTTGATGCGGCTGATTGCGGCGAAATATTGGATTCTTGTCTTATCCGTACCTTCCGTCCTTTCCGTGGTTCCTGCCTTTCTCTGTCCGCATTCGCGCTGATTCGCGTCATTCGAGGGCAGCTTTTGATGTGACGATCTGGAGGCGTTCTCCCGAAGCGCGGCGGTTTGCTGCGGTGATGCGTTGGCGGTACGATCGTCGAAGTGCCGGCTCGCCCTTTTTCGGGCGGAGCCGGCCAATTTCTTTCGCAACCTGCACTGGAGGCCCCGCAACCGATGGCTGCCACGAATCCCCGCCGCGCACTCGTCAGCGTGAGCGACAAGACCGATCTGGGACCGGTCGTTCAAGGGCTCGTGGGGCTCGGATTCGAGATCATCTCGACCGGTGGAACGCGGACGTTCCTTGAGAAGCTGGGAGTTCCGGTTCTCGACATCTCTCAGTACACCGGCTTCCCGGAGATCATGGACGGCCGGGTCAAGACGCTGCACCCGAAGGTGCACGGTGCGATCCTCGGCCGCCCCGGTCTCGCGTCAGACGCCGCGGCCATCGCCGCTCACGGTATCGTCCCCTTCGAGCTGGTCGTCTGCAACCTGTATCCTTTCGAGGCGACCCTCGCGAAGGCAGGGACCACCATCCCCGAAGCGATCGAGCAGATCGACGTCGGCGGTCCCAGCATGATTCGTGCGGCGGCGAAAAACCACGCGTATGTCGGGGTGGTCACGCGGGCATCGCAATATGGACCGGTCCTGGACGCATTGAAAGCCGGACCGCTGAGCGAGGGGCTTCGTCGCGAGTTGGCCGCTGCGGCGTTCGAAATGACGGCCCGCTACGACCGGGCCATTGCCGACTACATGGCCCGTGAAGTCGCTCCGGCGGCGGATGAGTTCGATCGGAAGTTTCCGCAGACCGTCTCAGTCACGATGCAGCGCCGCATGAAGCTGCGGTACGGCGAGAACCCGCACCAGCTGGGTGCGTGGTACGTCGAGTCGCCGCCGCTCCCCGCCTCGCTCGCGACGACCGAGTACCGGCACGGCAAGGAGCTCTCATACAACAACATCCTGGACCTCGACGCGGCCCTCATGCTGATCCGCGAGTTTCGCGATCCGGCCGCGGCGGTGCTGAAGCACAATAACCCGTGCGGGTGCGCGATGCACGAGCAGTTGCATGTCGCCCTCGAGCGGGCGTGGGCCGGCGATCCGGTGAGCGCGTTCGGGTCGATTCTCGGATTCAACCGCCCCGTCGATCTCAAGACGGCCGAGTTTCTCTGCACGCCCGATCGATTCGTCGAAGCCATTATCGCCCCTGGCTACACCCCCGAAGCCTTCGAGTGCCTGACGACGCGCCCCAAGTGGCGCGACAACGTCCGGTTGATGGAATGCCCGACGCTGCTCGAGCCGCGGCCGGGGGGCATTGAATACCGCCGCGTCACGGGAGGGCTTCTCGTGCAGGATCGCGACGAGGGAGAGGATCCCGATGCGGGATGGAAGGTGGTGACGAAGCGTGCCCCGACCGACGCCGAGATGGCGGACCTGCGGTTCGCGTGGAAAGTGGCCAAGCACGTGAAGTCGAACGCGATTGTGTATGCCAAGGACCGCACCGTTGCGGGCGTCGGTGCGGGGCAGATGAGCCGTCTCGATTCGACCGACATTGCGGCCCGCAAGGCGAAGGAGAAGGCCGCCGGCTGCGTTCTGGCATCGGACGCGTTCTTCCCCTTCCGCGACAACGTCGACGTCGCGTCGAAGGTGGGGATCGTCGCCCTCATCCAGCCGGGGGGCTCGCGCCGCGATCAGGAGGTGATCGAGGCGTGCAACGAGTTCAACATGGCGATGGTCTTCACTGGCCGCCGGCACTTCCGGCACTGAGCTGATGAAGGTCGAAATCCGAAAGGACAAATGTCTAAGGAAAATCAAAATCTGAAAATCAAAAGGGCGGGGATGACACCTTTTGAGTTTTTGATTTTGGACTTTCCTTAGACATTTGAGTTTCGGCCTTCGACATTCACTCCCTTCTCACCGCTCGAACTTTGCGTTACCCGTCGTCGCGGCGGCTGTCATTGCGGCGAAGCCGTCGTCGCATGCTTCCTCGAACTTCATGTCGGTGAAGCACTCGACGGCGGCGGCCGCCGGCCACTTCAGCTCGGCCAGCGTGCGGAAGACGGAGGCGTATTCCATGTCTCCCTTGCCGGGGATGAAGTGCGTCCACTTCGGATACCGCCCTCGGTAGTCCTTCAGGTGGCAGTGGACGAGTTGCTTCTGGAAGCGGCGGGCGAACTCGATCGGCGAGAGTCCGATGACCGCGAGATAGCACGGATCGAAGTTGATGCCGAAGTTCGGCGAGCCGATGTCGCGCGACAGGCGGTCCTGCGAGTCCATGGAATCGTTGAGCCATTCCGGCCAGATCCCATCGACCGCCACGCTGACCTTCCGGTCGGCGCCGTAGTCGCAAGCCTCGCGCAGGTAGCTGACGGTCCGCTTCCACACCGCATCGGCGTTCATTCCCTTGGGCACGCCGCCGAGGTGGAACGTCATCACCGGCGCTCCGAGGTCGACCGCCAGGTCGACGCTTCCTTTGAGGTCGAGAGGCTTCTTCGCGGGGTCAAATAGGGACTCGGTCACCGTCGCATGCGTGATGACGGCTTCGATCCGCAGTTTGAGGCGTTCGGCCGTCTTGCGGGTGAGTGTCCGGAGATCTTTGTCGAAGGACTTCGGATCTTCCGACGGACCGTGCGTGCCCGAGACATCGATGCCGGAATACCCGGTCCGTGCGATCCGCTCGAGGCACTCGACCGTCGGCATCTTGAGCCGATCGGTGTAGCTGTATGTGTAGAAGGACAGTCGCATGGAAATGCTCCCGATGCCGTTGAGAGCGCAGAATGTTCGTCTCGTCAGACGCGGGGTCAACGTACGGCGACCAGCCGAGAGCGTCAATTCATCCAGGAGATCATTTGCCGGCGACCGAAATCATGCCCCATTGCTTCACCCGGGGGAGACTGTCACACGCTACGCCATGGGAGACGCCGCTCGTATACTTTCTCGATCAGTCCGGCATTCGGCCGGAAGGAGTCGCGATGACTTCCCACGAGAAAGCCGCAGAATTGCGCCGGGCACTTGAGCGTCGGGGCATTCGCGACGAGCGCGTGCTCGACGTCATCGAGCGGGTGCCGCGCGACTGGTTCGTTCCCGAAAACGAGCGGCCATTGGCCTTCGTCGACACCGCCCTCGCGATTGAGTGCGGACAGACGATCAGCCAGCCCTACATTGTCGCTCTGATGACGGAGTCTTTGGAGCTTGACGGGACCGAGCGTGTGCTGGAGGTGGGGACGGGAAGCGGGTACCAGTCAGCGATCCTGGCGGAACTCTGCCGCGAAGTCGTGACCGTCGAGCGGCACGAATCTCTTTCCGACGCCGCTCGAGAAATTCATGCACGGCTTGGCTACTGCAATATCGAGTACTGGGTCGGCGACGGGACGCTGGGATGTCCCGATCGAGCGCCGTTCGATGGGATCCTGGTGACGGCGGCCGCTCCGTCGATCCCGGAACCGCTGGTCGAGCAGTTGCGACTCGGCGGCCGGATGATTGTTCCCGTCGGTGACGAAGTCGACCAGAATCTGCTTCGAGTCGCCCGGACGAATGGTTCCCCCACCATTGAGACGCTGTGCAGTTGCCGCTTCGTGAAGCTGATCGGTGCGGCGGGATGGCCCGAATCGCGATCCGATTCTGGCGAGTAGGACAGTGGCACGGTCTCGGGACATATCGTTGCCGGCAATTGCCCGATAGGGACGCCGCATTAAATCAGCAAGGCCGCCTGCGGTGTCGCCGGGCGGCCTTGAGGCATTCGTCCACTCGCCGTGCCGCCCGATGGCGCCGCACGCGGATGGGAGGTCAGGTCTTGACCTTGCGGCGCTTGCCGCGACGCCCCTTGGCATTGGAGGGACGCTGGCCGTGGTTGGCCTTTTTCAGGCTACGATGAGTCTTCGACATGAGAAACCTTCCGATCCAGAAAGAAAGGAGCCGGAGGCCCCGAAGTTTTGAAGGGGAGATACTAATCCATCGGCCGGCGTCTGAAAAGAGATGCGGGATCTTTTGAGCGAGCGACCACGAGCGAACGGAATACCGAATGGACGCGTCGCGTGCAATGGGGGGGAACCTTGCTGCGGAATCTGAGGACGTGCCAGCCGCCGGGACAGAGTGGAGCACGACGTTTCATGCCGTGAATCAGCGTGCAGCGGTTCGCATACCATCGCTGTGGGAATCCCTTCGGCATCGGGAATTCCTGCCGAAGGCCGCGCCCGTTTCTCGATGCGGAGCCGCGCGACCTGCGGACACGTCGGGAGCCGATCCCACGATGACTTTTCGGGGTTCGCGTCCCTCAAGGCGATCTCGTATCATTCGGCCACCATGATGCAGGGAGGGCTTGACGTGGAGGAGACCGGGAGCGAGCGGCTTAGTGACTGGCGCGGCGCCCGCGTCACCGTCATGGGATTGGGACGCTTTGGCGGCTGTCTGGGAGCGATCCGTTTCCTCGCGGACCGCGGTGCCCGCGTCACGGTGACCGACGTTCAACCCGAAGACCGGCTCGCCGAATCCCTTGCCGAACTTGATGGTCTCCCGTTGGCCGGCATGCACCTGGGAGGTCATCGCGACGAGGACTTCACATCGACCGATTTCGTCGTCGCCAGCCCCGCCGTCCCGCGCGACAATCGTTATCTGGCGATGGCCCGGTCGGCCGGCGTGGTCATCTCGAGCGAGATGAATCTCTTCTGGCAGTTGCAGCGAGGAACTGTGATTGCGGTCACCGGCAGCAACGGCAAGTCGACGACAACCGCCCTCACGCATTCCATTCTCAAGGCAACCGGCCGGCGCATCTGGCTCGGTGGGAACATCGGTTGCAGCCTTCTCCCCCAGGTGGACGACATCCAGCCCGGCGACCTCGTCGTGCTCGAACTCAGCAGCTTCCAACTCGAAGATCTCGACCGATTGCGTGCCAGCCCGCATGGCGCCGTCGTCACGAATTTCAGTCCCAACCATCTCGACTGGCACCATACGCTCGATTCCTACCGGAAGGCCAAGCAGACCATCCTTCGCTGGCAGGGAACGCGGGACTTCTGCGTCCTGAACGGAGCCGACCCGGACGTGACCCAGTGGCCGTCTCAGGGACATCGACTTCATTTCGGCCTCGTCGACACGGGGGGCCAGGGAGCATTCCTGGACGGCGCCGACGCCGTATTCCGGAACGCCGGAACCGAATTCCGCTTCCCGCTCCGCACATGGCTCCGCGTGCCGGGGCTTCACAATGTGCAGAACGCCCTGGCTGCCAGTGCCGCAGCGCTCGCCGCAGGCGCCGACCTCGATGCCGTGCGGATCGGCCTTCAATCGTACGAACCACTCCCGCACCGCCTTCAACTCGTCGCCGAATCCGGCGGCCGCCGCTTCTACAATGATTCCCTCGCGACCACTCCCGAGTCGGTCGTGGTGGCTCTCGAAGCATTCGACCAGCCCATCGTGCTGCTGGCGGGCGGGTACGACAAGAAAATCGACCTTGCTCCCATGGCCGAGGTCATCGCGCGGCGAGCACGGGTCGTCGCCCTGATGGGTCAGACCGCTGCGACTCTCGGCGATCAGATTACGCAATACGTCCAGGGAACCGCCGCCCCCCTCATGAAGCGCTGTGACAACTTCAAAGAAGCATTCTGCTGGAGCGCCGAAAACTCTCGCCCTGGTGATGTGATACTCCTCTCGCCTGGATGCGCCAGTTACGACTGGTTCCGCCATTTTGCCGACCGCGGCGACCAGTTTGCACGCCTCGCACGAGAGTGTCATTTCTAGACAAAAGCGGAGTCAGCAGCGTCGACACCCTGTTCTTGTGCGTTCTCTGCTTCGGGGCCTGCCTTCCACCGTGCTCTCGTGTTTCGATTGTGGAGCATCGACTTTCAACACCTTGCCTGACACTCCAAACGGAACCGGACGCGGACGATCGGTTGATCGGTTGCGGTTTTCTTCTTCGCGGTTGACCGTGCTCCGCAGTTTCAATAAGATCTGACCGTCACGTGAACGACATCTTTAGCACTACCGAGGATGTTTGAACTCGTGGCGTGAATAGACTGCGGGGTGTGGCTCAGCCTGGCTAGAGCGCTTGGTTCGGGACCAAGAGGTCGCAGGTTCAAATCCTGTCACCCCGACTATCTTTCTTTTGAAGCCCTTCGGCCAACAGGTCGAAGGGCTTTCTCCATTCAGGGACAAGACTTACGCCGTCGAGCTTCCAGTTCAAACACACGATTTCGAGGATTCGGCGTTTTGCAGCCCAATCAGCCGCAAACCACTTCGCCCGTAGGTTTTGAGAAAGTTCAAACGCTTTGATGGCGGTGTCGATGATTTCGTTGCGGTTTCGGTCGCAAGCCTCGATCTGCGACTGCAACTCGGCAGTTCGGTCTCTCAGTTCCGTGTTCTTTCTGGCGAATGTGTCAGCGTCGATCTCTTCGAGCAACCGCAGGTTCAGCAGACGGTTCTGGTGATCTCGAACCTGCAACAGTTCATCCTGAAGTCGCTTGGCATTTGCAGCGGATGATCGCTCGTCCCAATTCGTCGCCTTCCTCAACTGTTCTCGGAACGTGTCCCGGAATTCGGCATCTTCTACCCTCAGCTTGTCGAACAGGGCGAGCATCTGGGCGTCGATATCTCCTTCCGTTAGCCGTGTTCGGGGATGTAACCCCTTGTGATACTGCGTGCAGCGGTAGTAGACGTATTCCCGGTCGCCGCTCTTGGTTTTCTTCGTCTTGGATTCGCCGGTGATCGGGCAACCACAGTGACCGCACTCAATGAGTTCACTGGCATACGTCATCTGGTGCGACCGGTAGAGGCCCTGGCCGAGAAGTTTTTGGACCCGATCCCAAGTCGCCCTGTCCACAAGTGGATCTTGGGTGCCCGGAAGCCACTGCCCCTTGTGCTTGATCTCTCCGATGTACGCACGGTCGGTCAGAAGGGTGTGCAACTTGCTTCGGGGAAACTTTGGCACCGAGGGGCTGTAACAGATGCCTTCGGCGACCAGGGCTTCACGAAGCGTATCGACGGTGTGGCCGTGATGGGCGTAGAGTTCAAACGCCCTGCGACCAACAGCAGCACGTTCCGGGTGGATCTCGATGATGCTGCGACCATTGATGCGAATGTTGCGGTAGCCGTAAGGGGGCTTGGCAGCGAACAGGCCGCACTGGGCACGCCGAGCGAGTCCTTCCCGAACATCCAGTGATTGCTGCTCTGTGTAAAAGCTCGCCATGCTCGCCAAGACCCGTCGCTGCATCCGGCCAGCGGGAGTATTCTCCGTTGGCTGAGAGACGGAAATGAATTGGATGCCGCTCTCTGATTCCAGCCGCTCCAATTCAACGTAATCGAAAAGGTTCCGAGCGGCACGGTCCACCTTGTAGAACAAGAGTCCGTCGAGCCGATGCGAGTTCGCTTTGGCATAGGCTAGGAGTTCCTTGAAGGTCTTCCGCTCATCGTGCTTCGAGGCCGTTTCTGCGATGCGGAAGAATTTGACGATCTCTCCATTGTTGCGTTCGGCGTAGAAACGCAGAGCATCCACCTGAACGTCGAGAGAGAATCCCTCACGTTCTTGTTCACGGCTGCTCACACGGGCCAATGCCACGAATCGCTTCGACGCCTTCACTCGCACTCTCCTGGAAGCAAAATGACCCTCACAGAAAACCTGCAAGGGTCATTTTCTCCCAGAATTTCAGGAAGACAACGGCAAACGGCTACCCGACTCGAAATAGTTCTAACGGTGTCCCGTTGCTTGGCACCAAGCGTTTGCCATCAAGGACGAAGCCGCCGAAAAGTAACCGCAGAATGTCGTGTTTCGACTTACGGTTGAGGGTGTCCCAATCTTGTTGAATCAACCAGAAGACATCGGGTGCCCGTGCAGCCAAAGCGTCGTTCTCGTTCCGCAGTGCATCCATCAACTGAACCTGACGACGAATTAGAGTCTCTCGCTCCTGGAGTTCGACCTGCTTGGCAGCGAACGTGTCTTCGGGAATTACCTTAGCCAGCCGCAGGTTCAGAAGCTCGTCCCTCTGGCCTTCAATAAGGGAAAGCTGCCGCTTGACTTCTTCCGCCCGGACTTCCGAACTGGCTCGCTCATCCTCCAACCGGGAGACTGCGGTATTGAAAATCAACCGCTGCAATTCAGGTCGCTCGGCTCTGAAGTCGGCCAGCATCTGTCGGAGTTGCAGGTCGAGTTCCTGTTCCCGGAGCCGGACACGGGGATGGCCGTGACGCTGGTATCGACCACATCGGTAATAGACGTACTTCTTCGGTCCTGCCTTCGTGTCTTTCTCCTTTTCTTCCCCGGTAATCGGATGTCCGCAGAACCCGCACTGAATCAACTGGTTGGCGTAACCCATCTCGTGCGACCGGTAATTCTGTTCGCCAAACGACACTCGGACAAGATCCCAGGACATCTTGTCGATCAGCGTCTCGTGCAACCCCGGATGCCATTGCCCCTGATATTTCACGAAGCCGATGTAAGACAGGTCGTGAAGGATCGCATACAACTTGGTCTCAGGGAACCGTGGTTTTGACGGAGTGTAGAAAAGCCCTTCCGTATACAGTCGCTCGGCGATTTGTTCGACCAACAACCCTTCGAAGGCACGAAGCTCGAAGGCACGCTGGACCTTGGGGGCGTTTTCCGGGTGGACTTCAGCCGTCGCTCGTCCGTTGGTCCTGATATTGCGGTAGCCATACGGACAACGGGACGGAAACCAGCCGATGGCAACTCGTTTAGCAATCCCACTGCGGATGTCGAGCGACATCTGTTCGGTCTGGAAAGCACCGATGGTCGCCAGCGTGCGACGGATCATCCGACCAGTCGGCGTGTTCTCGACCGGTTGTGTGACGGAGATAAACGGGAGACTGTAGTCCTTCTCAATCTCCTCCAGCAACATGAAGTCATTCATGTTCCGAGCCGCTCGGTCGATCTTGTAGAACAGGAGTCCGTCGTAGACCGCCGCATTCCGTTTGGAGTAGTCAATGGCGTTCTGGAAGGTTTTTCGCTGCTCTGCCTTTGTGGCGGTTTCAGCAATCCTGAAAATCTTGTCCACAACGCCGTCGTGACGATGGGCGTAATGCTCAAATGCCTCGACCTGCACGTCGAGGCTGAATCCTTCCCGCTCCTGCTCCCGGCTGCTCACACGGGCAAACCCGATGAATCGCTTCTTCATGGCCTATTCGCTCTCAAGACACCGGCAGCGTCGAGAAGTCGGCCAATGGCGACAATCAGGTCGATGGCATCCTGATCTGCACTTGGACGATTCGTATCCCGGAGCACCGACTTCGCCTCGGTGATAAGAGCGGGCTTGATCCACTTCGGATATTCGGCCTGACCGTTATCCGGCTGGCCGTCAATCGAAATTGAATTGGCCCCGCCGTCCATCCCTGGCTCTCAACTTCCGCCTCGATTTCTTTCGTGTGCCGCTGAAACAACTCAGCGTGCGATGAAGAAATGTAGGCAGGAAAAGAGGGCCGGAATATGCACGGAAAATGGCACAGTTATGCCAGCCAATCAGGCGGAAGATAATAGCCGTTCTTCGAGCTTTTGATGGGCACTTGCAGACTGTCACGAATCTTGGAAATCAACCGGTCAAGCCGTGGTTCGTCTGCAAGAATTGGAGCATTCGTTTGCATTGTTCTGCGAGAGATCGGATTGCCCTTCGCCTGGACCAATTGATCAATGACGTGAACAATCGACAAGTCCACCGGATATACCTCTCCTCGAATGACGACTTGCGACTTTTCGATG
>JADZEF010000401.1 GCA_020850695.1 Planctomycetaceae bacterium | reverse complement strand
TGATCGTGCCGCTCGTGAGGCCGCCGATGACGACGCGGGCCATCGGCGCTTCGAGTTCGCCTCCGTCTCCCCAGCCCAGGGCGACGGGAATCATCGCGAGGACCGTCGTGGCGGTCGTCATGAGGATCGGACGGAGCCGTCGCGAGCCGGATTTTACGAGAAGCTCGTCGACCGTCAGCGTCGGCTCCTCCTGTCGCAGCTGGTTGAAGTAGTCGACCAGCACGATGGCGTTGTTGACGACGATCCCCGCCAGCATGATCAGGCCGATGAACGACTGCACGTTGAGAGTTGTGCCGGTCGTCAGCAGCATCGCGATGACGCCCACCGCGCCGAGCGGGACGCTGATCATGATGAGCATCGGGTCGCGGAACGATTCGAACTGCGCGGCCATCGCCATGTACATCAGCACGACGGCGAGCAGCAGCCCCTCGGTCAGCATCTTGAAGCTTCGCTGCTGTTCCTCCCAGTCGCCCGAGATCGTCAGGGAGAACCCGTCCGGCAGCGGAATCGATGCCAGTTCAGTCTTGAGGTCCGCCACGATGTGGCCCAGGTCGCGGCCGTCGACCTCGCCCGTCACGACGTTGTACCGCTGCTGGTCCATCCGGTTGCTCGACACCGGCGCCTGGCCGGTCGAGAAGGAAACGAAGTTCTTCATCGCGACGACCTGCTGCGACGGCAGGGCGATGCCCACCTGCTCCACGTCGTCCAGCCGATTGCGATCTTCCTCGCGCAGCCTCACCAGGACATTGAACTCGTCCCCCTGCTCGCGATAGATCGTCGCTTCGGTTCCACGGAGCGTCGTTTCGAGTGTCTGCGAGATGTCCTTGACCGTCACGCCGATCAGACTGGCCTTGGTGCGGTCGACGCGTGCGGCGAGTTCCGAACGCCGCTCCTGCCGGGCGATGTCGACGTTGGCCAGGCCTCCCACCCGCTGCATCGCTGTCTTCACGGCGGCCGTCAGTTCGTCGCTCGTCTTGAGGTCGTGACCGCGAACCTGCACGGCGACCATCCCCCCCGACGAGCCCGACGCCAGCATTCCCATCATGCCGCTGCTCGACTGGGCCGAGACACGCACCCGCATTCCCGGGAGATCGCCGACTTTCGACGCGAGGTCGCGGCGGACGTCTTCGATGCCCCGTTCGCGTTCGGCTCGCGGCGAGAGCTTCACACGGAAGCGGCTCTTGTGCCACTGGTCTCCCGAGTCGGGACGATCGCCGACGAAAACCGCGAGGGTCGAGAGTTCGGGGACGGAGGTCTGCACGGCCTCTTCGATCCGCTGCGCGTGCTTGTCGAGAACCCCGAGCTGGATGCCCGGCTCCATTGAGGCGTCGATGCTGAGGTCTCCTTCGTCGGTCTTCGGGAGGAACTCGGTCCCAATTCGCGGAATGAGGCCGAAGCTCGCCGAGACAGTCAGCAACAGCAGCGCCGCGGCCGTCCCCGCATGTCGCAGGCTGAATCGCAGCGTCCGGGCATAGAGCGATTCGAGCCCGCAGATCATCGCCTTGTTGGCGGTGTGCAGGGCGTGCGTGGTCCGCGCGGCGAGGCTCCACAAGCCGGATTGCTGTGATTGGGCTGGAAGCGGAAGGCCCTGCGAACCCGCAAGCGACGATTCTGAGTTGTCGGGAGCGTCCGATGCCGTTGTGGAAGTTTCTGACGGGACAATGATGGTGTTGGGGCGGTCGCGCCACCAGGTGGTCAGCATCGGCGTCAGCGTGAGGCTGAATACCAGCACGCAGACGTTCGAGAAGCAGACCACCCACGCGAGCTGCTGCAGCAGGACGCCGGTCACTCCCGTGATGAAGATCAGCGGGATGAAGACGATCATGGTCGAGAGAGCGCCGGCGACGACCGCGGTGGTCACTTCGCGCGTCCCTTCGATCGCCGCCGTCACCGGGTCGAGCCCCTGCTCGCGCTTCAGAAAGATGCTTTCGAGAACCACGATCGAGCTGTCGACCAGCATGCCGACGCCCATCGCCAGGCCGCCGAAGCTGACGATGTTGAGCGTGAATCCCTTGAAGTAGATCATCACGAACGTCGCCAGCAGCGACAGCGGCATCGAGACCGCCACGACCAGCGTGCTGCGGAAGCTGCCGAGAAAGACAATGAGGACCAGGACCGCGAGGCCCATCCCCGAGATGGCCGAGTGCTTGACGTTGGCGATGGCGCTGCGGATGAAGTCGGACTTGTCGATGCGGATTTTGAGTTGGGCGTCGCGGAGCGTGTCGTTGAGATGGGCGACCGCCGCGTGGACGCCGTCGCTCACTTCGATCGTGTTGGCTCCCGCCTGCTTGAAGATATAGACCATGATGGCGGGGCGGCCGTCGATCCGCGAAAGCTCGGTCCGCTCCTCTTCGCCGTCGACGACATCGGCGACGTCGCGGATGCGGACCACCGCACCGTTCCGCTCGCGGATGACGGTGTCCTCGATCTCCTGGATGCTCGTGAACTCGCCGTGGCTGCGGACGAGCAGCTTGAACGGCCCCTGCTGGAAGTCGCCGGCGGGCTGGCTCGAGTTTTCGCGGGCGAGGATGTCGACGACTTCGCTCACGCCCATGTCGAGGGCTTCGAGCTTGGTGCGGTTGAGGTTGATCTGGATTTCGCGGCGGACCGACCCGCGGAGCGTGACGCGGGCCACGCCGTCGACCCGTTCGAGTTGCGGGGCGATCTGCTGCTCGGCCAGCCGGGTGAGGGCAACGGGATCGAGCTTGCTCGAAATGCCGAGATACAGGATCGGCTGGTCGTTGACGTCGAAGTGACGGATCGACGGTTCTTCGATCTGTTGCGGGAGCGTCTTGCGGATGCGCTGAATGGCGTCGCGGATGTCCGAGACGGCGGAATCGAGATTCTCGCCCCAGTTGAACTGGATGCGGACGGTGCTGCTCCCTTCGGTGCTGGTGCTGGAGATGCGGTCGACGCCGCGGACCGAGCTGAGGGTCTGCTCCATCGGCCGGGTGATGAGCGTTTCGATCTCGGCCGGGCCCGCTCCTTTATAGAGAGTCGTCACGCTGACGGTCGGGTATTCCATCTCGGGCATCAGGTCGACGGCGAGCTTCCGCAGCGCGACTACCCCGAGGATGACGACCGCCAGGCACCCCATGAGCGTGGCAACGGGACGTTCGACGCTGTATTGCGTAATGCTCATCGGCGAGCCTTGGGAACCGGGCAGACGCGGTGGGGCACCGCAGCCGAGGTCGGGGAGGGAAAGGCGCAGGCGGGAGAGGCGAAGGGTCGCTTCTTCCGAATGGTGGCTTGTAGCGGGGCTTTTTTCCACCCATCGGAACCCGCCGGGATGATTCGTACAGGCGGCGAAACTGCCGTTGCCCGCCCGGACAGGCCCCGATACCATCCCGCCCGTTTGCGTCCCGGCGCGCGGTGTCTCAGCACCTTGTCGCCGGGCGACTGTCCAGGATGGACGGTGAAAGAACACGATTGAATGATCGACTGCGGTCGTGCAAGGAGGCCCCCCGCATGCACTCCTCGTCCAGCGGTCCGTTGACCACGCTTCTGATGCTCGTCCCGCTGATCGCCGTTCCGGCCTTGGCGATCTTCGGCGTTCCTAACGTCGACGGGCTCAACGGGTCGACCGACAATTCCGTCAGCGCCCCGTCGAAAGACGACGATCTCGACGCCCCCGCAGACAAGCCGTCCCGCGCCGTTATCGATGACGATGAGGATCTCGGCGAAGGGTTCATCCCCACGGGCGAAGGTTCGACGAACGATCCCTTCCTGAACGGCAAGGAAGGCGGTCGCCGTCTCGACCGCTCCGCCGACGCCTCAGAGTCAGACCCGCTGCCGGGACTGGAGCGGTCACGTTCGCGTGCGCCGCGGTCGTCCGCGAATACGCCGACCGAGACGCCCAAGCCCGGCCGCAATGAAGCTTCCGCCCCGCGAACCGGACTGGATTCCGACCTGGACGACGAGATCCCGTTTGGAAATCCGCCGCCGCGCAACGAAGCCCCCGCTGCCCCTCGTCCGCGGGGATCGCGGGCGACCCAGCCGCGGGCGACGGCTCCCAGCGATTTCGATGACACCCGGACCGCCGCTCCGCGCGACTGGCAGGCGGCGACGGCCCGGCTCAAGCAGTTCGGCATTCGCGACTTCCAGCTGACGAACGGCGAGGGAGATCACGCGTTCCTGTTCACCTGCCGCTACATCATGCCGGACAACCCGCGCGTCGTGCGGCGGTTCGAGGCCGAGTCATCCGAGCCTCTCGCGGCAGTCGAGGATGTTCTGACGCAGGTTGAAACGTGGTTGTCGACACGGTGAGACCGGCGTCGTGATCGCCATCCGTGGGATAGCCTTCCAGTCGGTCAGTCGTGCTCGTGGAACACGAGACCAACCAGGGCCGCTCATGGGCTGACTCAAGCAGAGGGCGCGCTGAGACGTAGCTCGGGCACTCATGCCCGTGCGCAGATCATGGGATGAGTGCATTCACGGGCATGAGTGCCCGTGCTACGTCCGGCAAGCGGCTGACTTGAGGAACTCGCCATGCTTCCCTCGTTTTCCCCAATGACGCCTCTGAGCAGCTTTTCGCTGCCATCGGTTGCTCGCACCACCTCGGGAGATGAATTCCAGCGTTGGCATCAACGGCGTGGAAAGACGCCCGAAACGCGACGATTCTCGAAAGATTCTTCGGAATCGACCGTCCGTTCGGAGAAGGCGGCTCGCCTTGAAGCGGCTCTGTTGGTCGCTGGCGGGCCGCTGTCGTCGGCGAAGCTCGCGCAATTCGCGACGCTGTCGGACCCCGCTGAGGTGAAGCGGCTCGTGGCGTGGCTCAACGCCGCGTACGACCAGTCGCACTCGGCCTTCCGCATCGAGCGAGTGGCTTCGGGCTACGTGCTGCTGACGCGGCCCGAGTTCAACTTCTGGTTGAGCCGCCTCCATCAGCGGCAGAGCGAGATGAAGCTCTCGGCTCCCCAGCTGGAGACGCTGACCATCATCGCCTACCGCCAGCCTATCACGCGGGCCGATGTCGAGGCGGTGCGTGGCGTGCAGTGCGCCGAAATGCTCAAGCAGTTGATGGAGCGCGGGCTGGTGAAGATCGGCGGCGAGGATGAATCGCTGGGGCGGCCGTATCTTTACGTGACGACCCGCAAGTTCCTCGAGATGTACGGACTCCGGTCGCTCGACGAGATGCCGATGTCCGACACGCTTCGCAAGCCGGCGAGTCAGTCGGTCGCTACCGTCGAAACGGATGAGGAAGCCGAGGTGGCCGCCGCCTCCGCCGCCGCGTGATCGACTTCGTGTTCTATGGGCGGCGATGGTTCCAGGCTTTGTCGGAAAACTTCGGATACGAAGTGCCGATTCATTCGTAGCACGGGCACTCATGCCCGTGTGTGAGACGAATTTCAGGGGTTTCGCACGGGCATGAGTGCCCGTGCTACGTCCAAATAAGCTTTCCGACAAAGCCTGGTATCGGCGACGTCAGGCCAGGATCTCGTGAATGACCTGGCCGTGGTCAACTTCGAGCCGCTTTCGGCCGGGGACTTCCAGGGTCTTCAAGTCAACGCCGAGCAGATGCAGCACCGTCGCGTGCATGTCGGTGACGTAGTGGCCGGGGTCGGCGGCGTGAAAGCCGAGTTCGTCGGTGGAGCCGTGGACGATTCCCTTCTTGACGCCCGCGCCGGCGAACCAGACGGTGAAGCCGTGCGGATGATGGTCGCGGCCGTCGGTGCCGCCGGCCCGCTCTTCGACCGCCGGAGTGCGGCCGAACTCGGTGCAGAAGACGACGAGCGTGTCTTCGAGCAGGCCGCGACGCTTCAAATCCTTCAACAGTCCCGCCACCGGCTTGTCGACGGCGTACGACTGCGTCTCGTGGTTCTGCTTGAGCTTCTGGTGCGAGTCCCAGACGCCGTAGGGTGACGGGTAGAGCTGCACGAATCGCACGCCACGCTCGACCAGCCGCCGGGCGGCCAGGCAGCGCTCGCCCGCAAGCTTTGTCTTGGGGTCGTTGAGGCCGTAGAGCTGCTGCGTCTCCGCGGTCTCGGTCGCGAACTGCAAGGCTTCGGGGACTGCGGCCTGCATGCGGAAGGCGAGTTCGTACGACTTGATGCGGGCGCGGATGGTTTCGTCCTGCGGGTATTCAACCGAGGCGAGGCCGTTGAGTTCGCCGATGAGATCGAACTCGTTCTTCTGCTCTTCGGCCAGCACCGCGGCGTTGCGGCGGCCGTAGGGGAGCGGGTTGTTGGGGTCGACGGTGAGAGGAACGCCCGAGAACTTGGGGCCGAGGTATTGCGAGCCGATGGACTCGCGGGTGTCGGGACGGGTCGGGCCGCCGAGGACGACGAACTGCGGGAGGTTCTCGTTGAGCGTACCGAGACCGTAGGTGACCCAGGCACCAATGCTCGGCTCGGTTTCATCGAGCTTGTGGCGGCCGGTGTGAATCTGGTTTTCGGCCGCATGGTCATTGTCGGTCGTGTACATGCTGCGGACGAACGCGATGTCGTCGACGCACGAGCCGATGTGCGGCCACCAGTCGGTCACCTCGATACCACTCTCGCCGTACTTCTTCCATCCCACCTGCATGGGATAGATCTTGGTGTACTTCTCGCGGACGTTCGTCACGACGGCGCGCGACCGCTTGTCGTGCAGCGGGTTTTCGAGCGGATCGGGGTGCGGGGTCTCTTTGAAGGTCTTGCCGGCGTACTTGTTGAGCTCGGGCTTCGGATCGAACGTCTCCATCTGGCTGTAGCCGCCGGAGAGGAAGATCCAGATGACCGACTTCGCCTTGGGTGCGAACTGGGCGTGGCCCGAGGGGGGCGTCCAGACCTTCTCGTCAGACGCGCGGGTGATGCCGTCACCCAGCAACAGGTTGCCGAGGGCAAGCCCGGTGAAACCCATGCCGAAGTCGGAGAGGAATGTGCGTCGCGTGGAGGGACGGAACATCGGGGATCCTGGATTCGGCGGGCGACTGAGGATGAGCGCTCGGTCGAGGCGGGCACGAGGCAGGACGGACCTGTTCAATGTACCGCGACGCACGGGCGTTCGGAAGGTGAGACGCCGTGTTGCACACGGCGGTCGTGGCGTGCTTATTGCTCGCGCAGGGGGGGCCTTCCTAGAATGCCGGCAGGTCTTCGCCCGATCGTCGCCCCGCCCCGGATGGAACCATGTCCTCGCATCGCCCCTTCACCCGCAGCGACTCGACAGCCGCCGGTGGCGACGGAAATCTCCGCTCGCCCGAGCCGCTTTTTCCGTTCGCGGAAGAGGTCGAAATCGTCGGGCACATCATCGACAGCCTCATCCTGCCGAAGGTGCTGGACGAGATCATCACGCTCGGCGGTCGATTTCAGATTGACGATGTGCAAATCGGGAATCGGCGGAACGACCCCAGCTATGCCCGGCTGCAGGTGAGCGCCGAGACGCCTGAATTGCTCGATCAGATTCTGAACGAGATCGGACAGCACGGGGCCGTGCCGGTCAACCAGGTGGATTGCCGCGTCGTCGAAGCGGACATCGACGGGGCGTTCCCGGAAGGGTTTTACGCGACGACAAACCAGGACACCGAGATCCGTCTCGACGGAACGTGGATTCCGGTGGCGAAACAGGAGATGGACTGCGGGATCGTGGTCGACGTGGAGGCCGCGACGGCCGAGTGCGTGGCGATGTCGGATGTGCGGCGCGGGCAGATGATCGTCGTCGGGCGGGCGGGGACGCGGGTGCATCCGCTCGAACGCGATACGTCGTCGCACGGGGCGTTCGGTTTCATGGCGAGTGCGGTGTCGAGCGAGAAGCCCAAGGGAGTGACGGTCCGCGAGATTGCCGGGGCGATGCGGCGGGCCCGCGACGGGCAGGGGAAGATTCTCGTGGTGGCCGGGCCGGCGGTGGTGCATACGGGCAGCCGCGAGTACCTGAGCCACCTCATCCGGCACGGCTATGTCAACGTGCTGTTCGCGGGCAACGCTCTGGCGACGCACGACATCGAGCAGTCTTTTTTCGGAACGAGCCTCGGCATTTCGATGCAGCACGGCGGCGGAACAGACGAAGGGCACGAGCATCATCTGCGTTCGATCAATCGTATTCGTCGCTTGGGGAGTATTTCGAATGCGGTGCGGCAGGGGGTGCTGACCAGCGGCATCATGTACGAGTGCGTGCAGAACCACGTGCCGTTTCTGCTGGCGGGGAGCATTCGCGATGATGGCCCGCTTCCGGATGTCATCACCGACACGATCGAAGCGCAGCGGAAGATGCGCGACATGATCGAGGGGGTGACGTTCTGCCTGATGATTGCGACGACGCTCCACTCCATCGCGGTTGGCAATCTCTTGCCGGCCCGGGTGAAAGTGGTGTGCGCGGACATCAATCCGGCGACGGTCACAAAGCTGACCGATCGCGGGTCGTTCCAGACGATCGGGCTTGTGACAGACGTCGAGCCGTTCCTGCGGATCCTTGTGCAGGAGTTGAATCCGCCGCCGGCGACGTGATTCTCACGCGAGCCGCTTCTGCCACGCAGCGAGTTGTTCTCTCACTCTCTCGGGGCCGCCGCTGCCGAAACTGACCAGGGCCGCGGCGGCGTTGCGGGTTCCAAGGACACTCTTCACATCGGCCTCGATGCGGTCGCACTTCTGGCGGAGGTCGTCGAGGGAGAGGTCGGCGAGGCGGCATGACTTCGATTCGCACAGCGCGACGAGTCCGCCGACCGTGTGGTGGGCGGTGCGCATCGGAACCCCCTTCTTGATGAGGTATTCCATCAGGGCGGTGGCGTCGAGGAAGCCGTCTTCGAGCCGGGCGTTGATTCGGTCGATGTTGAGTTCCGCCCCGGCCACCACATCGGGGGCGAGATCGAGGCAGGCGGCCGCCTGGTCGCAGGCTTCGAACACCGCCAGCTTGTCTTCCTGCAGGTCGCGGTTGTAGGCCATCGGCAGCGACTTCAGCAGGATGAGAAGTCGCGGGACCGACGCCATGATGCGGGCGGTCTTGCCGCGGATCAGTTCGAGGACGTCCGGGTTCCGCTTCTGCGGCATGATGGACGAGCCCGTGGTGTAGGCGTCCGGCAGCTTGAGAAACCCGAATTCGGTGGTGAACCAGAGAATCCATTCCTCGGCCCAGGTACTGAGATGGGCGGCGATGAGCGAGAGGGAAAAAGCGAACTCGACGAGGAAGTCGCGGTCGCTCGAGATGTCGAGGCTGTTGGCCGCCGGCTCGCTGAAACCGAGGAGCCGCGCGGTCTCGTCACGGTCGATCGGCAGCGAGGAACCTGCGAGGGCCGCCGCGCCGAGCGGTGAGATGTTGACACGCTTGCGGCAATCGGCGAGGCGTTCGCGGTCGCGCTGGAACTTCTCGCAGTACGCGAGCCAGTAGTGCGACGCGCACACCGGCTGAGCCCGCTGCAGGTGGGTGTAGCCGGGGAGAATGATATCGAGGTCGCGCTCGGCGCGGTTGACGAAGGCCTGCTGGAGGCGGTTCAGCAGGCCGTCGAGACGATCGATTTCGCCGCGGACGTAAAGTTTCAGATCGGTGGCGACCTGATCGTTTCGGCTGCGTCCGGTGTGGAGCTTGCGGCCGACGTCGCCGAGTCGTGCGGTGAGCGTCGACTCGATGTGCATGTGAATGTCTTCGAGCTCGGTCTTCCACGTCATCTCGCCGCGCTCGATCTCGGCGAGGATGTCGGACAGCCCGCTCACGATCTGCTCGCACTCGTCCGCGGTCAGCAGCCCCACCTTGGCCAGCATGCGGGCGTGGGCCTGCGAGCCCTGGACGTCGACCCGCGCCAATCGGGCGTCGAACGAAATGGATTCGGTGAACTGTTCGACCCGCGGATCGGTGGCTTGCGAGAATCGACCGGACCAGGCTTTGGACATGGGAGAGGAGTCAGGAGTCAGGAGTCAGGAGTCAGCGGCGCGGGGGCCGATGGGGCGGGCTTTGATCATACCGAAATCGGGGCGGCTCGACTTCGTGGACGGCTCGATGTGACGCGGTGAAATGACGGCCCGCGAATGACGAGAATCAGCGCGAATACAACCGAAGGCAATTCAGAGGAGAGGATGAATCGCTGCTCTGGGTCGCTTGGCGGTCCGTTCCAAAAGCCAACCTTGGCTGTCGCGACCGGTCAGAGGGGCCACGGAAACGACGGATTCGACGGAGTTGACGGATTGGAACCCAACGCAGATCAGCGATGCGTCTGTTCTGTCAGTTCCTCTTCATTCGCGGGTATTCGCGTCATTGGCGGGCAAAACTCTTCTGATCTCGCATGCCTCCCTGCGACCCTTCCAGTCGAAGGCGATGTCGAGGGCGGGGGCGGAATGCGTGAGGGCGCCGCTGCTGATGCGCTCGACTCCGGTGCGGGCGATTTCGGGGATGGTGTCGAGTGTCACGCCGCCCGAGGCTTCGAGCAACGTGCCGGGTTGTGTGCGGTCGCGGATTTCGACGGCTTGTCGCATCTGGGCGGGCGACATGTTGTCGAGCAGCACGATCTGCGGGGCCGCCTTGAGCACGTCTTCAAGTTGCTCGAGCGTGTCGACTTCGACTTCGATCGAGACGCCCGACCCGCACGCCTTCTGCGCCTGGCGCACGGCGTCGGCCAGGGTCGCACCGCGATGGTATTCGGACCAACCCGCGAGGTGATTGTCCTTGATCAGGACACCGTCGTAGAGGCCCATGCGGTGGTTCGTTCCGCCCCCGCACCGCACGGCGTACTTTTCGAGAATGCGGTAGCCGGGATGCGTCTTGCGGGTATCGAGGATGCGGGCGCGGGTTCCCGCGGCGGCGTCGACAAATTGCCGCGTCAGCGAAGCGATTCCCCCCAGATGGGTGAGGAAGTTGAGGGCGGTCCGCTCGCCGGTCAACAAGGTCCGCAATGGTCCGGAGACGGTTGCGATCACCGTTCCACGGGCCACGCGCTCGCCGTCCGAGAGGGCGGCTGTCCATTTCGCCGGCGGAGAGAGCCTCTCGAAGACCAGGGCGCCGATCGGTTCGCCCGCCAGGACGCCCGGCTTGCGAGCGACGACATTCACTTCGCCGATTTCGTTCTCACTGATCAGGGCCTGGGAAGTCAGGTCGCCCGCTTCGGAAAGGTCCTCGGTCAAAGCCAGTCCGATCAGCGTTTCCGCGGCGGCACGCTCACTTTGTCCGAAACCTGGCGTCATGAGAGATCCCTCGGTAAGAGTCGATGCGACCACGGGGCCGGCGGAATTGGCAGGGCGAGCACTGGTCTTGCGGAAGAAGGGGCTGGCGAAGTCGTCCGAGCGGGGCAGAGCCGCAACCCAGGCCAAGGCATTGACGCCAAGGGGCGAAGACTGCAGCGGAACGCACGCCCAGGGATTGCCAGAGAGGGAAGGGAGCTTTGCCAGGTCTCGCGCGAGGTGGAACGCAGAGGCCCTGAGCTTCCGCAATAGCGGATCAGAAGCGCCAGTGCCGCGGCCGATTGGCCCGCACCGGGCGGCTCACTTCGTTTTCGCGCGGATCCGGGCGGCGAGAAACTTCGCCGTTTCGTCACCAATAACGTGGTATCCCGCCAGGTTGGGATGCCGGTCGCCAAACCACCCGGGGAGGTCGCGGAAGTGGGCGTCGAGCCGGTTGTCCATGACGACGACCGATCCTCCCCGAACGAAGGGCTTGACGAACTCGTGCTTCGTTTCGGGAATCTTCGACAATGGATACCGTCGGTAATTGAGCAGATTGACGCCATGCCCGAGCTCGGACTTGTAGCGCGAATAGACGTCGAACAGTTCGAGCTTTTCTTCCTCCGCCACCTTGCGGATCTGGACGTTGATTCGCTCGTCGACCTCGGGCGCGAGGTACGGGATGATTGTGGCCGGGATGATGACGGCTGACGGAAAGTCCTTCCGAAGGCGGGCGATCAGTTCGTGGAAATCCTTTGCGAAGTTCGTGTCGAACTCTTCCCGCTTGCCGACGTCGTTGAGACCGTAGCGAATGAAGATGTAGTCGATGCCGGGCAGCTTGCTGATGTCCTTGTCGTAGCGACCGGTCAGCAAGCCGTGGATGAATTCGCCGTCGCGTCCCTGGTTGATGACGGTTGTCGGCGGCAGGTCCTTCTCTGCGGCCAGCAGCGTGCGGATGACGTCTTCTAGGTGTAGGCCCGTTGGATCGGTGTTGCGGCAGACGCTGCCGATGGTCGTGCTGTCTCCGAGGAGCAGAATCTGGAGCTTCCCCTCGTGCTCGGCCCGCGCGACGGCTGGACCGAACAGCCAGATCACCGCACTGAATGCCATCACTCCGCTATATACCAGACGAGTCATCACGGCCGCTCCGGAAGTGCCTGAGAAACAACATGCACGATTCTTGAAGACCGGACCAGCGTAATGGGCGCGGCCCCTCGCGCGAAGCTTCCCAAAGCGCGGCAGCGACCGGCTGGAAACGATGCACAGCACGATCTGAATGGAGGCGTGGAATCGCTGTTCGGCTTAAGGGCGTCCGCCTGAGGCGTGTTCTCTCACAAAGCGCGGGGTTCCATTGGCCCTGCTCGCCAGAACGCATGGCACACGACAGACTCTCCCCACCTTCTGCGTCTTCCCTCTGCAATCTCTGCGCTCAAACTCTTCCTGAAATCGACTCCGTGCCACAGGGTGCGGACCTAACGTAGAAAGCCTGAACGCAGAGGTCGCAGAGGGAAGACGCAGAGACTCGGGAGACCGCCCTCTCGAATCGAGGGCGGGTCGCTCGAGCGGAATTCCGCAGGCGCACCAGAAGGGGGGGCGTGGTCTATGCTTTCACACCTGAGAGATCGCGAGGCCCGGATCTTTTGTCGAGCAAGAGACGACAACGGTGACAGCATCGGTCGGCAACGCCATCAGGCTCCTGCACCTACTCCTTCTTCGCCCGGCAATTCGTTGTTTCCCCCCTGGATGCGCTCCAGGCGGTCGCGGGCGTCGCGGAAGTCGTAATCCACCTGCAGCACTTCGGTGTAGTGGTGCTCGGCCTTGTCCCGGTTCCCCGAGTCCTCGTAGATGTAGCCGGTGAGGTAGTGGACCTCGCAGAAAATGTCCGGGCGGTCGTGCTGGTTGATCGTCGGAATGGCATTCTCGAGGTTGCGGAGCGCCAAAGGCTTCTTGTTTTCCTGCAGGAAGCACTTGCCGAGGTTCAGGAGAACGTCCGACTTCAACCGCACGTCGGCGCTGGCGGGCTGCAGCAGTTTGATCGCGTTAGCCCACTTCTTGACCTTCATGAACCGTCGCGCCAACTCGTACTTGACGTTGAGGTTCGACGGGTACCGCTCGACACGGGCCGAGAGGATCTCAATCTCTCGGTTGATGAGTTCGGCCCCCAGCGCCCCGACGTTGCGGCGAGCGTTTTCGTCCTCCGGATTGCGGGTGGCGAGTTCCTTCGCCTTCGCGACGTTCTGCCGCAGGATATCGAGCTCACAGTCTTCCATCAGCTCGCGGACGTTCGGATCGCCCGAGACCTGCACCGCCTCGCGGAACTTCGTCAGCGCCTGCTCGAACTTCTTCTCCGACATGTAGTGCTGGGCGAGCTTCGTGTAGTTGCCCACGTCGGCCGGTGCCTTTTTGATCGCTCGCAGCAGATCGGCTTCGAGCGACATGCCGGGGCCATCGGCCGCCCCGGCGCCGCGCTTCTTGTCGAGCTTGCCGTCCGCTTCGTCGTAAGCGCGGCCGCTGGTGTTGGAGGTCGCCTGATCGCGCGTGCTTTCGGCGTCCTGGAGCCCCGTCTTCTTGATGGTGTGCGACGCGTCCAGCTGGCTCATCTTTGAGCGGGCTTCACCGTCGTACGGGTCGAGCTTGTAGATTCTCTCGAAACAAGCGCGAGCTTTGGGGTACTCGCCGCGCGCCTCAAGGACGAATCCCAGCGCCCGCAGCCATTCCTTGTTTTCCGGCTCTCCTTCCAGGGCGGACGTGTAGCCAAAGACTGCACAATCGCTGAAGCCCCGCTTGTCGCAGGCCAGAGCCATGGCAGCGTTCATCCCCGGGTCCCACGGGTTGACCTTCAGCCCTTCTTCGGCCGCCGCGTCGACGTCGACCCAGTTCTCCGAGAACTGGCTCTTCTTGATGCGGCCGCGGATGGTGACGAGCTTCGTTCCGGCGAACCGGGCCCCGGTCTTGTTGTTGTTGTATTTTTTCTGCTCGACCCCGCGGAGCGACTGCCGGTACAGAACGTTGTCCGGGACGAGCAGCGCCGCCTGGGCGAACATCTCGACCGAGTAGTCCCAGTTCTGGCTGTTCATCGCTTCGGTGCCGCGCTTCCAGCACATCGCGGCGATGCGGCGCTTATCGGTATCGGAGGTCATGGCACTCATACGTGGACTCGGAATGGGCGTTCCAACCGGGCGACGTCGCGGGATTCGGCGGTCCTGAATCGTGCTGCGGCGTCTCTCACTACTGTAACAAACCGCTGGGGACGCAACCATAACGTTTCATCGTACGCGTGCGGGGGTGACGCCTTGCAGCGGGGGGCGAAAAATCGGCCCGAGCGGCCGTGCGGGGCGGTTCGCGGAGGCCGTGCGGATCGGATATGCTGGCGGGACGGGCGCTGTGCCGGGACGTGTCGAAGGGGTCGTGGACGGAGCGGTTATGCTGACGCATCGCAAGGTGGCGGACATTCTCAAGAATGGACAACCGGGTCAGACGGTCGAAGTGAAGGGCTGGGTCCGCACCCGCCGCGACAAGCCGACGTTTTCCTTCGTCGAAATCAACGATGGAAGCTGCATGGCGAACGTGCAGGCCATCGTCGAGTCGACCACCAACGGTTACGAACTGCTCAAGGAAGTGACCACCGGGTCGAGCGTCGCCATTTTCGGCACGCTCAAGGAATCGGAAGGAAAGGGTCAGCGGATCGAGGTTCTGGCGACGTCCCTCAAGGTCCTGGGGACCGCCGACGCCCACACGTTCCCCCTTCAGAAGAAGGGGCACAGCATGGAGTTCCTGCGGTCGATCGCCCACTTGCGGCCGCGAACGAACACATTCGGCGCGATGACCCGCGTCCGCAACGCCGTATGCTGGTCGATCCACAACTTCTTCCAGACCCGCGGTTTCCTCTACATCAACAGCCCCATCATCACGACGAGCGACTGCGAAGGCGCCGGCGAGATGTTCCAGGTGACGACGCTGGATCTGGAGGGTCTAGAGTCTAGGGACAAGGGTCTAGGGACAGAAAAGGCAGCCGGTGGGGATGGTGGTGCATCGACATCTCCCTCCGTCCCTAGTCCCTCGACACTAGACCCTCGACCCTCCTCCATCGACTACTCCCACGACTTCTTTG
Organism: Planctomycetaceae bacterium; assembly: GCA_020850695.1. Classification (GTDB taxonomy): domain Bacteria; phylum Planctomycetota; class Planctomycetia; order Planctomycetales; family Planctomycetaceae; genus JADZEF01. The sequence goes on along the minus strand of JADZEF010000401.1, from coordinate 16,805 downwards.
GCAAAAAGGCCTCGTTGACGGTCAGCGGGCAGTTGGAAGCCGAGATCTTCGCGACGTCGGTGGGGGACTGCTACACCTTCGGTCCGACGTTCCGGGCGGAGAACTCGAACACGACGCGGCACCTCGCCGAGTTCTGGATGGTCGAGCCCGAGATGCCGTTCTACGAGCTCGAAGACAACATGCGGCTGGCGGAGGAGTTCATCAAGACGATCATCCGCGACGTCCTCGAACGCTGCCCGGACGACATGCAGTTCTTCAACGACCGCATCGAAAAGACCGTCCTCGAAACCTGCCGCAACATCACCGACCACGAGTTCATCCGCCTGCCGTACACCGAGGCGATCGACATCCTGGTGAAGAGCGGCAAGAAGTTCGAATACCCGATCGAGTGGGGCAAGGACCTGCAGTCGGAGCACGAGCGGTTTCTGACCGAGGAACACTTCAAGCAGCCGGTGATCCTGTTCGACTACCCGCGACAGATCAAGTCGTTCTACATGCGGTGCAACGAGGACGGGAAAACAGTGCGGGCGATGGACGTCCTCGTGCCGCGGGTGGGCGAGATCATCGGCGGCAGCCAGCGCGAAGAGCGGTACGACGTTCTCGTCGACCGCATGAAGGAGTGCGGGCTGAACCCAGAAGACTACTGGTGGTACCTCGACCTGCGGAAGTACGGCACCGTCCCGCACTCAGGTTTTGGGTTAGGGCTGGAGCGGACGATTCTGTTGATCACCGGCATGGCCAACATCCGCGACTGCATCCCGTTCCCGCGGACGCCGAAGAATGCGGAGTTTTGAGAAGGGTCGCGGGAATAGTGATGAGGGTCCAGGGACGGACAGGTTGAAAGCCGCCTGCTGTGTCGCGGTGCTTACTCGAGAAGTTTGCTTTCATGTCCGCCCGATCGAATCCCATTCTTCCCGGCGCCACTCTCGGTGTTCTCGGCAGCGGCCAACTCGGCCGCATGTTCGCCATCGCGGCACGTCGGCTGGGATACCGCGTCCACGTTCTCTCGCCCGATGACGATACGCCGACCGGGCAGGTCGCCGATGTCGAGGTGAAGGCGCCGTACGATGACCTCGATCAGGTTGCGGCGTTCGCGCGCAATGTCTCCGTCGTGACCTTCGAGTTCGAGAACGTGCCCGCGGCCACAACCGAGGCTTGCGAACGGTTCGCACCGGTGCGGCCGGCGGGCTCGGTGCTGCATACCACACAACATCGCCTCCGGGAGAAGTCATTCCTGCGGTCGATTGGACTGCCGACGACACCGTTTCACGCGGTTCATACGCTGGAAGAATTGGTGCGGGCACTGGACACCATCCGCGCGCCGGCCGTGCTGAAGACTGCCGCCTGGGGGTACGACGGGAAAGGGCAGGCGAAGATTCTGCATCCCGACGATGCCCCGCGGGCCTGGGACTCGCTGAAGACCGACGAGGCGATTCTCGAAGGTTTTGTCGATTTCGAGAGCGAGCTTTCGGTCGTCGCCGCCCGCGGACTCAATGGCGACTTCGTGAGCTACGGTCCGATCGGCAATACGCACGCCAACCATATCCTCGACGTCTCGGTCTGCCCGGCCGGCCTCCCGCCGAAGCTCAACGAAGAAGCGATCGTGATGGCGCGGGCGGTGCTGGAGGCGCTCGATGTGGTCGGCGTGCTGTGCGTCGAATTCTTCCTGACGCGCGACGGCCGACTGCTCATTAACGAACTCGCCCCCCGTCCGCACAACTCAGGGCACCTGACGATCGATGCCTGCGTCTCGTGCCAGTTCGAGCAGCTGGTGCGGGCGGTGTGCGGATTGCCGCTGGGTTCTCCGCGACAACATTCGCCCGCGGCGATGGCCAACCTTCTGGGGGACGTCTGGCAGCATGGCGCTCCCCGGTGGGATGCGGCCCTCGCGATGTCGGACGTGAAACTGCACCTCTACGGAAAGCAGGCCCCGCGGCCTGGTCGCAAGATGGGACACCTGACGGCCCTCGGCGAGTCAGCCGACGGAGCCGTGCAAACCGCGGTCGAAGCGCGTGATCGCTTGTCTCGCGTGCCATAGTGCGCCAGCCCGCATTCCCCTGTCCCCTCAGAGGCCTCGACGGTCGCGCCAAGCGGCCTCTGGTTGTTGCGGGTGAGCAATCAACCGCCCGCATGATTTCGCGGCGCGCGACCCTGGTCAGCAGGCCGCTACGGCCACCAACTGGAATCTCCTGACCCGCTCCCGGATTGTGGCGGACGGCTGGAAACGGCACGCGGGCTGCTCTTCCGACTCGTTGCCCAGGAGGGCGATTGACTCTGTCCGCATGGAGGACTCCGCATGGCCTCCAGCGCGAGACCGCCCCGATGCCGCTCCACGCCGCCTGGAAGGGCTACCTCAAGGTCAGCCTCGTTTCCATCCCCCTTCGGGCCGTCACCGCCTCGAATGGCGATGCCCCGTCGATTCGCCTCAATCAGCTGCACTCCCGCTGCAAGAGCCGAATCCGCTACAAGAAAACCTGCCCTCTCCACGGCGAAGTGACGAACGACCAGATCGTTTCGGGATTCGAGTTCGAGAAGGGGCGGTACGTCGTCATCGATCCGGACGAGGTCGCAAAGCTGCGCCCCCAGGGGGACAAGTCACTGACGCTGCAGTCCTTCGTTCCGCTCGACGCCATCGATCCCCTCTACCTGGCGGGGCAGGCGTACTATTTGCTTCCCGATGGGAACGTTGGCCAGAAGGCCTACGCGCTGCTGCAGGACGCCCTGGTCTCCGAGAAGCTTCAAGGAGTGGGGACGGTCTTCATTTCGAAGCGGGAGCGGCTCGTCCGCATTCGGACTTTCGGCCGTTTGATGACGATGGAGGTCCTGCAATACGACACGCAGGTGAACCGTCCCGAGAGCTACGTTGACGAACTCGAGTCGACGAAGTCATCCGCTCAGGAATTGAAGCTCACCCGCTCGCTGTTGACGGCAATGACGCAGGATGAGTTCGACCCTGCTGCCTACCAGGATGAGTATGCCGCCAAGCTCCGCGAGCTGATCGATGCCAAAATCGAGGGACGGGAGATCACGGCTCCTGCCGAGTCCGAAGCCCGTCCGATCGTGAACCTGATGGATGCACTCAAGGCCAGCATGAAACGTGTGGAGACGCCGCGCCGTCGAAGCCCGAAGCGAAGCACCGGGAAACGCCCGGCGAAGACCCGGAAGAAAAGCGCGCGGACGCCCGCCCCCGCGGTTGCGGCGCGGAAAACGAGGAAAACGACCACCGGCAAGCGAAGCGCGTGAATCAGGCGGGTTCTCGCCCCGATAATTACTGGCCATGCGTCACCGATTGACTTTGCAGGATTCAAGGCTGACGGCGAGTTCTTCCGAAGTCGGTGCCCGTCCGGACATGAGCATAAGGCCCGCATGACCCGTGCGATTTCGTCGGAAGCTTCGCACGTCTGACGGTCAGCCATGACGGCGGCGGCCGGCGGGAATATGGATGAATTGAGCTGCGCCAGTCTCTGCAGGGCCTCCGGCCCCATTAGACTAGCTCCAAGATACGATGTTCCAGTCGCTTGACGCTCTCGGGCGACGCGGTTACATTCTGCGGCTTGCCGCTTTGCGGCGAGAGTGTTGGCGTTCAATGACGTTCGCCAGAGCTCCTCTAAGTCCTAAGCCGGTTCATTGTCCCGGGTTGTTGCATGCCGACGATCAATCAGCTGGTTCGCAAGCCGCGAAAGCAACAGTATTCGCGCACCAAGACGCCCGTGCTTGAGGGCTGCCCGCAGAAGCGCGGTGTGTGTCTCCTCGTCAAGACGGTGACCCCCAAGAAGCCGAATTCGGCCCTCCGGAAGGTGGCCCGCGTTCGACTTTCGAACGGGAAAGAAGTCACCGCCTACATCCCCGGCGAAGGGCATAACCTGCAGGAACACTCGATCGTCCTGGTCCGTGGCGGTCGTGTTCGCGACCTTCCCGGTGTTCGCTACAAGATCATCCGCGGCGTGCTCGATACTCTCGGCGTGGCGGACCGGAAGCAGGCCCGCAGCCGTTACGGGGCCAAGCGTCCCAAGTAACTCCTCGTCGTGTTCCGCCTCCGGGCGGCATGATCGATTTTCAGTCCGTTTGCAGTCACTTGATTTTTTGCCCGGCTGTCTGCGGTTTGTCGCATTGAAGGTGCTTCGCGCATGGCCAGTTTGTCGGAAACGCTCCAGAACACGTCTCTGTTTCTCAAGGCTGACCCTCGGACGAATTCAGTCCTGGCGGGGAAGTTCATCAATTGCCTGATGCGGAACGGCAAGAAGAGCGTCGCGCAGACGGTCTTCTACGCGGCTCTCGACATCATCGCTGAGAAGGTCCCGGAAGAGGATGCCGTCAGCGTCTTCACGAAGGCCGTCGAAAACGTCCGCCCCGGCATTGAAGTCCGGTCGCGACGCGTCGGCGGTGCGACGTACCAGGTTCCGACGCCGGTGAATCCGAAGCGCCAGGTGACGCTCGCCATCCGCTGGATCCTGCTCGCCTGCCGCGGCAAGAAGGGCCGCCCGATGCAGTTCCGGCTCGCCGAAGAGTTCATTGCGGCGTACAAGCGGGAAGGGACCGCGATGACCACCCGCGAAAACGTCCACCGCATGGCCGACGCCAACAAGGCATTCGCCCACTTCGCGTGGTGATCCCTCTGTCACAATAGCGATCACTGGCGACAATCTGACAGCCAAGCCAAGGGCTCGTTCCGCAAGGACCGAGCCCTTGTCGCGTATGAAGAGGGCCATCAGACGCGGCAGCGAATCAAAAGTAGCCGGAGCACCCCCTGACTCGATGCCGCTGTAAGAGCGGATCACCGGGTTCTGGCGGTGTCAGTCCTGCCCACTCATTTCCGCTTCGGAGAACGAGTTCCTCATGGCCGACCGGATCCTGGCCATCGGCGACATTCATGGTTGCAACTCGGCCCTTGACGCGCTTTTGGATGTGGTGCAACCCAATGGGGGCGACACGATCGTCGTGCTCGGCGATGTCGTCGATCGTGGTCCAGATACTCGAGCGTGCATCGAACGACTGCTTGCCGTGAGCCGTTCCGTCGATCTGATCCACCTCATGGGCAATCACGAGGAGATGATGCTCGATTCAGCAACCGAGGGAAACTGGCTCGATGACTGGCTGAGCTACGGTGGGATCGAGACGCTTCAATCTTACGGCCGTCCGCCTCGTTTTGAGAATGTCCCGGAAACGCACTGGGAGTTCCTGCGGTCCGGCCTCGATCTCTTCGAAACAGATCACGAGGTCTTCGTCCACTCAAACCTCGAACCGAAGATTCCGCGAGAGGATCAGGTTCCCGAGTGGCTCCGCTGGCAGCGGTTGCGGGGGGGACGAGCGGCCCGACTGGTCGGGAAAGCGGGTCATCTGCGGGCACACGTCGCTCCCCAACGGCGTGCCGGGGATTCTCGACGGCTGGGTCAACATCGACACCTGGTGCTACGGCGGAAAATGGCTCACCTGCCTCGATGTCACGACTGACACCGTGTGGCAGGCGAACCAGGCTGGGGAGACTCGCGGCCCCGTCCCGCTGACAGAGATCGCCGTCCACTACCGCCCGCGACGGTCCTAGCGAAGTCATCGTCGCGCGACTTCAGGCTCATCGCCTCAAGGTATCCGCCGCACTTCTATTCCTTGAGGTCGAAAGCGAACTCGTTCTTCTCGGCCTTCACCTGCACCTTGAGCGGACTGGCTGTTCGGTCCCGGTACTTCTTTGGAATGTTCGCGAACTCTCGCTTTGGTTCTTTCTGCGCGCCCGGGGCGTCGACCGGCGCGCCGGTCGGTTCCGGCGGCAGGACCGTCACCGTGTAGTCTCCGAGCGCGACGCGATCGAGCGATACCGTTCCCGTTTTCGAAAGGACCCCCCCGCCCCCTTCCCCCGTCATGGAGTTGGTCAGTTGGGCGAATCCTTCGACCACCGGCTCCCCGCCGTATGTGATCTTCAGAACGACAGGGGCCGCCGGCTTCGACGATTCGGAAGCCGTGCCGCCGCAACCCGCGGTCACCGCGCAGCATGCCGATAACCCGGCCGTGCCGATCCAACGCCACGCACTCTTCATCAACACGCTCTGCATCACAAGCCGTCCTTTGAATCATGTCGCCGCACGGGCGAGCCAGTGGGTTCTGATGGCAACGGCGCTGGCCCGGACCCTGGAGAGCCGGGCCAGCCGTAGAATGCCGGTTGATGTCGCCGACGGAGTTCAGAACTCTCCGACGACCTGCCCGTCATCGCGAATGCAGAGCTGCCGAAGGGTCAGCAGCGAGATGTTCTGGGAGAGGAACCGCACCGAGCCGTCCCCCAGCAGAACTTGCACGCCACCGCTATGGAACGAATTGATGACGGTGTTCCAGTCGGTCTGCCCGCTGGCGTCCGCCGTCGCCCCCGACAACCAGAAGCTGTTCGGCGGGTGTGCCACAGTGGTCAACCCGATGACATAGGTGTTGCCGCCGGCGGTGATGTTCACGGTGCGGCCGCCGTCCGGGAACGAGCCGTCGTTATCGATGATTCCCACCCATCCGCCGAGGTAGTTGGCGCTGATCTCCTTGCCGTTCACCTGGCCCGACTGCTCGGCAATCACGACCGTGTTCGACGTTCCGTCGGTCACATCCCGCATGCGGATGGTCGCCCACGGAACGAGCATGCCGTTGTCACAGGCGATCGACCCGAATTGCGTCGCCGCCGAGCAGCGGCTGGTCGTGGAAAGGTCGGGCGATGCGCCGCTCACGCCGACGTAGTCCATGGTCATGCCGATATAACTCAAAGTCATGTCCGCATGATTGAACGCGGAGAACGGACTCGACGGACATTGATAGGCATTGACCAGCAGATTCTGCAGCACCGTGTTATTCGTGTAACCCTGCGGAGCGGTACTGGGAGAGTGGCCGTAGAACGATCCGCTCGAGAAGTTGATCTTGTTGTAAACCGGCGCCTGGTCGAGATACGGCAGAAGCCGCACACGCCAGTTGGCGCCGGTGAGGTTCTGAAGGGCGCCGATCGGGAATCCATCGGCGACGTCATGGTAGTTGTGAAGCGCCAACCCCATCTGCTTGAGGTTGTTCTTGCACTGCGTGCGGCGCGCGGCCTCGCGCGCCTGCTGAACGGCGGGGAGAAGGAGTGCGATCAGGATCGCGATGATGGCGATCACGACAAGGAGCTCAATGAGCGTGAATCCACGACGTTTCATGCAGCGGCAACCTCGAACAAGGAACAACGAGACATTGGTGCGCGGTGGGGCCTGAGGCGAATCCGGGAATAGAACATCCCGTTCCTGTGCAGGCGCGCCGCGGCGAGCGACACGACGACATCGCGGATTTCGACAGGTCCGATCGACCCGGACACGGCACAGGAATCGCGCCGCAATCACCGCCACAGCAGGCGTCCGAAAACTGGCGGCTGGCCTTTCGCAGTGGATCCATGAGCAGCGGATCAACACGCTCGGCAACTCGCCATGTCACGAATTGTAGCAATCAATATGCACTGATCAAGGATGTGAAAAAGCACTTTAAGTTCTGTGAATGAACCCTCACTCTGCATTCCATGGAAGAATGCAAATGTCCCTGCTTTCACGCAGCCGGAGACATTGCGTTCGATCGAGCAATGCCGTTATCACGCGAGGTGCATGACGACCATCTTCTCTTCAGTCATTTCGCGCACCGCGTACTTCGGACCTTCCTTGCCCATGCCGCTGTCCTTCAGTCCGCCGTAAGGCATCAGGTCAGCCCGCCATTGCGTCGACCAGTTGATGTGCAGGCATCCCGCGTCGACCTCGCGGGCGAACCGCATCGCCCGGTCGATGTCCTGAGTGAAGATCGCCGCCGAGAGGCCGTAGCGCGTGCTGTTGGCGCTGCGGACCGCTTCGCCGATGTCGCTGAACGACGACAGCACGACGGCGGGACCGAAGAGTTCTTCGCAGCTCACCTTCATATCGCCGCGGACGTCATCGAGAATCGTCGGCTCGTGAAGCGAACCGCGCCGCCCGCCTCCGGTGATCAGCTTCGCCCCGCCCGCCACCGCTTCCTTCACCCATTTCTCGACGCGCACCGCTTCCTTCTCGCGGATCATCGGGCCCATCTTCGTTCGCTCATCCATCTGATCGCCGGGCTGAATCGCCTCGACCTTCGGCTTGAGCAACGACAGAAAGTCGCCTCGAACTTTGTGTGACGTCAAAATCCGCTGCGCCGAGATGCAGACCTGCCCCGCGTTCGCGAAGCCCGCCGCAGCGACGGCCTGCGCGGCTTTTTCCAGGTCGGCATCATCCATCACGATGACCGGGCTGTTGCTCCCGAGTTCCATCGTGACCTTTTTCATGCCGGCCTTGCGGCAGATGGCGTCTCCGGTTTCGTAGCTGCCGGTGAAGCTGATCTTCCGCACCCGCGGATCCCCGCAGATCGCATCGCCAATCTCGCCACCGGGGCCGGTCACGCACGCGATCGCTTCGGCCGGCATCCCGGCCTCGAGCAGAATCTCGACGAGCTTGAGCGCCGACAGCGGGGTGTTGGTCGCCGGCTTGATCAGCACGGCATTCCCCCCCGCGATGGCCGGCCCCACTTTGTGAACGACCAGGTTGAGCGGAAAGTTGAACGGGCAGATCGCCGCCACCACTCCGCACGGCACACGCAACGTGAACCCGACGCGCCCCGCCGCACCGGGAGCCGCCTCGAGCGGGACCATCTCGCCGGTCAACCGCCGTGCCTCTTCGGCCGAGACCTCAATGACTTCGCGGGCACGCGACGCCTCGAGCTTTCCTTCCGCGAGAATCTTCCCTTCCTCGCGGCTGATGGTCTCGGCCAGTTCGGCCTCGCGGCGCTGCATGATGGCCGCCGCCTTGCGGAGGACCTGGCAGCGGTCCCAGGCCGACATCGCCCGCATCTTTGCGGCTCCCTCGACAAGCATGCCGAGGGCCTTGTCGACATCCGCAGCAGTCCCCTTCGGCACAGTGTCGAACGCCTTGCCGTCATAGGGGTTGATGACGTCGATCGTTTCGGGGCGATCGTGCCAGGCACCGGCGACGAAGAACTGCATCTTCCCTCTCCCTGTCGAGCAAGGTTCGTTTTTGCTGACTCTCCTCAGTTTACGTCAGGGAGCGTCCTTCAAGCAGTGTTCCTGCGAATCCGAAGGCGGGATTGTGACCCGGACACTGATCTAGTAATTAAGAGAAGTCGCCGCTTTCCCTGTGGGTGAAGGGCAGCATTTCTGAGGGAGGAAGCGATGAGGCAGTTTACGGCAGTGATCGAACGATGCACTGAAACCGGAATGCTTGTCGGTTCAGTTCCGGGATTTCCGGGAGCACATTCCCAAGGTGAATCACTCGATGAGCTGAAGCAGAACCTTACCGAAGTGATCGAGATGCTTCTGGAAGAGGGCGAGCCGGAGTTCGACGCGGAGTTTGTCGGAACACAGACGCTCGAGGTCGTCTGAATCATGCCGAAACTGCCGGTGCTCAAGCCCCATGAGGTTGTTGCCCGATTGCTGGCAATTGGTTTCCGGGAAGTTCGCCAGCGAGGATCGCACAAGCAGTTCCGACATGCTGACGGTCGATCGACAACGGTCCCCTTCCATAAGGGTCGTGACATTTCTCCGGTGTTACTTCGCAAAATTGCAAGGGACATCGGGATGTCTGCTGAGGACTTTGTCGCCATTGCGCCCTGAATTCAACCTGCCGTCCTCTCCCAACCTGCCCTTCGTTGTCTGATCTCAACGAAATACAATGCCTCACAACCACAAGCTTTACATCGAAACCGTCGGCTGCCAGATGAACATGCTCGACAGCGAGTTGGTCGTCGCCGCCCTGCGCAAGGACGGGTTCCAGCTCACGACGGACATGTACGAGGCCGACACGGTCCTGTTCAACACGTGCAGCGTCCGCGAGCACGCCGAGCACAAGATCTACAGCCAGCTCGGCCGCCTGAAGTATTCCAAGCGTAAGCGCCCCAACCAGGTCATTGGCGTCATCGGCTGCATGGCCCAGAAGGACCAGGAGCTGATCTTCCAGAAGGCCCCGCACGTCGACATGGTCGTCGGAACCGGGCAGCTCGCCGAGATTCCGAGGATGATCGCCGAGGCTCGCTCGGAGCGCAAGCCGGCTCTCGCGATCAGCCTCGCCCGCCGCGAAGGAACAAAGCTCGAAGTCGCCGAAAGCTTCCAGAGCTACGACCCGCTCCGCGAGCCCGAGATGCGGCCGTCGCCGTATCAGGCGTTCGTCCGGATCATGTTCGGCTGCGACAAGTTCTGCACCTACTGCGTGGTGCCGATGACTCGCGGCCCCGAGCAGAGCCGCCCGCCCAGCGTCATCGCCCACGAGTGCCGCGTCCTCGCCGACCAGGGAGTGAAGGAAGTCACACTCATCGGCCAGACGGTCAACAGCTACCGCCACACCGAAGGGGGCAAGCAGTATCGCCTCGCTGATCTGCTCGAACTCATCCACGACACGGCCGGCATCCTGCGGATCAAGTTCGTCACGAACTTCCCCAAGGACATGACGAACGATCTGCTGCAGGCGGTCCGCGACCTGCCGAAGGTCGCCCATTACCTGCACGTCCCCGCCCAGTCGGGCTGCGACAACGTCCTGAAAATGATGAAACGCGGCTATACCGTCGCCGACTACCGCGACATGATGACCCGCATCCGCGAGATCGTGCCGGACTGTGCGGTGTCGAGCGACTTCATTGTCGGCCACCCGGGCGAGACGGACGAAGCGTTTGAAAAGAGCATGGACCTGATCCGCGAGTTCCGCTTCAAGAACAGCTTCATTTTCAAGTACAGCCCGCGTCCCGGCACGAAGGCCTTCGACCTTTACACGGACGACATCCCGGAAGCGGTGAAGCGTCGCCGCAACCACGAGATGCTGGTGCTGCAGAACGAGATCAGCGAGGAAGACAACGCGGCGTTTATCGGCCGACAGGTGGAAGTGCTGGTGGAAGGCCTGAGCAAGTGGGGCAAGGCGGAGGGGCAGGAGTCAGGAGACAGGAGTCAGGAGTCGGGAGCCGGACATCACCACGACCATGACCACGATCAGGGTTGTGATCATGAAACGGTTCAGGTTCGTCCCTTGACCCTCGACACTCGTCCCTCGACACCTCAACTCACCGGCCGAACCTCGTGCGACCGCATCGTGGTCTTCGACGGCAACCCGCGGCTCGCAGGGACACTGGCGCACATTGCCATTCACGACTGCACGCAGACGACGCTCCTCGGCAGCATCGTCACCCGCGAAGTCCAGCACGGTACCGGGTCGCTCTTACCGATCCTGGTATGACGTGACCATCACGCAAGGATCTCGCGGATCACGTGGCCGTGAACGTCGGTCAGTCGCATGTCGCGGCCGCTGAAACGGAACGTCTGCTTGGTGTGGTCGACGCCGAGCAGGTGCAGCATCGTCGCGTGCAGGTCGTGCACCTCGACCTTGTTCTCGACCGCCTTGTAGCCGAACTCGTCGGTCGCCCCGTAGGTGATGCCCCCCTTCACGCCGCCGCCGGCCATCCAGATCGTGAAGCCGAACGGGTTGTGGTCGCGGCCGTCGCTTCCCTGGCCGAAGGGCGTCCGGCCAAACTCGCCCGCCCAGACGACGAGCGTGGTGTCGAGAAGGCCGCGCTGTTTCAGGTCTTCGAGAAGTCCTGCAATTCCCTGATCGACGGAGAGGGCGTTCTTCTTGTGACCGTCCCGCAGCCCGCCGTGCTGGTCCCAGCGGTCGCCATTCCCGCCGGGGCAGGTGAGCTCGATGAACCGCACGCCGCGCTCGACAAGCCGCCGCGCAATCAGGCACTGCCGCCCGAACGTCTGCGTGTTCTTGAACTCGGCGATCAGCCCGTAGAGGTCCTGGGTCGCTTTCGTCTCCTTCGAAAGATCCATCAGGTCCGGCACGGCGAGTTGCATGCGGGCGGCAAGCTCGTAGTTGGCGATGGCCGATTCCAGCGCGTCGACCTTTCCGACCCGCTCCAGGTTTTTGCGATCCAGCCGACGCATCAGGTCGAGCTTCGCCCGCTGCAGTTCGGGCTTGGCTTCCGACGGTTTGACGTTCGCGACCGGCGGATCGATCCCGGCGAAGACCGATCCCTGATAGGCGGCCGGCAGGAACCCGCTGTTGAAATTGTCGAGACCGCCCGGCGGAATCAGCCCGCCGTTCAGAATGATGAACGCGGGCAGATCGACGCATTCGCTGCCGAGACCATATCCGACCCACGCCCCCATGCTGGGGCGGCCCTGCTGGCCGTGGCCGGTGTGCAGGAAGTAATTGGCGTTCGTGTGCTCGGGGAAGGCCGAGACCATCGAGCGAATGACGGCCAGCTTGTCGACGTGCCGGCCGACCATCGGGAAGAGGTCGCTCACCTCGATCCCGCTCTCGCCGTACTTCTTGAACTTCCACGGACTGGCGAGCGTCCCGCCGATGTTGTTGAACTGCGTCGGCTCGATCTTCTGTCCGAACGGCTTGCCGTTGTACTTGTCGAGAGCCGGCTTGGGATCGAACGTGTCGACCTGCGAGGGACCGCCGTCCATGTAGAGGAAAATGATGGACTTCGCCCGCGCATCGAAGTGCGGCTTGCGCGGAGCGAACGGATTGAGGTCGCGCGACTCGGCCGCCGGCGCAGAAAGTCCCTGCTGCGCCAGCAGCGACGACAACGCGATGGCCCCGAACCCGTGGCAGGTGCGGGCCAGCATGTCGCGGCGCGACACGAACGGAGCGGCGAAGCGACCGCAATGCGTCGAACGGGGCGCGACCGAATCAGGCATCACATCATCCCGGGGCGAGAAGGACGCAGTCTTCCGGGTTCTCTTGAACTGTCGGCGATGGAAGCCCTGCCATTTTAGCGTAGCATCCCGACGGCCTTTCGCGAAATGGCACCGCGCGTCGCCAACCCCTCAGCCCCTCAGTGAGGCCGCTTGAGCGGTCGCTTGAAGACGTACATCAACTCCTGATCGTTCGTCGCACCGACGGTGATGCTGATGAGTTCCCAGCCGTCGTCGCCAAACGAATTCAGCACGCTGCTGTCGAGCGGAGTCTTTACAGTCGCCAGCCGCACCATGTATTCCCACTTCTGCATCGCACTCTCGCATAGTCTGGAAGGCCGACCGTTCAATCACCGTGAGTCGCCCGAATCGAGGGATCCATCCGTCGCTGCGGTTTCCGCCGGAATCGGCCGACGCGGCAGTCCGAACATCACCAGCAGCAGTCCTGCCAACAGAATTCCTTCGGCGACAAGGAAGCTCATCCGCAGCCCTTCCGGGCTGGCGCTCTTTCCGTCGGGCGATACGCCGGCGATCTTGCCGTACAGGACGCTTGAAAAACCGACCAACGATCCGAGCACGTTGAGATACGCCATGTTCGACCGCACCAAGTGCTTTGGCGAGGCCGTGGTGATGTAGTTGGGGAAGTAGGCCCCGAACAACTCCCCCGCGCCGAGAATTCCGAAGGCAAAAAGATATGCGCTTCCCTCAGCCCCCAGCACCCACGCAAGGCCCGACATCAAGATCAGCGTCGTCGCGATCAGGGGCATCCGGGGATTGGTCTTCGCGAGCAGCCAGCCCAGGAAGACGCCGGCCACCGCCTTTAGCCCGAATCGCAGAAACTGCTGGATCCCCTGGGAATCCTCGATGTCGGTCACGACGAGTTTCGCGTTGAGTGAAACGTTCACGCCGATATTGGCCCCTCCTGAATAGACCAGGAGGTAGGCGACAGCCGCCAGGATGAGGGCAGGAGTGGTGAAGAAATCCCGCAGTCCGGCCACCGACCATTGGGTCTGCGCCGCCTGGGTCTCATCCACTTCGGGAAGTCGAAACGACGCAGCCAGCCCTGCGCACAATGCGATCAGGGGAACAGCCAGTCCGAACAACCAAAGGTAATTCTCGGGATAATTCGTTCCAAATGAGAAGTTGAACCACGGGATCTTGTCGAGCAGGGCCTGTTGCACCACGGTGCTCGTGCAGGCCATGACGGGGCCGATGCCGAAGGTCAGGCCGAGCATCGCTCCGCGTCGAGACGTCGAAACGCCGCGTCGAATCATCTCCCACATGCTGGTAATGGCGACTCCGTTCGCGGCGCCCAGCACGGCGCCGTGGATCAGAAGCGACCGGAAGAGCATTTCGCGCGACGCTTTCAGGGCAATCGCGACCGGGATGACGGCAGTCACTGAGGCGATGCACAAGAGTGCCATCACGACGAGGGACTTCAGATAGCGCGGGTTGGGAATCAGCCACGCAACCAGGACGGGAACGCCCATCATCCAGCTGTACCAGGCGAGGGGCAGGTTCGCGTCCTCATTGGAGTAGCCGATGCGTCTCGCCAGGTTGCCGTGCGTGATGCCGACGTACACGATCGGTGCGGAGAGGTAGTAGAGACACCAGACTCCCGCGAAGCAGAGCATGTTCCAGCGCTGGGCGGCCACCGAGAGCGGGCAGTCTTCGTCGAGTGCAGGGGGCGGAACGGAGGGGATGTCGGTGTCAGACATGCGCCGGCACTCTCGAATGAGGTCTGTCGCAAGCGGTGCGGGCGAGCGTACGGTGGTTGGGAATGCGATTCAAGCCGCGGGCCGATGTGTTGCACCCCGGCTGCGGCTCGGAGCAGCCGGGGTGCCGCACCAGACCGCGTTCGACGCAGACTCGATCTCGGCGAATGGACTTTGATCCGGCACCCAGGGTGCTCAAAGCCGCACTCTGGGTGCGAGCCACGCTCGATTGCGATGCGAACCGTGAGCGATTCTGGTAAACAGGCGAGTCCTGATCGTGTGGCAACGTCTCTCCGCCCTCTGCTTCTGTCGCGGGCAGTAAACCGCGCGGTCGTTTCCGCATCTGACACTCAACTTTGGTGAACGTGATGAGTCGCTTTGTTGCGTTGTGGACGATGGGCCTGACGTTGGCGATGGCATGTGCGGCGGGGCAGGCCGACGAGAAGAAGCCGGTCCGGCTCGGAATCCTCGGCATCGACAACTACCAGGCCGTCGAATACGTGCAGATGTACAATAATCCCAAGGCCGAGGGGGACCTTGCCGGGTTGCGGGTCACCGCCGCGTGGCCGGTCATCAGCGAGGATTATCCAAAGAGCGCCGAACTGACGGAAATGTGGAAGAAGCAGATGCTGAGCGTGAACGCGAATCCGAAAGATCCCGCGACCGCGATTCCGGTCGTCGAGATCGTCGATTCGCTGGACGAACTGCTCAAGCGGTGCGATGCGGTGATGATCTGGAGTCTCGACGGCCGCAAGCATCTGGCCCAGGCGACGGCCGTCATGAAGGCGGGAAAGCCCGTGTTCATCGGCCGCCCGCTGGCGTCGTCGGTGGAAGACGCGATCGCGATCTTCAAGGTCTCGGAAGAGCTGAAGGTTCCGTGCTGGTCCTGCTCTCAGCACCGCTTCAGCCCCGGCTTCATCGGCATGCGGAACCATCCCGAAGTGGGGAAGGTCCTCGGCTGCGACGTCTACGGCGGCTACGACGTCAACGCCCCCGAGGCGGACAAGTTCACACGCTCGATCCACAGCATCGAGACGCTTTACACCATCATGGGGCCCGGCGTCGTGAAGGTCTCGTGCCAGTCGACGCCGACGGCCGAATCAGTCACGGCGGTGTGGGGCGACGGCCGCGTGGCGACCTATCGCGGCGTGAAGCAGGGGGCGGTGAAGTACAGCGCGACGGTTTTCGGCGACAAGGGAGTCTCGACGGCCGGCATCTACGGCCACGGCGTTCCGGTCAAGGGCATCGTGCCGACAAACGACAAGTACATGGGCTACGGCGGGCTGGCGATCGAGATGGCGAAGTTCTTCAAGGGAGAGCCGATGCCCGTGAAGCCGGCCGAAACGCTCGAGATGTACGCCCTGATGAAGGCGGCGGACGAGAGCCGCGCCAAGGGGGGCGTGATGGTTGAACTGCCGAAGCTGACGACGGCATCGAAGTGATTTCTTCCTGGTTGGCGCATTGAACGTGGAAAGCCACACGCGGCGCCGCGTGTGGCTTTCGGCGCGTGGCTGTCAATCGATGGCTCGGCATGACAAGATGCCTCGCCGGCCGTTGTTGACTCGGTCGGAGTGCGTGTCTCAGCCGCGGCCCTTCTTCCGGGCCGTCCCTCCTGGAGCGACGTGGATGTCGTCCGAGCCCTGGTCTGATCATGGCGGCCTTCCCCCGTGGGACCGTAGCGAGCTTCCCGAGCCGCGCCCTTTTTCATGTCTCAATCTGCTGCGAACGATCGGCCCGGGAGCCATTCTGCTGGCGGGGGCCATCGGCGGCGGCGAGTGGATCCTCGGGCCGATGATGGTCGTGAAGCACGGACCATCGATCCTCTGGATCTGCACGGTCTCGGTCTTTCTGCAGATGATCTTCAATCTTGAAGCGGTGCGTTACACGATGTGCACCGGCGAGCCGATCCTCACCGGCTTCATGCGGCTGTGGCCCGGGCCGAAATTCTGGGGCGGGTTCTATTCGCTGATGGGGATTCTTCAGTTGGCGACTCCGGCCATTGCGATGGGGTGCGGGTCGGTGTTGTTCGCCATGCTGTTCCATCGCGAATCGTCGCCCGACATCGTCGGGGACGGGGCGAGGGTGAAGTGGATCACGAGTGCGGTGATCGTGGGGTCGTCGATCATGCTCCTCTCGGGAAAGTCGATCGAACGGCTGCTCGAGCGGCTCTCGTGGGCGATGATCGCCTACATCTTCCTGTTTCTCGTGGTGGTGAATGTGCTGTTCGTGCCGGCCGGCACGTGGTCGAAGACAACACTGGGTTTCCTCGTCCCCCAACCGCTTCCCGAGGGGATGGACATCGCGCTGCTGGCGGGCTTCGCCGCGATGTCCGGCTCGGGAGGGCTGGGAAACCTTGTGATCTCGAATTGGTTCCGCGACAAAGGCTTCGGCATGGG
>JADZEF010000400.1 GCA_020850695.1 Planctomycetaceae bacterium | reverse complement strand
CCACACGGCATGCACACGTGAATCGATCGTTCAGAAATGGCAAGGTCGTCCTGCCGAGAGCGACTCATCGCACGCAACGCCCGTCACCCGCTTGTAAGGATTCCTTCGTGCAGCGATTTCGCCCGGTCCAGCGCGGCCTGGATGTGAGGGCAGATGTTGTCCTGCCCGACATGCCGCTCGAACTCCGTTTGCTGCATCAGTCTGGCAGGTTGAGTTCTGGCGCTGCACAGCATCAGCGTGCGGCCTGACGCGTGAAGCCTGTCGGCGAGGTCTTCCATAGCCATCAGGCCAGTGGCGTCGATGGCGGTCATGTTGCGGAGTCGCAGGACGACGAACGGCGGGAGATCCTCAAGCTGGTCCGTGATTGTGGAGAGCTTCTCCGTGGCCCCGAACAGGAACGGACCGTGGACACGAAACACGGCGACGTAATCCGGGATCTGCTTGTCCTGCAGGATGTGCGGTCGGCCCTCCTCGATGTAGGCCTTCGTCACCCTGGATACGGTCGTCGTGTCCGCGACCTTCCGAATGAACATCAATGCGGCAAGCACGATGCCGAACTCGACCGCGATGGTCAGGTCCGCAAAGACCGTCAGTGCGAATGTCAGGGACCAGACGGCGATGGTCGCCCAAGACATCTTGAGCAGCTTCGGGATCTCCTTCCATTCGCCCATGCCGTATGCGACCACGAAAAGGATCGCCGAGAGGACCGCCAGCGGGATGAATCGGGCGAGCGGAGCGGCGACCAACAGCACGGTGAGCAGAGTGACAGCGTGAATCATCCCGGCCACCGGGGTTTTTGCGCCCGATTTGATGTTGGTGGCCGTGCGGGCGATGGCGCCGGTTGCGGGCAGACCGCCGAAGAACGGGGTGGCCAGGTTGGCGACCCCCTGGGCGACAAGCTCCACGTTAGGGTTGTGCTTGTCCCCGCTCAGTCGGTCGGCCACGACGGCCGACATCAGCGACTCAATGGCCCCTAACAGGGCGACGGTCAGCGCCGGGGAAAGCAGGGGCGCAATCATGTCGGGCCGAAACTGCGGCATCACGAAAGGCGGCAGACCGCTGGGAATGCCGCCGAAACGTGTCCCGATGGTTTCGACCGGCAACCTCAGCACGACGACGGCGAGCGTGCCGAACAATAAGGCGACGATGTAACCTGGGACCCGCTTGAAATACTTTCTGCAGAGGAAAATGACGGCCAGAGCCGCCACTCCCAAGAGGGTGGAAGTCCACGAGGTCGTATTCAAACCGGCCGCAATCGCCTGCATGCGTCCGAGGAACTCTCCCGGCACTTTGTCGATGGTCAGACCCAGGAAGTCCTTGACCTGGGTGCTGGCGATCAGAACGGCGATGCCGTTCGTGAACCCGACGACGACCGGACGGGGGATGAACTTGACGGCGGTCCCGAGGCCGGTCACCCCGAGGAGGACGAGGAGGACGCCCGCCATGATCGTACAGACGAACAAGCCGTTCAGACCGTGCTTGGCCACGATGTCGGACACAATCACCACAAACGCCCCTGTGGGTCCGCCGATCTGCGTCCTTGAACCACCCAGAGCCGAATTCAAGAATCCGGCGACAACCGCGCAGTACAAGCCCGCCTGCGGCGGAACACCCGACGAAATGGCGAACGCCATCGCGAGAGGTAAGGCCACAAGGCCTACGGTCAGTCCGGCGACCAGGTCCGAAACGAAGGTCTGGATGGAATAGCCTCGGAGTGCTTCCACCAACCGGGGCATCGAACCTGGGTGCATCACACAACCTCCTGCCCGGTTAATCGGCCGCGTGCCAGTCCGCCTTCAGCGATCTCAGCACTTCACTCTTGTGGGCCAGGAAATACTGCCGTGCTATTTGCCACGACATTCTGGAGTTTTCTGCGCGAGTTGTCGCCACTTGAGGCCGCACTGAGGGAGACCTGCCTGTTCGGATGAGCGGGTTCAGCGGGCACGCGAGCAGCTTTTGCGTCGTTTCCCCTGGGCTGGAACGCGAGGTCCGCGTTGCCACACAGATTCTCTCTCCGCAAAACAGCGTCCGCTTCTTCAGAATCGTCTGGCTCGGCTCACGGGGAGAGTGGCACCAGCGGATCGCATTGGGGACACGTTCTCTTGCGGTTGGTCTCCATGCGGGCCTGACGCGCGGCCTTGTGTGCCAACTCGAGCTCCTTCGGTATGTGGTTGCCAGTGCCGTGGTACATCTCGTCAGGCGTCTGACCCCGGAACGCGGAGTGGGGGAGTCGCGCGTTGTGTTCGCTGATTTAGAAGTCGATCAGCTTCTCCAGTGTGGTGACCGTGTCGAGCGTATTCAAGTAGAGCCACTGGTGCTTGAGGACTCGCCACCACGACTCGATGAGGGAGTTGGAGAACGTAATCTCGGTCTGGGCCAGAAGTCGCCTCAGCAGTCCGGACTCGACCAGTTTGTCGACGGGCCCATTGACGCCACCGTCGGCGAGCAGGGTCGGCTTCTGGTCGGCCAGGCCCCTGGACGCGCTGAGAAGGAGTTCCGCGGTGGTGCTCGGATCGAACGTGGCCGACACTTTCCATGCCAGGATCCGGCGTGAGAAGTTGTCGATGAGGGCATGGAGGTACGCGCGGCTTCCATCGAGCAGTCGAATCAATGTCGTGTCGACATGCCAGATCTCGTTGGGATGAGCGGCGCGAATGCCGATCTTGGGCCGTGCCGGATGAACGCGTTTCCGGGGGCGCCGCCACTGGAACTGGCGTACGAGCCGATATCAGGTTGTCGGAGAGGCGAAGTCTTTGCCGAGCCGCTGCGCGAGTCGAGCCAGCGTCCCTGTGGGCACGTGGCGGTAGGCGTCGGACGTGACCATCTCCTCGATCGTCTTGCCTCGGCGACAGTCAGCTGCTGCGGGAGGTTCGTGGACAGGAGGGGACGTCGTCGAGACCGCACTCCTCTTCCGGCTTCCACGCATGAAATCGGGAGTGGGACAAGCGGAGGACGCGGAGCACGGCGCGCAAGGGTAGAACAACACGGGACCGATCCATGGCGCGCAGCAGCCTGAGCTTCCTGGCTCGATCGGGAACCCGGAGGTTGGTGAGCGAGAACTCGGAGAACTTCCAGAGCAGGATGACGAGCCGCAGCAACGCGATGAGCCGTTCGAGGCGTCTGCGAAGCGCGAGCAACTCCACTTGGAGCTTGACCATGTCTCGGTTTACCCCGTCGACGGTGACCACTTCGGCGCGCCGCGAGGTCAACCAGCCCCGCGCGGTGGAGCGCTGAATACCTCGTCCGGTGGCCTGACGGATGTCGCCCGTCGCCCGGATGAGATCGCGCAGACGATGGTCGTAGGTGCGCTGAGTTCGAGTTCTGGCGCTCATTCCTCAATCATGATGACCATCGGTCACAGAACAATCCCGAACGTCGATGGGTTGGATTCTGGGTCTCAGGCCGGCGGAAATCGCGAGAACTCGCCCAGAAAACTCCAGAATGTCGTGGCAAACAGCACGGCAGGTCTCCCGCAGTGCGGCCTCAAGTGGCGAGAACTCGCGCAGAAAACTCCAGAATGTCGTGGCAAATAGCAGGGCGAGAACTCGTGCAGGAAACTCCCGAATGTGGTGGCAAATAGCACGGCAAGCCGGACGACCGCAGGGAACGAGGACCGTCCGGGCGGTTCTCTCCTTGACACCTCAGTGCCGTCCCCCGCAGGGAATTTGACGTTCTCCGGGCAGCTGCGCGAGTCGTTTCGTTCCTGCACGGCCATCACGGGGACGCGCGTGCTACGAGAGCATCTCGCGGATGGGCTGGCCGGTGGTGATCATCGGAGTCGGCCGTCCGGCCTGGTCGAGGTAGTGCAGCGAGGGGTCGATCCCCAGGTGATGGAAGACCGTGGCCATCAGATCCTGTGGGTTGATCGGCTTCGATTTGGGGACTTCCGCCTTTGAGTTCGATTCGCCCACAACCTGCCCCTGACGGAAGTTGCCGTGCGCGAAGGCGAGTGTGGAAAGGGGCGCCCAGTGGTCGCGGCCGGCGCTGCCGTTGATCCGGGGCGTGCGGCCGAACTCACCGGTGATCACCAGCAGGATCTTCTTCGACAGACCGCGCTGGGCGACATCGTCGATGAACGCCGCGACCGCCTGGTCGACCTTCGGGCAGAGGTTCTTGCATCCCGCCTCGATCTGGCCGTGCATGTCCCAGCCGCCGTAGTGGAGCGTGACGAACCCGGCCCCCGCTTCGCAGAGGCGGCGGGCGAGGAGCATCTGGTCGCCGAGCTGCGGCCCGTACTTGGCCCGCACGCGCGGGTCTTCGCGATCGAGGTCGAATGCGTCCTTCGCACGGCCGAGGACCATGTCGAATGCCTGGACCTCGAACCCGCCCAACCCTTTCATCAGCCCGGATTGGTCGACGTCGCGGTTGAGCCTGTCCAGCCCCCTCAGGAGCCCGCGGCGATCGGAGACGCGGTCGAGGCCGACGCGAAGGTTCATGTTGTTCCGCGAGTCGCCGCCGACGTCGAATGGGTTGTATGCCGCCCCCAGCCAGGCCGGTCCGTCGGCGTACGTGCCGTTGATCCGCACATAGGTGGGAAGCCCGGTCTGCGCGTGGCTCGCCCCACGGTAGCGGGCGGCGACGGAGCCGAGGCTGGGCTTGATCGAGGCCATCCCCTGGTCGGCGGGGGGGAAGTTGTAGCCGGTCATCACGTAGTGGGTGCCGCCGCTGTGTCCGCTGTTCTCGTGGGCGAACGACCGGACGTAGGTCATGTGCTCGGCGAGCGAGGCCATCCGCGGAAAGAGGCTGCCGATCGCGACGCCTGGGAGTGAGGTCTGCACTTCCCCGATGATCGACCGATACTCAGAGGGAGCGGTCATCTTGGGGTCGAACGTCTCGACATGTGTAGCCCCGCCGCCAAGCCAGAGCCAGACGACCGAAGTGTCGCCTTGGACGGGGCGCGTCGAGTCCGCCGCGGCGCGCGATCGGAGCAGGTCTGCGAGGGTGAATCCGGTTGCCCCGAGCGTTCCCACCTGGAGGAAGTCGCGGCGGCTCGTTCGATCACACGGATTGGTCTTGATGCGACCGAGGATGTCGAACATGTCTGCGATCCTTCAGGGGATTTCGAGCGGGCGTCTTAGAGAGATTCCGGGCGGGGGGCAATCCGGCCCATGTCGCATCGACATGCCCTCATGCGTTGATGGAGCTTATCGACGACCTCTGAAACGGGTCAAGGGAATTGGAGTCGCAGCCTCGTCGTAATGCGAACTTCCCCGGTGCGGCGAACACCATATTCAGTGTAAACTTCCGGTCGGCCGCTCGCCTCACCCGCCGAAAGGATGCTCCAGCGTCCCTGCGTTGACGAGCACGGCCCCCCCATTACACTGTTCCACATAACGAGCCCTGCGACGCACCGTGGAATGAAGACGGTTCCGCTGTCATCCGGGTGGGTACGTCGCAAGTCGAGACGTCGCACTCGTGCCGGGGCCTTTGACGCGGGAGTTCCTCCCGAAACAGTCCGACTCAACCTGATCGTGATGGAAAGGCCTCTCTCATGAGCCGAACGAAAGTGGCGGGGTTGGTGGTGGTGGCGATCACGGCAGCGTTGTGCCTGCGTGGCGAGGCCGACGCCCAGAAAACGAAAGGCAAGACGCGGCTGACTTCAACGAAGCTGATGATGAAGGGGCTCGTCGCAGCGAACTGCGGCGACTTGAAGAAGGCGCTCGACGCGAAGGAGGTCAACTGGGACGACGTGATTCTGAAGGCGTCGCTGCTGAATGAATCGGGCTACCTCTTGATGGATGACGGCCGCTGCCCCGATGGCGAATGGGCGAAGGCGGCCAAGTCGCTGCAGGCCCAGAGCGCCGAAGTGCTGGCCAAAGCGGACGCCAAGGATCTCGAAGGCGCCAAGACGGCCTTCGGCGAACTGACGAAAACGAGCTGTGCGGTTTGCCACGCGGCGCACAAGGGAAAGTGATTTCGCGTCACACGATCCTGGCGTGAGTAGCCGTGCTATTTGCCACGACATTCTGGAGTTTTCTGCGCCGCGATTTACCACGACATTCTGGACTTTCCTGCGCGAGTTCTCGCCACTTGAGCCGCGCTGCTTGAGACCTGCCTCTTCGGAAGCCGATTCGCCGTGCAATCGTGTGGCTTCTGTGTCGTTTCTCGTGGGGTGGAACGCAAGGTCCGCGTTGCCACGCCAATTTTCTCTCCGCAAAACAGCGTCCGCTTATTCAGAATCGTCTGCTCGGCTCACGGGGAGAGCGGCACCAACGGATCGCATTGGGGACACGTTCTCTTGCGGTTGGCCTCCATGCGGGCCTGACGCGCGGCCTTCCGGGCCGTCTCGAGCTCGCCGGGAATGTGATTTCCGGTGCCGTGGTACATTTCGTCAGGCGTCTGACCCCGGAACGCAGAGTGGGGGAGTCGTGTGTTGTGTTCGCTGACGTAGAAGTCGATCAGCTTTTCCAGTGTGGTGACCGTGTCGAGCGTGTTCAAGTAGAGCCACTGGTGTTTGAGAACTCGCCACCACGACTCGATGAGCGAGTTGGAGAATGTGATCTCGGTCTGAGCGAGAAGCCGCTTCAGCAGACCCGACGCGACCAGTTTGTCGACGGCCCCGTTGAAGTTCTCCACACCGCCGTCGGCGAGCAACGTCGGCTTCTGGTCGACCAGGCCATCGGATGCGCTGAGAAGAAGCTCCGCGGTGGTGCTCGGATTGAACGTGATCGATACCTTCCAAGCCAGGATCCGGCGGGAGAAGTTGTCGATGATGGCATGGAAGTTGTCGATGATGGCATGGAGGTACGCACGGCTTCCATCGAGCAGCCGAATCAGTGTCGTGTCGACATGCCAGATCTCATTGGGACGGAGGGCGCGAATACCAATCTTCGGCCGGGCCGGATGAACGCGCTTTCGAGGACGCCGCCACTGGAACTGACGCACGAGCCGATACCAGGTCGTGGGAGAGGCGAAGACTTTGCCGAGCCGCTGTGCGAGTCGAGCAAGCATTCCCGTAGGCACGTGGCGATAGGCGTCGGACGTGACCATTTCCTCGATGGTCTTGCACTCGGCGACAGTCAGCTGCTGCGGCGAGTTTCGCGGACAGGAGGGGCGTCGTCGAGACCGCACTCCTCGTCCTGCTTCCACGCATGATATCGGGAGCGGGATAACCGGAGGACACGCAGCACCGATCGCAGAGGAAGGACAGAGCGGGACCGATCGATGGCTCGAAGCAGCCTGAGCTTCTTGGCCTGGTCGGGAATTCGAAGGTTGGTGAGCGAGAACCCGGAGAACTTCCACAGCAGGATGACGAGCCGCAGCAATGCCATCAGCCGATCGAGGCGCTTGCGAAGAGCGAGCAAATCCTTTTGCAACTTGACGATATCCCGGTCCACTCCGTCGACGGTGACCACGTCGGAGCGTGACGAGGTCAACCAGCCACGTGCGGTGGAGCGCGGGATACCTCGTCCGGTGGCGTGACGAATGTCGCCGGTCGATCGAATGAGATCGCGCAAACGATGGTCGTAGGTTCGCTGAGTTCGAGTTGCAGAGCTCATGCCTCAATCATGGTCACCACGATTCGCCGATCAATGCCGATCGGCGACCAGTCGGATTGCAGAATCTCAGGTCGTCAGAAATGGCGAGAACTCGCGCAGGAAAGTCCAGAATGTCTTGGCAAATAGCACCGCAAATCTCTATGATATAAGCAGTTTGGTACCGTCTGACTTTTTTGACCACACGCGATCGTCCCAGGAGAATTCACCGGCGGCCCAACGGCGACGCCAGGTCCGGACGGAGTTCTCGTGAAGGCCGACGGCCAGTCCGGCTGCCACATTGTCCGTGGCCGGATTTTCGTCGAGCACCACCACGAGTCTCGCTCGCTGCCACGTCCGCCGCGGCACGGTGCGCGAGACGACCAACGCACGAGCCTGCTCAACAAAATCCGACGGAAAGGCTGGTTGATAAACAGGGGCAGGTCCAGGCATGCGGTTCCCTCCGCAAGAGGCATCCATTCATCTCCCACTCGAAGTCGCAGCATACCCATATCCGTCAATTGACCCTACAGCAACTTCTGAAACGAAGTACTTAGCGATGCGATCGCCCTCCTATCGCAATTCGCCGACAGTCAGAATCGTTGTTCTCGGGTTTGCGAAATCCTTCGATTTACACGAAAAGACGAAGGTTCATCTCGGTCCAACGGGCAGGTTCGCCCATTTCTCCGAAGAGCCTGACTCGACCACAACCGAAAGGCATGGTCCTCGACATCCCTGGGACGCTGCTCGTCTCGGCGTCAGGACACTGAAGTCGACCGCTTTCTTTCGACGTACTCCTTCAAGCCCAGTTGGGTCAGTTCGTCGTCGACGGCGTCGGTCGTCGGTTCGGCCAGCGTGCTCGCGACTTCATCGCGAATGCACTTCCGCAAATGGGCGCGCGCCAGGAACACCTGCTTGCGGACCCAGGCCGGAGTGACCGAATCGCGGATTCGTCCGCTCACACGCTCGGCGAGTTCGTCGTAGCTCGATTCGGGCGATCCGCTCCTCAGCAGCAGCAGCCAGTGTAGGAATTCATCCTCTTCGGACATGCGCCGCAGCGCGTTCCGCAGGCATTCGTCGCGAAGAATCTCCTCCATCGCGTCCGATTCGTCGACCGGCACGGAAAGTCGCCTGACGATTCCGGAGTCGAGCGGCTGAAGTTCCCGCTTTCGAAATTCAGTCATCGCCAGATTGCGCAGGGTCGCCTTCAGGTAAGTGCGAAACCGGCCGCATTCACCGGGCGAACACTGGGAGAATTTTCCTTCCAGAAACTTGATCGCGAAATGCTGAAAACATTCGGCGATCAGTTCCTCGCGCTGCGGGTGAGATTCGAGCAGACGCTGAAGATACCTTCGGACGGACGGCGAGTATTGTTGAAAGAACCGCTCGATTCGCGCCCTTCGTTCGCAGTCCGAAAGGCTGGCGTTTGTGGGGGCGTACACGTCGGACCAGCGCGTCCCTTCCAGCTGGTTCAGGCGAGACGGCGGCCTTTCCGACATGTTGCGAATCCGGCGCGACGGGGTGGGTACGCGAATCGAAGTCCGAATTATTCACCGGATCGGACCACGTTCAATCCACGGATCGAAAAAAAAGCAATCGCGGGATTGATGCTGTCCCGCGCGTTGACCGCGTGTGCCGGCGCCGGGAGATCGCCACACGCCTTCGCCCCGGCGAATTCCCCGCTCGTCTCCCGACAATTTCGACTCTTTTTCCAGATTGTGCGGAACACGGCGGATTTCGCCCGTCTAGGAGTTGAGGCGCACTGTTGCGCGCCTGGGCGCTGGAGTGACAAGAGCCGCCCTGGTTGGGCCGCGTCGGTGCCCTACGAGATCCCGAGGGCTGCGCGCCGCTGGGGTGGTCGAGACAAGGTCTGGATCGTTTGCCATCGCTCGAAAACCTGTCCGGCGGGCGAAGCGTCCTCTTGAAGCCGGTTGGACTTGGCTTGTCGATGTCTTCGAGAAATGCCGCTCCGCCGCTGGTCATCTTCCGGATTGACATCCATTGTTTTCTGCAACGGGAATTCCTGGAATGGTTCAGAATTCGATGGCCGGTCTTTGTGAGGATCGGTGCGCGGCCGGTTCGACCCACTTCTCGGACGGGAACTCCGAGTTCCGTCACTTCTCGGAGGAGTTGGTCGCCCCAAGGCAACGCGGGCGAGGGATCGTGGCCACCGTGCATCGCACTTGGTCCTGGGCCAGCCGGGTCTTACGAGTGTCGCCAGTGTTTTCCTGGCGTAGGTGGTTATGGTCCCTTAGCTCAGGGAACTGGCTGGGTCGGCTGAAGTTCTCTCTTGCGAATCCCGGACGCCGCCGCAGGACTCGCAGCGTTGCCCGCAGCGCCGCCGCGGTCCAGTGCCTCGAATCGCGAGTGCTGCTTGCCGCAGCCCCTGTCGGCCTGGAGTTCCGAGTCAATACTTTTGCGACAGGTGCACAGAATGAACCGAGCATCGCGATGGATGCCGATGGGGACTTCGCTGTCGTGTGGACAAGTACTCCCGATCCATCATTGTTTCCCGGCGGCTACGGCATCTTTGTCCAGCGCTACGACGCGAACGGCAATGCCTTAGGCGGCCAGTCTCGAGTCAACACCTCGAACTTCGATCCTCAGGTTAATTCCAGCATTGCGATGGATGCGGACGGAGACTTCGTCGTCACGTGGACGAGTTTTGGCCTGGATGGCGGCGGCGATGGAATCTACGCCCAACAGTATACCGCGAACGGCATTGCGGTCGGCGGATGGTTCCGCGTCAATACTTGGACGACCGGCCACCAGTCGATGTCCCGCGTGGCAATGGATGCCGGCGGAAACTTTGTCATCACTTGGACGAGCGAGGGACAGGACGGCAGCGGCGATGGAATCTATGCCCAACGGTTTCTCGCGAACGGCGATGCCGTCGGTGGTGAGTTCCGCGTCAATACCCAGACCAACGAGGATCAGTTCACGCCTGGCATGGCAATGAATGCCGATGGGGACTTTGTCATTGTGTGGTCTGGCGGGCGCGAGGACGGTCGCAACCATTCAGTCTCCGCACAGCGTTTCGACGCGGATGGAAATGCCGTCGGAGTCGAGTTTGAAGTCAACACCGGATCACCGGACCTGTCGCTCGAACCCAGCGTGGCGATCGGGAGCGGCGGGGACTTCGTCGTGACATGGAACAGTTCTGAGCAGGATGGAAGCGGCTTCGGCATCAACGCGCGGCGGTTCGACGCGAACGGCCTTGCTCTCGGCGGCGAGTTCCGCGTCAATACGTGGACGAGCGCCGATCAGTTTGGATCCACGGTGGCGATCGACGCCGACGGAGACTTCGTCGTCGCATGGTCAAGCAGAAACCAGGAAGCCCAAGAGTCCGGCGTCGGCGACGGCATTTACGCCCAGCGATACAACGCGAACGGCAATGTCGTCGGCGACGAGTTTCTGGTCAACACCTATACGACACACGACCAGACGAATCCTGCCTTGGCAATGCGCGCTAACGGCGATTTCGTCATCGCGTGGACGAGCCTGTACCAGGACTTCGAAGTCGACGGAGTCTACGCTCAGCGGTTTGTGGCGGGGTCAGATCCCGGAGGGTCTGCGCCGACGGCGATCGCGCTTTCCTCGTTGACCGTCACTGAGGATGCCGCGGCGGGGGAGCTTGTCGGAACCCTCTCGGCCACCGATGCGGATCCCGGCGAAACATTCACCTACGAGCTCATCAGCGGTCCGGGCGACACCCATAACGACCTCTTTGCGATCATCGGGAACGAACTCCGCGTCGTCACGGCTCTGAATCTCCTCGCGCCGGATACCCTGACGGTCCGCGTTCGCGCGACCGATTCCACGGGACTGCCGTTCGAGCGGTCGATGACGCTGACAGTCACGATTTCGAATCCCTTCGGCCGCGAGCTTCGCATTAACCGTTGGACGACCGGCAACCAGCAATTCTCCGCCGTGGCGATGAGCGCTGCGGGAGACTTCGTCGCGGTGTGGGAGGGCCAGGACAGCGCCGGCCAGGACGGCAACAACCGGGGCGTGTTCGCCCGCCGTTTTGACGCCCTGGGCAATCCCTTCACCGACGAGTTCCGCGTCAACGCCTTGACCACCGGTTTCCAGGGGTCGCCCGCTGTCGCGATGGATTCCAGCGGAGACTTCGTCGTCGTCTGGACCAGTCAGAGCCAGGACGGCGACGGCTTCGGCGTGTATGCCCGGCGGTTTGAGACAGCTGGCACGCCTCTGGGGGACGAGTTCCTTGTCAACGTCGGAACCACCGGCAATCAGAGCAGTCCAAGCATTTCAATGAATGCCAGTGGGGACTTCGTGATCTCGTGGGGCAGCGCCGGCGTGGGAAGCAACGGTGGGGACATCTACGCCCGGCGGTACGCCGCGAACGGGGATCCCCTCAGCGGCGAATTTCGCGTCAACGCGTTGACGGCTCTGGTTGATTTCACGAGCAGCGTGGCGATCGACTCGGAAGGAGACTTCGTGGTCACCTTCACGGCTGATTCCCAGGACCTGGGAGCCGAGGACATTTATGCCCGCCGGTACGATGCGAGCGGCAACGCCCTGGGGAACGAATTCCGCGTCAATACCTCAACCGGGGGCATGCAGCTTAACTCCCGCATCGCGACGGATGCGGTCGGAAATTTCGTCATCGCGTGGGAAACACTGTCAGATTCCGGTGGTGCCACCTATGAGATCCAAGCCCGCCGGTTCGGTGCGGACGGTAGTCCCCTTGGGGACGACTTCCGAGTCAATACTTTGACAACGGCACACCAGAATCATGTTGACCTGGCGATGGACGCCGCGGGGAGCTTCGTGATCACATGGACCAGCACGGACCAGAACCAGGACGGCAGCGGCTCGGCCGTTTTCGCCCGGCGGTACGGAGCCGACGGAGCGCCCCTGTCGGGTGACTTCCGGCTAAACCTGTCTAGCCTCGATGGACAGCACCATTCTCGCGTCGCCATGAATCCGGAGGGGGACCTCGTTTTTACCTGGGGTAGCTTCAGCAGAGATGGCAGCAGCCAGAACGATATTCAGGCGCGTCGATATGGACCGGGGTCCGCCCCCACTGAAATTGTTGTTTCTCCGGCATCCGTCTCGCGGTACGCGAACGGAGGCCGGTTCATTGGTTCGTTCGGCGCGGCCTCTGCCAACCCTGGAGAGATTTTCACGTACTCGCTCGTCAACGGGGCGGGGGACGCTCAGAACTCCTTCTTCGCAATTAGCGGGTTCCAACTCCTCGCCGCCGGGTCGCTCAGCTCGCTGACCTCTGAAACCGCTTCCATCCGCGTCCGAGCCACCGACCCCGCGGGCTACTCGTTTGAACAGGCCCTGACGATCGAACTGACCAATATCAATGAAGCTCCGGCCATTGCCCCATTGTCCGGCATTTCGTCGCTGTCCGAGGCTGCAAGCACGTCCGCACGGAGATTCGTGCTGCAATTCTCAGTCATCGACGACGGGCTCGGCATCAACGTCCTATCGCTGTCGGGCGATGACGCGGGGTTATTCGAGATTAATGGCAATCAGGTTTTTCTGCGTGCCGGTGTACGCCTTGACTTCGAAACCAATCCGAGACTGGATTTCACCATCGAAGTCGATGACTCGCTTGTCGGAAATTGGCCGGATTCTTCCCACGCGGTGTCAATCGCGCTCACTGATGTGGTCGAAGCCGCGACCGTGATCGGCGGATTTTCCGGGTCTCTCGCCTATAAGGAGGACGCCGCTCCGGTCGTGGTTGCCCCCGGCGTCACGATCACAGACCGCGATTCGATGAACTTTGCCTTCGGCGTTCTGACACTTCGCATCACCCAGAACGGTGAGGCGGCGGATCGTCTGGGAGTGCGGCACCAGGGGAATGCGGTGGGACAGATCGGCGTCGTCGGGAGCGCCATCACGTTCGGTGGAGTGACGAACGTCATCGGAACCTTTGCAGGGGGAGCGGGATCAACCCCCCTCACCATCGACCTGGCGGCCGCTTGCACTCAGCCGGCGCTCAAGGCGTTGATTCAGAACCTGACTTACGCGGATGTCGCCGACGTACCGCTCACGAGCCCAAGGCGGGTAGAACTCACCGTCCGTGGCGGTGACGGCATGTTGAGCGCCGTGTCATTCAAGACGATTGCCGTGACTCCGACGAATGATGTGCCAACGGTCGGCTCCTTCGGCGGAACCACATCTTTCTTGGAGGCGGGCGGATCGGTTTTGGTGGACGCCGACGCATCCGTCGCCGATCCCGATTCGGCCAACTTCGACACTGGCAAACTGACCATCCGCATCAGCGCCAACGGACACGCCGACGACCGGCTGACAATCCGCCATGAAGGAACCGGCGCCGGACAGGTCGATGTCCAGACCGTCGGCACCGTGACGAACGTGACCTTCGGCGGAGTTCTCATCGGCACTCTCACGGGCGGGACTGGCATGACGCCTCTCGTCGTGACCTTCAAGACGGCCGCCAATGCGGCCGCCGTCCAGGCCGTACTGCGGAACCTCCTCTTCTCGAATGTTTCGACGGCGCCCACGACGCTTGCCCGAACGCTCCAGGCGACCCTGACCGACGGGGACGGCGGAACCAGCCCTGTCGCGTCCAAGACCGTCTCCGTCCAGGCCGTCAACACGCCCCCGACCGTCGTCGTGGGGGCCGGCATCAATTTCGCCCGCGGCGGAGCCCCAGTCCTCATCGCCGCGATGGGAACCGTGGCCGATCCCGACTCGGCCAACTTCAACGGAGGACGCCTGACCGTTCAAATGACGGCCAACGCTGAGGCGACCGATCAACTCCGCATCGTGAACCAGGGAACCGGACTCGGGAAGATCGGCCTCAGCGGCAGCAACGTGACGTTCAGCGGGACAGTCATCGGCACCTGGACCGGCGGCGATGGCAACATGCCTCTCGTGATTACGTTCACCTCGAACGCCGT
>JADZEF010000399.1 GCA_020850695.1 Planctomycetaceae bacterium | reverse complement strand
TCGGTCAGCGAAATGCTCAAATAGGGTAAAAATGCGATCCCCCCGCCTGGACACTCATCCGCGCGGTGACGCACTACGTGTGGTCCGTGTGACGACCGACTTTGCGGTCTCCAGCCTCAGTTCTAGCTGGGTTTGAAGAAACGTGCGGCCCAATACAACACTTCTTACCTGCTGACGGCGCATCTGCGGTGCGCCGACCCGCGAGGGAAAATCCAGTTCAGTGGAATTATCCGCAATAGGTCGAGACTCAGCGACTCGACATTAGTCAGGAGAGCTGAACGCGAGCTGCTAGGACACGAACTGCTGACGGTCGGACCGGGAGAAGAAGGGTGAAAATTGAGCGCGGGCGGGAACTGGTCGGCGCAAATCAATTACCGACTCATCAGAATGGAGAACGCAGGTGGGCGAAGAAAAGGATAATCGGGAAACCCACCTGTCAGCAACCCAGACGTTGACTCAGTGAAAAGCCTAACTCACACTTTTCAAGTTCGACGCAGAATCCTGTTCGGCTACTGCCACTCCGCCGGAATGCCACCTTTCCGGATTGAGCCGCGATCCCATTTCAGATTAGGCCAGGCGTCAATATCGAGAAACTCGCGACCATGTTGCAGGATCTCCGCGAATCTCTGGTTAAGAAAGGTGCTAATCGAACTCCCGTCATCCGAATCGTTGCCCACTTATTCAGTGAATCATTGGGGCAGCGATCGATTTTCGCGATCAGGAAGTCGATCGAAAGTCAAAGTCGCCAGAATTCAGTATTCCTTAAGATTCCTTGATGCGTCGGGTTGCAAATTCTCACCGCATTTTCCCATTCTACATCGACCATCTCTAGGATCGACCAGCTCTAGGCAATTCAGCCCTCAGATTTTTCCCGGTAGAACTGTCGTGTAACTACCTAATCACAGATGAGCAGGAATCAGCTTCGATGCGGGGGAGTCGTTTTATGGATTCGGCTTTCGGATGTATTCCGGCAGATCCCGCGGTTGAAATCGAAGCCGGATGTCGGCCTGACAGCAATCGCATGGCTTAATCTCGTACATCGGGATTGAGCAAATGTCGCACCAATAGTCCATATACTGCCGGTCGCCCTGCTCATCAAATGTGAAGATCATCAGCACCTGGAAGTAGGGAATTCCGGGCCGCCGCATGCCGACAAGATCCACTCTTCGATCGCGGAGACGTTTATCCTGGAAAAATGCCCGCCCGCGCCAGTCGGACACAAGGGGAACCAAGTCCCCGGAATCGGTTTCGAGCACCGCCTGGTCCTTCATTTCTGCGGTCGCACGGATGCCACGACGCTTCAGCGCATCCTGCAAGAGGACGACCTTCCCCGAGAGCAATTCTCGCCGAAGCGACTCGGTCCCGGCTTTTTTTTGGCCGGTATCGGCGTCAATTTGGCCCCGGCCCTTGTCCGCGGGAGCTTTCCCCTCCTGAGCCTCGTCGCGATCTGAAGCGTTCGCGGCAGCCTTGGCGCTCGCAGAAGGCTCAGCGGAAGATGTGGTGACGTGGCCGTCAGTTGCCGTGATGAGCGCTACGACGAGTCCGAAGCATGCCGCCCTTCGACGATTCAATTTCTCGTCGCCGCGAGGGCATGAGCGAGTGGACATGATCTGAGATCCAGGAGTCAACGTGGTGTGGTCGCCTTCATGGGAACTGACGGCCGTAAACAGGTGGCCCCCATTGCGGGGCGTTCTCGCGCCGGATGATCCCGCAGATGTTTCAGACACATCCGGCGGATTTCTTGTCGACGCGCACAGATCGGCACGCTTTCCGTGAGCGCCCGCTGCGCGATGACGCACCCAATTCTCGAGACGGGCCGTCGCTGGGTCGAGCATACCAGCATCCGTCAACGATCGTCGAGTCGGGCGGTCAGGTGCGCTACCCAGAGTTTTGCGGTCCACCGCAACGCTTCAGGAGGTGGTATGCCGCGCCATTCGGAAAGCACTGTGCTTGATACCATTATGGCGCATTACCGGCGGGTGCTCCCCTTCGTAGCCTGGCCTTCCAGGGCGGCCGGGTGTCAGTTTTCGTCCGGCCACGGAATGCCGGACTACGGAAAACGCGGCGGTAACGCGCTCTCACTGTGAAACTCGAGTTCCGGAATCAGAGCAGCAATTCCCGACTGCACAACTTCTTCCAAAGCCTCGACGACGTCGGACTCGCCGTCTCGTTCGCTCCCATGCATCGCCACAGAAAGCAGGCTCTCGACGGTCACACGCCGCCGCGGGCAGAGCGCTGCAATAATCCGCGCGGCCGCACCTTGGAGAACTGTCGTATGCACCGCGCCGTCCACGGCGTACGAGAACACCCGCGCCGGGATTTCTGCGTGCTCATCCAGGAACAGTCGCGTCCTGAACAACGCCGGAGTGCAGGACGGGTTCAGTAGAATTTCGGTGTGCTCGTTCCAACGGATCTCCTGGTCCTGCGATTCGCGAAAGCGGCGCGAGAACTTCAGATAGCCCGCGCGATCACGGCGTACCCGTTGTTCGACGATCAATCGCGACCGCTGCCCTTCCAACGCATCTCGCTGTTCCGGAGTGAGGTCCGCATGCGATCGAATCCACCGCAGAAGTCCCAGGCAGTCGGAGACAGCCGTCGCATATGCGGGTGGCGGGTTCGATCGAACGAATTCCGCAGTCCAGCCTTCCCATGCGGGGCAAAATCCGCGCAGGCATCCGGCCGAGGTGGTGAGCTTCGCAATGCGCTTTTCGACATTGCCGTCGATGAATTCACGAACGCCGTCGGCGGCTCCTTCCTGAACCGATTCCGTGCCGGTGACGGGAATGTCTCCGACCGCCATGCAATGAGTCCAGCTGTCGAGCTGGTGACGGTAATCGTCGCTCAGGGTGTTGAGTGGGAAGGGGAACACTCTCAAGCGCCTCCTGCGTAGGCCCGCGCCTTGGCGAGTTCATCCAGCCAGCCTTGATCGTCAGGGAAGTTCTGGTCGCGCTCGATAAAAACGGCGTCGATTTTTCCGCGGCCCTCTTTCAGGGCGAATTCGTAGAGATCCCATACCTCGGCGGGGATCGGGTCGGAATGGCTGTCGATGTAGCGGCCCGCTTTCTCGCTCCAGAATCCGCCGGCCAGATGGATCTGAAGACGTCTCGCCGCCGGCATCACGTCGGCGATGAACTGCCGCGCATCGAATCCGAAGTTGACCGAGTTGGCATAGACGTTCGTCACGTCCAGGAGCCACCCGCACCCCGTCCGTCGAAACAGCGAACACAGGAACTCGGCCTCGGTCATCGTTCCCGGAAACTGAAAGGTGTAGGCGATATTCTCGACAAAGAACGGAAGAGGCGCGAATCGCGACTGAAGGAATTCGACGTTTCGGCAGGTGGCATCCAGGGCGCCCAGCGTGCAGGGGGGCGGGGCGAAATGACCAATCTCGACCCCGTCATTTCCGTGCCGCGTGAAACCCAGATGATCGCTCATCGCGTCCGCCCGGTTTTCGTCGATGACGGACCGCAGCGCATCGAGGTAGTCGCGACGAGGCCGGTCCGCGCTGGCGATGGAAAGCTTCAGCGAGTGAACGCTGACGTACTCGAAGTCGTCCGGATTGAGATAGGATTCCATGCGAAGCGGGTCATCGGCCCGCTCGAAAGTGATTTCGACCGCCCCGACGGCCGGGGCGGTCAAGACATCCCGGTTCTCCTCGCGCACAGCCAGACCGATGCGGGGAATGGGGAGTGCCGCCCGTCGCGGTAGATGGCCCGACTGCATCATCTTTTCACCCGGATGACATGAAGCGTGAGAGCCGGTGCGACCGGCTCTCACGCGAACCGCTTCCGTGCCCGCACTCAAGCAAACTCACTCCATGTGAAGCAAAAACCATCGACGTCGAATGTCTCCGTCGCCGCTCAACGCCCGCAGCGTTCGAGCCGTCCGCAGCGTTCGAGGCGACCACAACGCTCCAGTCGGCCGGCGCGTTCCATCCGCCCGCAGCGTTCCAGGCGTCCACACCGTTCAAGGCGACCGCAGCGCTCCAAGCCGTCGTTATCGGCGGCATGGAATGCCATGATTTCGCGAACGCTCTTCGACATCTGCGGCTTGCTGGTGGTAGCCATCGAAAATCTCCTCGTAGTAGAAGCTTGGTGTCTCGAATCGGACCCAGCCGACCCTTCTTACCCAGCTTTGCAATGAGCGTGCCGCAGTGGGCGAGCCTTCGCCGATCGCTTCGAGTCACTGATGTGAGATGACGCAAGACGAACGATAATTTGGATTTGGAGCTTTCAGTTTTTCCGCAGTAGAACCCTCGTCCCCTCACCACGACGTCGTCAGGTCGCAGTTCCAGAAGAGTGAGTGATCGGTCTGGACGCTCTGTGTCCAAACCATGCGGTCTCGAGGCAGTCGCGAACCGGCTCGGGGCCTCAAGAGTGCGACGTCGTGTCGATCGCGTGAGCGGGCTGGGGAATCCCCTGATCATCAAGCCGCGGGTTGAGTGGGAGAATGCCATGTGCGTCATGCTTTTCCCGTTGAGCGGCCTCCGACCATTCGAGTCGTTCGGCAGAAAAACCATTCCCTGCAGCGGGCCGAATCGAGATTGTCGCGATGCTTCCCGCCACGTCCGACGATGTGTGCAACTCTGCGGCTCGACGAGTCCTCGTTGTTGATGACAACCGCGCCACGCGCATGATGCTGTCGAAACTGATTCCTCTGCTGGCTCCCTGCGAGCTGCAAGCCTGTGAGGATGGACCGACCGCCCTGGCGACCGCCAGGTGGTTTGTGCCCACCGTCGTGCTTCTCGACATTGGCCTGCCGGGAATGGATGGGTTGGCCGTCGCGCGGCGGCTCCGCGAAGACGAGCGATTGCGCGAGACGCTGTTCGTCGCCGTGACCGGCTACGACACACTCGATGATCAGCGCCGCATCCAGGATGCAGGGTTCGACGTTTTCCTTGCGAAGCCGGTCGATGCGGGCGCGCTTGAAAGTTTGCTGTGCAGTGGACCGCGCGGTGACGCCACATCGCCGGCGCGCCGCATCGGATCAAGCGACTGACGACGAGCGTCGCCACACGTTGAGCAGGCGACGGGCGGATCAAAGGGCGCGGATGGACTCCGCGGAACCGGCCTACTATCGTCACGTTCGGCCGGCTTGCGACATCTCTCTTCGAATCCGGAACCCATCAATGACCACCGCCGAGCGAATCCTTCCCGAGTTCGAGCACGAAATGGCCAGCACGCGCCGCGTGCTCGAACGCGTCCCCGACGACCGGCTCGACTGGAAGGCGCATCCGAAATCGAACTCCATCGGCTGGGTCGCCTCGCATCTCGCCGAGATCCCCGGCTGGGTCGAAGGAACGCTGAAGGAACTTTCCTGGGACTTCAACCCGGTGGGCGGCGTTCCGTATCGAACTCCCATTCTGAAAAGCCGCCAGGCCATCCTCGAATCGTTCGACGCCAACGTCGCGTCCGCGACAGCGGCCATCGCCGCGACGTCGGACGCCGATTACCTCAAGGACTGGTCGCTGCTCGATGGCGGAAAGGTCGTGCTGACGATGCCCCGCATCGCCGTGATGCGCTCGTTCATCGTCAACCACACGATTCACCACCGGGCCATACTGTGCGTCTACCTGCGGCTGAATGACATCCCCGTTCCCGGGATGTACGGCCCGTCCGGGGATGAGTGATTCGAGATCGATCGCCGAGGGCCGCCGGTATGCCGCATTTCCTCTTTCCTGCCGATCCCTTCCAGCCCAGGGAGGTCGATCCAAAGTTCGCCGACCAGCGCGCCGCCTTCCATTCGGCCGGCCATCCGACATCGGTCTGTTCGAACGAAGCCCTCGCCGGTTTGTCGATGTTGAGAGGGATTGCGCGGGATGCCACGGTGGTCTATCGAGGCTGGATGCTGGCCGAAGCGGAGTATCGCCGACTGACCGCGGCCATCAGTCGTGCGGGTGCAGTCGCTCTGACAAGCCCTGAGAGCTATCTCACAGCTCACCATCTTCCAAACTGGTATCCGCAACTGGCCGAGTTCACTCCCGAAACCCGCGTCTATCCCGCGGATTGCGATATCGTCCGCGAGTTGCAGCGACTGGACTGGGACGGCTTCTTCCTCAAGGACTATGTCAAATCGTTGAAGACGTCGCGCGGATCGCTGATTGAACGCCCTGACGACGCGGTGGCCCTCCTTCAAGAAATGAAACACTATCGCGGCGAAATCGAAGGCGGAATCTGCGTCCGCCGCATCGAGTCGTTCGTCCCCGATTCGGAACGACGATTCTTCGTCATTCAGGGAACTCCCTTCGGCTCTCGCCACGACGAGACAATTCCCGACGTGGTCCGGCACGCAGCGGAGCGCATCGCGTCTCCATTCTTTTCGGTCGACGTGACATTGCGCGCGGACGGAGTGCTCCGAATCGTCGAGATCGGTGACGGCCAAGTATCCGATCCCGTCGGCTGGACGACGTCCCGATTCGTGGAGATCTGGAAAGACGTGTAACATTGACGACGTGACGAGCCACGGCGAACGTCTCGCTCATTTTTTTTCGGGCAGGCTTCGCACCAGTCCCAGCAGGCCCCAGCCGCTTCCGCCCCCTGTGATCGGGATCAGGCTCGTCGAACCTTTCTCGCCTGGCTTCGTCGGCCGCGAGGTCATCGGCCAGGAGCCATCGTCCCGCTGCGTATCCACCAGGAACGCACGGCCGCGGGCCATGCGCTGCTCGTCCCCCATTCCGCTCAATGCCAGCGCATAGAGGGCCTGCCCTGTCCCCCAGGCGTCGCTTTCCATGTCCTTCGCCTGAGCCCACCCGCCGTCTGGCTTCTGATTCTCCTGAATCGCTCGAACCAGCGCCTTCACCTCGGCCTCGGGCCGATTGATGCGCGCCGCCACCATCAACCGCACCGCCAGCGATTGCGGGTCGCCGTCCGTCTTTGTTTCCGTCAGCCACTTCACGCCGCGATCGCGGGCCGCCATCACCTTCTGGTCTTTGATCTCTCGCGCCGAAACCAGGGCCAGGGTCGCCAGCGCCGACATGCTGTCGTCCGATCCGCCGAAAAACGGCGGGCGCGTCTCGGGCCATGCCCACCACGAACCGTCATCCAACTGGTCGCCGCTTGTCGTATTCAGGAACCGCGCAATCGACTCCTGCGAAGCTTCGTCCGGAGTCGGATTGGACTCCAGCGCCAGGGCGAAGTAGACGGCCTTCATGTTGAGGGCCTTGGGCCGTCCTTCGGGACGGGGCACGCCGGTCCGGCCATCGCCGGGCAGCATCCATTGCGTCATTTCCGCCAGAACGGCTTCGTCCACCGCGAAGCTCCGCTGCTTCGCCTCGCGCATCGCCCACACCACCATCCCCGCGTGATGACACGAGACGCAATTGTGCTCTTTTTTCCACGCCAGGGCGTCTTTCGCCAGGAAGGCCAGCCCGCGCTCGATCGCTCTGGTTTCGCGATCTCGCGAATCGTCGCCCTGCGCCGCGCAGGTCCCATTCAACACGAGGATCAGGCCGAGCATCGTGACACACCGCATCGGAGTTTTCCCTGCGACATTCCGAATTACGACAAGGGACTTGCGGCCCGCCGCCACCAGACTTAACGTCGATCTGTTTAGCGTCAGCCCGTTTCACACCAGCAAAGGGATATTCCCATGGCCGTCCGACCGATTCCGGAAGGTTATCACTCCGTCACTCCTTATCTGATCATCAAGGGAGCGGCCGCGGCCCTCGACTATTACAAGAAGGCCTTCAACGCCACCGAGCTGATGCGGATCGACGGCCCGAACGGAACGATCGGCCATGCAGAGATCCGGATCGGGGACTCGGTCGTGATGATGGCCGACGAATTCCCGCAGATGGGCTGCCTCAGTCCCCTCACGACCGGGGGCGTTTCCGTCAGTCTGATGATCTATGTCCCGAATGTCGACGAGGTTTTCGCCCAGGCCATCAGGGCGGGCGGGATAGAGAAGCGGGCCATCCAGAATCAGTTCTACGGCGATCGGTCGGGAACGCTCGTCGATCCCTTCGGCCACATGTGGACGATCTCGACTCATGTGGAGGATGTCCCTCCCGACGAGCTCGCCAGGCGGGCCGCGGCCAGCGCCCCGCACTGAGCTATCCCCCGGATGTCCCACCGAAATGATCGTCGGCCGCGACCTGCTCCATAGCGGGTCGCGGCCGACCTTTTTTCTACGGGACCGATTCCATTACCGCCAGTCGATGACCCGGAAGAGCCCTTCACGCCTGGCGATCTGGTCGGGAATCGCCAGCAGGCGATCGCGATAAATGCTGAGCACCACCCCCACCGCGAACACCAGTCCGCCCCCCGCCAGCAGATAGACGCCGATGGCCACCTCGGGACGATACGCCAGCGAGCCGATCAGCAGGACGAGATAGAGTCCCAGTTGGGTTCCACCCAGCAGCGTGGTCGACTTGATCTGCCAGCTGCAACCGCTCACCAGCATCAGGATCGTGACGGTCAACAGCGCCAGTTCATCCACCAGCGACGGCGGACCCTGGATGAAGCGGTGGTAGAACATCGCGATGAAGAGGGGAACAGTTGCGAGCAGGCTTCCGAACCACAGTCCCAGAGAGACGGTGTCGTCGGCGCCGGTGGCCGACTGCGATTCGCGGAAGCGGCCGACATGCCCCACCGCCAGCAACACCAGTCCAACCACCACGCAGAAGATCTCGAGCTTCTGCCAGCCGCTCAGGTTGATCAGCAGATTGAGCGTCAGGAACGTCACCGCGGCCAGGCCGATCGTCGCGACGGTGTACCACCGCCGCCAGCCGCCCGGAGGAACGAGAAAGATTCCCGCCGCCCCCGCACCCGTCGTGAGAACGAGCATCAGCAGATCGAACCACACGATTCCCGATCCGGTCAGCTCGCCCAGCCCCTTGAGCAATGCGATGACCAGCGCGACCGAGAGCACGCCGTTCCCCGCACGGAACATCGTCAGTCCCGGCCCGCGAAGCGTGGCGGACTTCTCGCCCCGCGAGCTGTAACGCTCGACCGTCTCCAGTCCCATCAGGCGGGCGGCGGCCAATGTAGCGAGCCCGAGTCCCGCATAGATCAGCGTATGGGCGGCGGACGGAACGCCGAAGTAACCCAGCAACTGCCACAACGCACCGCACGCGGCGATCGTCGCATACGACGCATTCCAGCTCCGCTTCCGGAACCATCCGGCCAGCACGTAGAACAGCGTCGCCTCGATGAAGACCAGCCCCAGCCGCAGATTGATCGGGTCGGCCGTCACTGGCTGCAGCAGGGCCGAGGGATCGTTCCGCAACGCCGCCATCAGCGTTCCGACGAGGATCACGGCCGTCGCCGTGTGGGCCACGCGGGCCAGCGGCTCCTCCGGGGTGTGCCCGCGCCACAGTCGCGACGCCACCATGTAGGCGATCGGAATCAGCATCAACACGATCGCCTGGTACGACCATTCGGTCCAGCCGATCTGCCGCAGGATGCCCGCCGCACCCACGATGGCCGCGGCCGCACTGAAGAAGAAGTAGGTGGCGGAGAGCTTGGCATCGGTCCGGCGGCACAGCCACGCCGAGATCCGGTTGCACACTATGACGACGGCCATCGCTCCCACGAACGGCCAGCCCGTCTCGTACCGCCAGCCGGTCGCGTCGGCGACGCTGCTGGTCGCCCGCAGATGGAGGATCACTCCCATCAGCACGGGAACCTGGGCCATCAGCGCCGCGATCTGCGTGCCGTATCGGCTGAGCTTCTCGTTGTCGCGCACGATCAGGGTCTGAACGACCTGCGTCACCAGCGACGTCAACGCGAGGACCGCAATCAGGCCTTCCTGGTTGAGGTGCTGGAGCACCAGCGTCACCATCGCCATCATCAGGCTGACGGCCCCGAGGCTGATGTAGACGCCAACGCGGCGAACGACGAGGTCCGAGTAGAAATAAAGGTAAGTTGCGGCGATCCACAGCCCGCCCGCCAGCAGGTTGTTCTGCGTGAGCAGGTTGCCGGCCCACGAAAGTTGCAGCGGCTCGACGAGCCAGCCCGCAACCTGCGAACCGAGCAGCATGATCAGGGCCAC
The DNA here is from genome assembly GCA_020850695.1 of Planctomycetaceae bacterium. Taxonomy (GTDB): domain Bacteria; phylum Planctomycetota; class Planctomycetia; order Planctomycetales; family Planctomycetaceae; genus JADZEF01. The sequence continues at coordinate 2,456 of JADZEF010000399.1, read as the reverse complement.
GCCGAGTTGTGCGTGTCCCGACCAGAACAACGGCAGTCCGTATCGCTTGCGCGAGAATTCGCCGTCGGGAGCGAACGCCCGCTCGGCATGGATGGAGATCACGGCGAGCCCGACCAGGAACAGCGCCAGCCTTCCGACATCGGAGACGATGCCCATGTCGGCCATGAGCAACAGCACCGTCAGCGTGACCCCGGCCTCAACCGCATACAGGAAGAGTGGATCGCGAAGGACGAACACGGTGGCGACATAGAGGGCGACGCACACCAGTCCTCCCACCCACAGGTGCTGGTCGAGCGTGACCAGGTTCTGGGCGTGATAGAACCAGAGATTGAGCGGGGCGACCACGCACCCCAGAAACGTCAGCGCCTGCCCTGCCACGCGATACCGGGTGCGGAGCGTCATCCACCACCCCCCCGCCAGAACCGCGAGGCTTCCCAGCCCCAGGGCGGCCGCCATGACCAGCGGGTTGTCGAAGACCCGCAGACTGACGAGGTAGATGATGAGTCCCAGCACCGCGAGCCCTCCGCCGATCGTCAGCATCCAGTGGATGGCCTTCGGATCGAGCAGGGCTTCGAGCATGCGGACCGCCACCGGCTTCGCCGGCTCTTTTGGTGCGGCGGCCCTGGCGGATCTCTTCGGCGGGTCGAAAAAGTCGACGATGTCCATCGGGTCGGCGTCGCCGGATGCCGCAGCGGGTTCGTCCCGACGGAGGCGGTACGTCGACGAGTCCGGGCTGGAGGACGGGACGCCCGCGCCGGGAGGATCCGCAACACGATCCGGGACGCTTTGTGTCGATTCTGACGAAGATTCCGCGACGAAGGCCTCCGCCCTGGAGCCGGGTTCGATTGGCAGAGGAGGCGGAGCCTCCGGGATGATGACAGCTTGACCGCACGTCGGGCACTCCGCCCGCGTCCCGGCGAATTCATCGCGCGCCTTCAGCTTCCGACCGCAGGCGCAGGTCACAGAAATCGGCATGGTGGTGGCCCGAAAACATGGCAGAAGGGACCGTCAGCATACCGGCGAAGGCGAAAAATGCGCTCGAAATATCACGCGCGCAATGCGTCACGCGACGAAAGTCACACATCCGGCCAGGCCGCGGCCCGACTCCGCGGCCCCGAGCCGCACGCGATGTCGCAAGCCCGCTGCGTCAGATCGCGTAATCGATCTCGGGCATGAAGACCCGCACCGACCGCGGCCGGACGTAGACCGATTCGCCCACGACCAGGTTCAACTGGTGGGCCCGGTCGCGGATGAGGTCGACGCTCAACTCGATGCCAAATTCGTCGGACGCCACGCGGACCTTCACGACGGCTCCGCCGGGGTTGATCTGGACGACGCGGCCCTGCAGCGCCGTCGCCGCCGTCTTCGTCCGCTCGATTTCCAGCTCGTGGGGGCGGACGTAGGCGGTCGCCTTCCGCGGTTCATCGTGCTGGTAGTCCTTGTATTCGACGCTGAACGGACCCACGTCGGCCCGCCCCGACTGCACCCGCCCATGGAAGACGTTGACGTTCCCCAGGAAGTCCATCACGAAGGGAGTGGCGGGATGGTCGAAGACGTGCTGCGGGGTGCCGACCTGCTCAATGTTTCCCTGCCGCATGACGACCACGCGGTCGGCCACCTCGAACGCCTCCTCCTGGTCGTGAGTGACGAACACGGTCGTCACGTGCATCTCTTCGTGCAGCTTGCGAAGCCACGTCCGCAGCTCCTGCCGCACCTTGGCGTCGAGGGCTCCGAACGGCTCGTCCAGCAACAGCATCTTCGGCCGGACGGCCAGGGCCCGGGCGAGAGCCACACGCTGTCGTTGTCCACCGGAGAGCTCGGATGGGAACCGCCCGCCGAGCCCTTCGAGGCGCACCAGCTTCAACAACTCCATCACGCGGTCGCGGGTCTCAGCCTTCGGCATCTTGCGCACGCGCATGCCGAATGCGACGTTCTCGAACACCGTCATGTGCCGGAACAAGGCGTAGTGCTGGAACACGAAGCCAACCCCGCGCTCGCGGGCCGCCTGCTGCGTGACGTCTTCATCTTCGAAGTGGATGGCCCCCGAGTCGGCGTGTTCGAGCCCCGCAATAATCCGCAGGAGCGTGGTCTTCCCCGACCCGGACGGCCCCAGCAGCGCCAGAAGGCAACCGGCCGGGACATCGAGGGTGATGTCGTTGAGGGCGGTGTAGCTGCCGAAGACCTTCGTGACGTGCTGGATGGAGATGGACATGGCGGGAAGCGGGGAGGATTGGGGGATGGAGAGACAGAGGGATAGAGAGATGGAAACCGACTCTCTGTCAGACTCCGCCCGTCATTCTCATGCTATGAACGAACCCGAGTGAATTTCGATGTCCCAATACGTTTGATACGGCAACCGAACCTCTCTCCATCGCTCTGTCTCTCCATCGCTCTGTCTCTCCATCGCTCTGTCTCTCCATCGCTCTGTCTCTCCATCGCTCTGTCTCTCCATCGCT
>JADZEF010000398.1 GCA_020850695.1 Planctomycetaceae bacterium | reverse complement strand
TCTCACCGATGTGCTGGCCGAGGCTCGGGGAGAATCCCTGAATCCGCAGCCCCATCGCGGCGAGGGCTCGGCCGACGGCTTGATCGGTCCCCGTGCCGGACTTCCAGCCCCGGATGATTTTGTGGTCGAGGATCTTCCGCAGCACGGCCGCGGGGAACGCGAGGGCGCACGCTCCCCAGAAGTTCCCCGTCGGCAGGTCGTGAATCTCGGCGTTGTCGCGGTGGTAATGGGCCGACGTGTAGAGGCTGACGCAGCCGACGTCGGGCGGCCAGTTCATGGCTTCCACGATCGACCGGGCATCGGGACACAACTCGACATCGTCCTCGCAGATCAGAACGTGGGACGTGTCGGCCGCCAGCAGTTGCTCCGCCGTCTTCAGCCAGTTCCGCCAGAGTCCCAACCGCTCCGACCGCCGGACCGCCTTCGCACCGTCGGGACTCGGCGATCCGGGTTCCGCATAGACCACGGGCCTCCACCCCGCCGACTGAACTGATCGGAGCGTCGTTTCCAGCGTCGGCTTTGCTCGAGGGGCCGTGACGATTCCAGCGGCCCAGGTCATCAGTTCCTTCGGTGCAGCCTGATACTCTCGGCACCCGAGGCAATTCGCTTTGACTCCGACCTTGAAACTCCGCAGCGTGCATTCCCCGAACTTCGCGCACTCGAATACGGCCGCCGGCGTCCCCTTCCGTCCGCACGTCTTGCAGACTTCCACCCTCTTCTGTTCGCCCAGGTGGACGCAGGGGATTTCGAGCTTGTGCTTCGGCTTCACCCGCTCCGCGCATTCGGCTTTCGCCCCGAAATGGCGGGCGATGGCGCGGCGGGCCGCATCGGGCAGGCTGATCGCCGTCCCGTCCGGGCGTTTCCCGCTGCGGATCCATTCGAGGTGGCCGACGAGCTTCACACTTCCTCCGTAACGTAAATCTCGTTCGGGCCGACGGTCGCAATGGCCAGGAACGGACGACGGGAGAGAATCGTCACCGGGCCGGATTCGTCGCCGATCGTGGCGACGTTCTCGGTGAAGATCAGGATGCCGTCCTCATCCATCCATTCGTCGCCGCCCGCGTCGTGGAGGATCAGGCCGACCGCAGCGGCAGGACCGTCGATCGAGGCCATCAGGCGCGGCGCTGTCGGCGCGTCCGAGGCGGCCACCATCGGGGCCATCATGAACAGGCCGCAGGAGTCGCGGAGCGAAATCGAGATGCTTTGGTCGCCGCCGCATCCGACGCATTCCGGCAGTCCGAGCGGGGCATTGAACTCGAAATCGGGTCCGGAGAGCGCGCTCTGTCCGCAGCCGGGAAAGGCGAGGAAGTCGGTCAGGTCGACCGTCACAGGGTCCGCCAGATCGATCGCGATCCGCACCAGCGCGGACCATCCGTCGGCGCAGGTGTAGCAGACCTGCACATAGACCGATGCCGTCTCACCGCAGAGTGTGAGCGAGTAGGACGCGAACCAGACGAAATCGCAGCCGAGGGCCGACTCGAACACGGGGTCTTGCTGGAACTCCGTTTCCAGGTCACCGGGCGGGTTGAGGTCGGTGCAGCCCGCGAAGTTGATCGAGATGCAGCCATCCCCGATCCCTTCCCGACAGTCGCAGCCCTCAGTGACCGCCTTCCCGTGGATGCTCAGCGTGCCGCATTCTTCGGGGCACGGCTCGACCGGAGTGCAGGCCCCATCATCCGGGGCGCACGTGATTTCGTCGTCCGTCGTGCAAGGGATGTTCCCGGCGACGTAGGCCCCGACGCTGCTTGCAGCGAGATAGGCATACGTTCCGCGATTCGGGTTCGTCCCTGTCGCGGCCGGATGGCAGGAGATCCGGTTCCCCGAGGTGTCGTACTGACGCAGCTCGTAGGCGTAGTGCTGGACCGCGGTGTCGAAGTCGCCGGCCAGAACCCAGAGATCGATGCCGTTCTGGATCGAGACGACGCCCACGCCCATGTCTGAGTCGAAAACCGGGCCGTCATTGGAGAGATAATCGCCCTTGACGAGTACGCCCCACTGCGGGGTCGCGGTATCCGCGTCCCATCGCTCCAGCGTGCATTCGAGAAATCCAGCATCCTTCCCGATGTAGAGGTCATTCGACGGATAGAGGGACAGGGTGCGGACGCGGGCGCAGGGAGCGCGGTAGATCCAATCCAGCGTCGTCGCGTCCCATCGTTCGATGTGCGTTCCGACGAAACTGGAATATGCCCCCAACGCGTACGTTGCCCCGCCCCAGGCGAGATAGATCGAGTCGCTGCTGAGAGCAATGCTGGCCGCCGCGTATCGCGTCAGCGTGGGCGTGTAAGCCGGATGGAAGCCGTAGACCCCGAGAATCGTCCCGCTGCCGTCGATCTTCACCCCGAGGCCGACGTCGCTGCCGACGATGACTTCGCTGCCCGCGGTGTAGACGTTGGTCCCGTCGTTGGCGAGCGCGAAGACTTTTCCGACGCCCGTGGTTCCCGTGTCATCGTCCGTCTGCGTGGTCCAGACCGTGGACCCGTCCGACGCGAGCAGCTTCCGCACCTGCAGGTAGCCTTCGGTCGCTCCCGAGACGTACCTCGCCCCCCAGACCGAGTTCCCGTCCGCTGTGATCGCATCCGAGGGACAGTCCGCCGTCCAGAGCAGGTTCCCGGACTGGTCCCACTTCTCGATTGTTGCGCCGTAGCCGACGTAGAGATTGGTTCCGTCGGATGCGACCGCGACGGGATTGTCGCATGGTCCCTCATCGTTCGGCCTCGACCAGACCACGGCAGGCGTGTCGTCGACCAGGCGAAACGCGCAGCACGGATTCGGTTCGCAGCAGAGGAAGGGATGCGTGCAGTCGTCGGGCATCAGGCACTCCCGCAACTCGGGGTGCATTCCTTCGGCCAGAACTCGTACGGCGGGTCTTGCCCCTGCCTTGGAATGAGCGTGCCTCGCGTCCCGGTGAGCCCCGCGATGCCGATCGCCTTCACGGTCTTCGTCTCGCCCGTCGCGTCGCCGTTCGCATCCGTCAGGTTGGCCGTGAATGTCTCGTAGGCCCCCCAATCCTCAGCGGAGCAGGCATCGAGGATCGGCAGTTCGCTCGTGCATTCGTCTGCGTTCTCCTGGGAATCCGCCCGGTTCAACAGGACGTCGACTCCGACGTTCGGGGGCATCGAGCAGGCCCGTGTGATGGCCTGATACGATCCGTCCGGCAGCCGCACGCCGAACGCGAAGAGCGCGAAATCATCGAAGGCATTGCCAGTCCACGGCTGAATGCCGACGTGGGAGACGTCATATTCGAGCTTCGAGAAGCCGTAGTAGGCATCCGCGATGGCCACGGCGAGGGCCGAAGATTCCGCGGTCGGCGTTGCTCCAGTGAAGGGGTCAATCGACGGGACATGGAACGTGCGGTTGCGGCCGTTCGTCTTCGTCACTTCGTAATCCGACGCATTCTCGACGATCACTTCCGTCCCGCCCGCATCATTCCGGAAGACGGTCGTCACGGTCGTGGCCACGGACGCCGCCGCGCCTTGGTCCGCTTCGCCGCCGGAGACTCGCTCGGATAGACACGCAGAGAGGTCATCCGTCGCGAGCGTGTAGGCCGCATCGCTCGCCTGAAGGGAGACAGCCCCGCTTCCGCAGTCCCGCACGACTCTCTTCCCGATCGACGCAGCGACCGCATCAAGGAGCACGGCCGCGTTCTGCCAGGATCGGGAGACTTCCGTCTGATCCGGAGTCCCGAAGTCCGCATCGATCGAGGGAGTCAGGATGTCCGCGTCGAGAGCGTCGGACAGTTCCGAGATCAGGTTCGTCCAGGTGTCAGTCGTGACGAACGCCGCTTCCGACCACTGCCAGAAGTAGCGTTCATCGACCAGCGGGAGCAGCCACAACCGTTGCTCCGTCGTCGCCGAGATCGGCCGCGGCTGGAGCAGGAACATCTCCGTGGAGAGAGCCGAACGCCCCTCGGCATCGGTCGAGAAGAGGCTGGCGGCCGGTTCCTCGGCGAAGTCCGCATCGGCGATCGCCAACTGTGCCGGGTTGTACGCGGCGCCCGTCTCGCTTTGCACCTCTTCGAGAATCGACGTCAGCCCGTCGTCGTCGGTCAGGAAGACCCCGTAGGCCCAGCGTGTGGCTCCCTGAGGCCAGTACAGCGAGTTGATCCGCAGCCGCGGCATCGCGGGGTAATTGATCGTCGGCACGCCGAGATGCCGGCAGGACGCGCCCCGGGCTTGCCAGAGCGGAGACTGCGGACCGAACGACGGTCCGAAGAGGCGGAGATCGTCGAGGGGCAGATACCGCTCGAGCCAGGTGGCGAGTTCGCCATCCGGTTCTTCGAGCAGCAGGTTTACCCCCGCGTATCGGATCACGTCGTCAAGTCCCAAAGGAATTCTGTCGCAAACTGCAGCGACATGCGGGCCCCGTCCGCGTACTGGCCGATCGGGGAACAACCCAGCGCCCGCATGTGAGCGGTGCCGATCTGATCCCCGGACCCGTCAACGGGCATCCAGCCGACGAGCGCCTTGAGAATCTGCTGCTTCTTGACCAGCAGCCCCTTCGTGGCGTCGGTCAGCACGACTGCACTCTGCCCGACGCGGTCCAGCTTGCATTTGCTGAAGATCGTGACCGTCACGCCCGCGTTTTCGATCAGGACGTTTCCGCC
>JADZEF010000397.1 GCA_020850695.1 Planctomycetaceae bacterium | reverse complement strand
TCTCCCTGTGCCGCTTCGCCCTGGAGCATGCGGACAGCGACAAAACGAAGGAACAGGCGCAGACGATGATCGACGACCACGAGAAGTTCGTGGCGAAACTTCGCAAGTTCGCTTCGAAGGATCAGTCGTTTGAGCTGCGGGCGGGGAAATCGTCGAAAGAGGGTGTCAAGCAGGTCGCGGGGACTGATGACGACCGTCGGGCCAACCCGCCCACGACGGCTGCCGGCACGACGCGGATGGGGAACGGACTGCACGATCGCCTGTTCGCGATGGCCCATCAGGCTCACGAAGAATGTCTGCGGCTGACGCAGGAATGCCTGGGTCAGTATGAAGGCAAGGAATTCGACCAGGCGTTCCTGGGTCAGCAGGTCGGAATGCACATCGGCATGATGGCCAAATTGAAGGCGGCCGAAGGCAACGTTTCGCCGGAATTCCAGCAGGTGATCAAGGAAGGCCAGAAGACGGCGAAGGAGCACAAGGAACACGCGGAAGGGCTGATGAAAAAGCTTGCTGACCGGAAGTCGTGATCTTCGAGTTCGCGAAGTCGGTCGGAACGGGTGTCGGGCGTAGAGCGGCGGCTCTGGAGCAATCCGGAGCCGCCCTCGTTTAACAGGGTTCGCTGGCGTCAATACGGCGGTCAACGACGCCGGCTGATGAACGCTTCCTGACCGGGGTGGTAACGCAGCTTTCAACCGGTTCCCGCATGGGGGAAAAACCATCGCCCGTCCGTCGGGAAGAAAACCGTGGAAATCCAAGTAATCCGCTGAGTTTTGCGTTCGGAAGACGGCGTGAACGGAGCGAAGGAATGCTTCGGCACGGCGCTTGCATTCCGAAGGAATTACCCCGTGCTACTCAACACCGGGGCCGTGTTGAACAAGTACCCGTCCAGTGAGGAGTCGAACCATGGCCACTCGTCAGCAGCTCGAAGGGAAGTGGAATGAGGTCAAAGGGAAGCTGAAGGAAAAGTGGGGCACCCTGACCGATGACGATCTGGTCCGCGGTGAAGGGAACGTCGAGCAGCTCGTCGGCGTCATCCAACGCAAGACCGGCAAGGCGAAGGAAGAAGTCGAAAAGTTCATCGACGAGATCGTCGGCGACAGCGAAGGGATGTACGACCGCGTTGCCACCACCGCCCGCGAATACACCGATCAGGCGACGCAGGCTCTTCGCGAAGGGTACGACCGCACCGCCTCGCAGATGTCCGAGGGCTACCGCCAGGCCGAGCAGACCATCAAGCGGAACCCGGTCGAATCGATCGCCGTCGCGTTCGGCGCCGGCATTGTCTCCGGCGTGCTGGTCGGTCTGATGCTCCGCCGCGCCTGATTCCCATCTCCGGACGGCACTCGCAATGGGCTGAGCCGGCCCGTTTGTGCGCATTTCTCGGAGGGGTCGGGCAGCCCGCAAGGCTGTCGGCAAAGCCTCTCCGCTCATTCTGGAAAGGACCCTGTCATGGCTTACTCAAAAACGAACCGAATTCAAGACCGTGTCCAGGACAAGGCTGGTGCAGTCCAGGAAAAGGTCAGCCAGTGGTCGGATGCCGCCTCGGAAGCGATGGCGTGCAGCATGGACAAGGCGCGGGAATCGGTGGCGTCCAATCCCGGCACCGCCGTTTTCACGGCGTTCGGCGTCGGTCTTGGCGTTGGCGTCGCGATGGCGATGGCTTTCAGCCGTCCGCAGCCGAACTACGACTACTACGGCCTCCGCGACAAGTTCATGCAGTTCATGAACCAGCACGCCCCCTGGGCGAACAGCTGAGAGAGAGATTCGTGTTCTCTACGGAGGGGTCCGCGATACTCGGGCCCCTGAAACAAAACCAGGAGTGATGAAGATGGCGGATTCCTCCGTAGACGACATTCGCGCCCGGATGGCCCGGATTCGCTCCCGCGCTCACTACAAGGCGTCAAGGCTCGGCGAGGAGACCCGGCAGTTCCTCGACTGGAAGAACTACGTGCGGCTCTTCCCGTGGGGGACGCTCGCGATTGCCGCCGGCCTGGGTTACTGGCTTGTCCCGAAGCGGAAGGCGGTTACCGCATCCGACGCGAAGGCCATTGCGGGGCTGGCAAAATCGGGACGGATCCAGGTTGGAACTCCGCCGGCTCCACCCCCAAAGAAGACGATCATCGGAGGGCTGGCGGCGTTGGCCGGCGGCATCGCTCTGAAGGCCGCCACCTCGTACGCCCAGCACTACGCTCAGCAATACCTCACTCGCATGATGAGCCAATCGATGCCGGGAATGCCCGGACATCCCGGTCATCAGCGACCCGTTCCCGTGCCGTCGCATGCGGCGGTTGCTCAGCATTCGACGCCTTATCCTTCGCCTTACACGTCTCAGGAATATCCAACCTATGAGCCTGCTGGCCCTCTGGCTTAGCGTCCTGCCGCGGCTTCCGTCGCCGCCCACGGACGCGCCTCTGCCGCCCGATCGCGGGCCCCTGCCGACAGCGAATCAACTTACTCGGTCGATCGGTCAGAACCCTGGAGTCGCCATCGGCGTTGCCGTTGCGACAGGAGTGGCGATGGGATGCCTGTTCAAACGCTGAATCCGCCGACGGCAACGACCAATGGCGACCCGACGACGCTGGGCGACGTCACGTCGCAGGCGACAAGTCTGGCGCACGACCTGATCACTCTCGCCGAACTCCAGACGCGGCTGCTCGTGCTGGATGTTCGCGAAGCGGGCAAGCGGTCCGCGGCTTCGGTCGTCATCCTGGCCGCGATGGGCTCGCTCGTCCTGAGCGCGGGGCCCGTCGTGCTGACCGGCGTTTCCGATCTGATCGTGGCGAATACCACGTGGTCGCCGGGGGGCGCCAAGCTCCTGGTGGGGCTGATTGCGGTTCTGATCGGAGCAGCGGCCGGTTTCGCGGCCTTCGTGCGGCTCCGGCGAGTGACGAACGTTCTCAATCGGTCGCAGCAGGAACTGTCACAGAATCTCGAATTCGTGAAGTCGTTAGTGAGCGGGACGTCCGATTCCCGCCGGTCCCGGTTTTCTTCCATGAATTGAAGGAGTCCGCGCGTCATGAACAGCACCCTCGCTCCGCGCGAAGTCGGAACGCCCTGGCCCAGTTCTTCGTCGACGAACAAGAATCCGGCCGAGGACATCATCAATTATCTGAAGCAATACGCCCGCGAGAAGCCGGACGTCGCGGCCTTGTGGATTTTCGGGATCGGCTTCGTGCTGGGCTGGAAGCTCAAACCGTGGTAATCGCGCGGCGGTCCGTCGTGGAAGCTGGCGACACAGCCACAAGCGGCTTCGCTTGTGGCTTTTTTTGTGCACCCCAATCACGCCTGCGCCCCGTGGTCAGGCGCGGTGTTCGTCCATCGCAAATTCCTCCAATCCTCTTTTCTCACATCAAAAATCTCGATGCCCCGAGTCGAACCGGGGAAAATCTGAGGCGAAACCATGTCGTCCAATCATCATGCCGCAACTCCGGGAAGCCCTGCGGTCGCCGCCTGGGATCCGACGAAGTTTTCGCCAATCGAGCCGGCCGATCCGGTCGTCAGTCATTATCGAGTTCCTGACGAACGCGCCGCTCGATCCGAGTCGACGGGATCGGACAGTCGCCGCAGCGCCGGAGAAGTACCCCCGAGCAACGCCCCGTCGTCCGTCATTCGTTTGAACCCGGAATCGGATCCATCCGGTCCTTCACCCGCTCCGTCCGCTCTCGTCGAAACGGCGCCGAACGGAGAAGGTTCAGAACCATCGGGGCCATCTCCCAGGAGCCAACTCGTCTCGTCGCGGCCACTCATCTTCCTGATGCTTCTGGCGATCCTCTATACGCTCTATTTCGCCCGGGCGATTCTGCTTCCGGTCGCACTGGCCGTCGTGTTGTCGCTGCTGCTGCGGCCCGTCGTCCGATGGTTGAGCCGTCGGCGGATCCCCGAATCGGTGGGGGCGACGCTGTGCCTGGTCTCGTTGATCGTGGTCGTCGCATTCAGTGTGTTTCAGCTGATCGGTCCTGCTCAGAAGTGGATCACCACGCTCCCGGACCAGATGCAGACGATCGGCACCAAGCTGAAAGGGGTGACGACGCATTTCAGCCAGATCACGGAAGCGAAGGCGAAAATCGAGGAAATTGCGGCGGGAGAGGACAGTCATCCGCTCGAGGTGCAGGTCCAGCAGCCGACGTTGACAAGCAATGCGGTGCTGCTGAGTACGACTGGATCGATGCTGGCGAGCATCGGCCTCGTCATCGTGCTGACCTACTTCCTGCTGACCTCAGGGGACTCGCTGATCAATAACGTGCTGACGACAATGCCGACGTTCCGCGAGAAGCGGCAGGTCGTCGAGCTCATACAAAACGTGCAGCGCGGCGTCTCGTCGTACCTGTTCGCAATGGCGATGATCAACGTCGCTCTCGGCATTTGCGTCGCGCTCGCGATGTGGGCCCTGGGCCTTCCGAATCCCGCGCTCTGGGGATTGATGATCACGTTCCTCAACTTCGTCCCGTATATCGGGTCGGCATGCACCGGCGTGACGATCGGCCTGGTCGCGCTGCTCACATTCGATTCGGTCGCCTATGCGGCGCTTGCCCCACTCGTCTTCTTCACGATCACGACCATCGAAGGACAGATTATCACGCCCGCCCTGCTGGGACGGCACATGAGCCTCAATCCGATCATGGTGTTTCTGTTCCTGACCTTCTGGGGCTGGATGTGGGGCGTCGGCGGGGCGGTGATTGCGGTGCCGATCCTGGCGGTGACGCGGATCGCATGCGATCAGTTCGAAAGGACTCGGCCGCTCGGGACGATGCTCAGCGGCTGATGGTTCGTGAAGAGCGATGAATTTGAGTTCGACTGGAGAGAAAGGCGCAAAGGAATGAGGAACCCAGGAAGGCAGGAGAAAGACAGGGAAGGATCCAGCAGCAGGAAGACGCCGCCTGGAAGTAGCTCCTCTAGAGCCTGTTGATCTCCTTGCCTTTTTCCTGCCTTCTTGGGTTCCTCATTCCCATCATCCCTGCGTCTGGATGTGTATTTGAAGTTCGCACAGGAAGAAAACACAAGCGACTGGCGCAGGACTCTTTCCCGCTCCAGTCGCTTGTGTTGTTGAGTTCTGAAGGACCCGCGTGCAAAGCAGGTTTGCGACTATGTCGCGACGGTGCCTTCCGGCCGCTTGTTCAACGTCGCCTTGAGGTACTCGCGGTTGAGTCGAGCGATGTTCTCGACGGAGATTTCCTTGGGGCAGGCTGCTTCGCATTCGTAGGTATTGGTGCATCCGCCGAAGGCTTCGGCATCCATGCGGGCCACCATTCCCAGCACCCGCCGCTCCCGCTCGGGCACGCCTTGCGGAAGAAGGGCCAGTTGCGAGACCTTCGCCGAGACGAACAGCATCGCCGACGCATTCTTGCAGGCCGCCACGCACGCCCCGCACGAGATGCACGCGGCGGCATCCATCGCCCGCTCTGCGGTGTCCTTCGGCACGGGGACCGAGTTCGCCTCGGGGGCGTTACCCGTATTGACCGATACGTACCCGCCGGCCGCGATGATCCGGTCGAACGCCGAGCGATCAACGACGAGATCCTTCACGACGGGGAACGGCGTCGCCCGCCACGGCTCGACGACGATCGTGTCGCCGCTGTGGAACTTCCGCATGTGGAGCTGGCAGGTCGTGGCGCCGTTGTCCGGGCCATGGGCCTGGCCGTTGATCATTACCCCGCACGCTCCGCAGATTCCCTCGCGGCAGTCGTGGTCGAAGGCGACGGGATCTTCTCCCTGGCGGACGAGCTGCTCGTTCAGGACGTCGAGCATCTCCAGAAACGACATGTGCGTACTGATCTGCTTCAGCTCGTAGGTCTTGAATTGTCCGCGAGCCGAGGCATTGGCTTGACGCCAGACTTTCAGAGTGATGTTGATCGTGTCGGACATGATGGCTTTCAATGCGGGTTGCCGGGCCCGGGGCGAACCGGCTTCAACATCCGTGCAGGAGACAGGCCGCTTCGGGCCCGGTTGTGGTTTCCGTACGTCTCTCCACGCAGCATACCGGGTCAGGGGGGATTCTCAAGGAAACGCCCGTTGCGGCGGCGAACGCTCTGAACTTGAGCGGACCCAACCGTCGATGAGCGTGTCTTCAGAAATTCTAGTCGGCAGGCGCGGAATTCCGATGATTCCGAGTCTGCGGTTCTGCCGATAGACCGGAGGGAGGGATCCAACCATGGGGGCGTGCGAGTCATGTCACGCCGGCTGTTGCCGGTCGTTTGCCGTGCCGGTAACGGGCGCGGACATCCTGCGCCTCGTACGCGACTTGAACATCCCGTTCTGGGATTTTGCCTGCCGCTGGGCCGATCCGCACGGGCAGATTGCGCGCAAATACGCCCCGCACTTCCACTTCGACGACGAACCCGACACGCCGTTCGTCATCTGTCTGCGCCACGTGGAGAGCGCATCCTTTCCGGGCACCACCAAGTGCCGCTTCCTCAAGGAGACTCCTCCCTCGGAAGAACATCCGCGCGGCCTGGGCCAATGCGGCGTCTATGGAAGCCGCCCGGCGGCCTGTCGCGCCTTTCCGACGAAATTGAACGCGACGGGCGAACTGGCGATCATCTATGACGTCCCGGCCCGGGGTCGGACCAAGGACTCTCCCGCATACGACCTGTGCGAACGTCCGTGGGAGCCCTCGGACCTCGATCCGCTGTCGACGGTGCAGGACCTGGTCGTGGCGCGATATGAGATGACATTCTTCCATCAGCTGGCGCGGGTCTGGAACCGTTCGAATCAGCCCTGGGAAGTCTTCCCGGAATTCCTTCACCTGGCTTACTCGGGCCGCGTGCAACGGGAACAGGCCCCGGCTGTCGAATTGCCGGACGACGATTCGGTCCCGCAGACGATTCCGTTTCCG
>JADZEF010000396.1 GCA_020850695.1 Planctomycetaceae bacterium | reverse complement strand
GCATGAGGACATGACGCTGCTCGAAAAGGTGAAGGAAGAGAATTACCGATCGCAGCAAGAGGCGAAGGAAGAGGCCCGGAAGAACAAAGAGGAATCCCGGCAATGGAGACGGCAGGACCAGCTTCGATCGTGGCTGGCGTTCGTCGTGTCCCTGATTTCTCTGGCCTACGCGATCTGGAGTCGTAAGTAGTCGGCTCATTGACTTCGGTCCTGCGGTCGGCGACGCTCCGGGGTGGAAATTTCACCTGGGAGAAATGTCATGCGGTGGATCGCTGCGTTTGCGCTGCTCTGTGTCGTCGGTTGTGGTGGCTCGCCTGCTGCGCCTGCTGGTCCTGTTGCGAAGGTCGATCAGAAGGAACCGGACCATGAGGAGCGGGAGAAGGTCAGAGCGTGGCTGAAAGAGAACACTGACTCGGGTAAGTGGGAAGAGGTGAAGTGGTGGCCGGTAAAGGCTCTCGATGAGAACGACACTTCGGGACTCGATGCCAAAAAACAGAAGCACATCCGTCTGAAGTTTCGTTCGGCAGTCCCTGATGGCGGAATGAAGTTGTTCGATCGTGCGTGGAACGTGGAAGAAAAGACGGCCTTTACCTATCTGGAAATCATCGAAAACGGGGTGATTGCCATGTTTCAGGATTGACCCTCCGGCAATCCTGACTGGTTCTGGGACGCTGGCCCGATTTGGGTTTTCTGCAGGCCAAGCGTGTCGAAGGGATTTTCCGCGATCGCGATCTGTTCCCCGTCCTTCGGCGCTCGACTCATCGCGAAGACGTACTCCGCATCGACGCGGAACAACTCTTGGCCATCCGGCGTTCTGGCCGATGTCGCGGGCTTTACGATCCGCTTCAGCCGCGTATGGACCACACCGTTGTCATCGGTGAACGTCTTCATGTCCGGCAGTTGCGGCCTTTCACCGACTCGCTCACCAGCAATGCGAACGGTGCGTTTTGCAATCTCCGGGTGAAGCCGGACGATTTTTACAGTCGCAGCGTTTTCCTGGTCTTGGCTCGTGCCGACAGACGCACTGCGGGCGACAGGCAGGGCAAGGTAGCCGTCGTTGCAATCGATCGTCGTGTCCGCCTGCCAAAAGACGTACATCGACTCCATGTGCGCGTCGGACAGGTATTCGGGCTTCTCTATGCTGATCGACTCGACTGTCCGAATGGAAACCGGCGGCTCGTCTCCTTGTGGAGTGTGCTGGACTCCGACGGAGTCCGACGGCTTGTCTCCTACGGCGTGATTCTCGCAGCACGGGCACTGCAGGTAGGACACGAACGCGCCCCATCGGCTACTCGGGCCTTCGACGAAAGGCGACTCCGCGTCCCGCCCGCCACGCGATCTGTCTGGGTCATAGTTCGGAGCCTGATTCCCGAACGCGCTGGCGTCGACATGGTCCCCAAGTCTCGCCTTGATGCCCCCAAAGATGACCCCGGCGGCCTGGTTCGCGTTGAGCGGGACGTCGTTCTTACCCGCCAGCGGCTGAGTCGCCCGCATCTCCATGTAGACGCGATTGTTGGCCGACGACCCCGACTCTTCGGTAACTGAAAGGAAGTTGAAGATCGCTTTGATTCGGTTGTCGCCGCGATCCTTTTTGAGCTTGGTGTACCCGAAGGCTACGCACAGCTGGACCAGCTCGCGACGATCAACGTCCCTCGGCCCCTCCATCATGACCGACACCTCGGACGACATGGTGATGCCGTCGCCTGTCGATTCGGTATGCCGGAAATTCCAGTTCGTTGCCGGGGCGGGCGCGGAATAGATCGCCTCCTGATCCACGCAGGACCACGCCAGGGTCAGTCCATCGCGCGACACTTCGCACGAAATGGATTTTCTCATCATTCCGGGCTGGAGCTTTGGAATGCAGAGTTCCCGGAAAGAGTTCGCATTCAACGCGCCACTGACCGATCGCAACGTACCGGCCGTGGTACGGGTCGTCGTCAGGTTCTGGTCGATCTCGTCAACGACTCCCCAGGAATTCCAGAGAATCGCAGCGGCTTCGGCGTCGTCCGGGGCGCACCCACGAACGTTGATCTCGAACTCGCACTCAACCCGGAAGCATTCGTTGGCCACGATATGCACTGGCTCAATGACGGTGCATTTCGGACCATTTTCCACGTCCAAGTCAGGGTTTTGTGGGGACGCGCGGTCGGTGTACGGGTCGGCCCTGAGCACCACGACTCCCGCAGACGATCCCGGAATCACCCCCATCCGCATCTCGAACACGCCTCGACGCGCCGCCAAGGCCACACGCATCGCGCGATATGTTCCGGCGGGATCTCCGGTCGCCGTGAATGCCCCGGCCGACACGAAATGGTCCAGCGTGCCAGTTCCTCCCGTCAGCAATCCGGCAACACGGATCGTGTACCGATAATGGCTGAGGTTGGATCCGGACGGGTCAAACTGCGGTTCCTGACGGAAATTCCGCGTCTGGACATGCCGGATCTGCACCCCGTTGTAAGTAATCTGGGTATAGCCTGCCGCCACGGTCTCACCTCAACGGGGGAAGAGGGGGACGTTGCTGACCGGCCTTGAAGCCCGGAGCTCCCGGTTTCGGATTGAACCTCTCCATCAACTGTTCGAGCGGCAGCTTGAATTCCGGCCGCTTCTTGAGTTCTTCCTTCACAATCTCCAGGTTCGAGAGGTTCTTGTAGCCCAGGAGAAGAACCTGGTGCGAATTGACCGCGATTCGTGCAAGGTGATTGACGGCAATCACGATGGCGTCTTCCAACGGCCTCAGTTCTTCTCGAACCTCCCGGATGGCGTCAGCAAGTTTTGCGGTGGAATCCCCACGCACCTGCGACGATCGAATATCGAGCATCGTCTTGCTGGCGTCGGCACGGGCGAAAGCCACAGACGATTTCGCGTCATAGCGGGACAGTTCGCGGCGGGACTCGAGCAGCGATTCTCCCCATGCCTTTAGCGCAAGCGGCAGGGTCACGATGGCCGTAACAGACTTCACGATGCCCGTTGCGAATGATTTGAGGCCACCGAGGACGTCTCCGGAAAGAAGTTTCGAGACGCCTTCGAATTGATCCTTGACGCCTGTCGTGCTCGTCACGATGTCGGCAAGACCTTTGGCGGCCTCGATTGAACTCTGAGCGAGTGAGTCGGCCTGACCCCCGAAACTCTTCCTGTGTTCTTCCTGCTTCTGTTGCTGATACCGTTCGAACCCTTGGCGGTCCTTCTCCTGCTGATAGGCATTCGGATTGCCCATCTGCCCCATCAGGTTCGAATAGTTCACCTGGGGCTTCGTGGCCGCCGCTCCGGGTCCGGGCTGATTCCCCCCGCCATCGGCCCCCTTCTTCCCTGCGCCCCCCATGAACGATTTCAGCAGTCCGCCCGCGCCGCCCCCCATCGCGCCACGAGACGCGGCCCCGCCGATCAGTCCTCGGAGCAGTGCGGCCAGCATCAGTGATCGATCCCCCCTTGTGCGTCAGCCGTGGCCTTGAGTTTGTTGACCAGGGCCTGTCCTTCCTCGTCCGTCTCCGCCAGCGCCTTCACCAGTTCGGCCGATGCATCCTTCGAGAGGACGGAGTTGATCGCCACCATCACCCCGTAACCGCGACGGGTTTCGATGCGTCGCATGTTGAGCCAGAGTCCGATGCAGGTTTCGTAGTCGAGTTCCCCGAGGGCTTCGGCGCCGTAGCAGCCGGCGAGGTCTGCGGCGGGCTGATGCTTTTTTTTAGCGACGACAAGTAAAGCGAGAACTGCACCAACAGCTGCAGGAGTTCCGTCTCCGTCAGTCCCCCGTCGATCAGTTCGGGCACTCCGAACGCCTTCCGGGTCGCATCCGCCGTGATCCGCAGCGCGTCGCTCGAGATCTTGTCGTTGTCGACGTCGATCAGGGCCGGCGTGGTTTCCCAATTGAACTCGCCATGCTCCAGCAGCGAGCGGTGAATCACCATCGGATCGGCGAGGCGGTCGCGTTGACCGTCCCAGAACCGGAAGATGGCCCGACCGCGATTCATTCGCCATCGCCTGAACCAACCGAACATCGCTTCGCCTTTCGCCGGAGAATGACCATCAACCCGTGGTCGTGGTGTTCCAGAGCGTGTTGCTGATTGAATGCGCATCGAAAATGATGCGTTGCACTGAGAACTTGGTTCCGACGTTGATGCTCATAGGTTGCCGAACGAGGCAGTAGGGATAATTTCTGGTGAAATTGGACCCCAGCAAGAGCACGCGGTAGTACGTGCTTCCTGCGAAAAACAATGACCCTGGAGTTGCGGTCGTTCCCGCGGTTCCACCCTTGTATTTCGCCTGAATCTTGGCCGCGATTGCGGGGTCGTACTTCGACAGGTCGATCGCGATTCGGTGAATCTCGCCGAAAATCTGAACCTCAATCGGCGGGCCTTGGTCGCCGCCGTTCTGGTCCCCCGGCACGTCGCCCGTGAAGACATCCTCAGAGATGTCGATTCCGTTCACACTCCAACCCAGAGATTCGAGCGCCGACGCTGAACCTGTGCCGACCTTGACTTGAACGGCCCCCGCGACATTCACCTGCTCGGCCATTGCTTACCTCAGTTCGTCGGGAATGTTCGCTTGGGGTAGTAGCCGGGGCACCGATCCCGGAGCAGTTGCATCTTCGAAATGTCCGCAGCGGACGGAGTCGCGTGGTCGATCCGTCCCGCTTCCTTCTGCGGGGCGAGGTTGAACACGTTCTCGCCCTTCCGCAGCCGCTCCAGCTGCTTCGCGGCCCGCTCTTCGAAGGCTTTGAGCTTGTCGGGGTCGTGCGCGGGCCGGCGGCCGTAGAGGTAGGCCATGGCGATGTCGCACGTCAGACGCACGAGCTTCGAAGCGGAGTTGCCGGTCAGTCCTTCGAGGTTCGCGACCGTGTACCGCTCCCCCGCCAGCAAGGCGGCCTCGATGTCCCCCGAGGCGTCGGCCAGCGCGGCCAGGAGAACCGTGTTGTCGTCGAGGTCTCCGGCCGCCACCTGCGTGTCGTCATCGGCGACAAGCTGCCCGATGTCTCGGACGTCGTACCGCTCGATGATCTGCGCGGGGGTGGCGTAGGAAGCCATTGACAAGCCTGTATAATGAAGCGAGCCGCGGGGGTGTTGTCGCACCCTTCGCGGCTCTAACCACTCCGCAACCCTGTATCAGAGGGCCGCGTCATGGCTGAGCCGATCATCACGAAATCATGCTCTGTCTGCCAGCAAGAAAAGCCGCTGGACGCTTTTCATCGAAAGCCTGATGGGAGACTTGGCCGCACGGCACACTGCAAGGCTTGTCGCCTTGAGCGAGTCGCCAAGAACCAAGCCAATCCGCCAGTGATTGCGAACGCCACGAAGTGGTGCGGCTCGTGCGAGACTGAAAAACCAGCCTCGGCATTTCGCCGCCAGAGCGACACCATCGACGGTCTTTCGACCACGTGCAGTGAATGTCGCCGGTCCTACCACAGCGAGTACGCCAAGACCCCAAAGGGCCGGAGCGTGATCAGGGAATGCGTGAAGAGGTACAGGTCGACCCCTTCCGGCCGCGCCTGTGCCCGTGCCACTGATCGGCGGCACAAGAATTCCGAGAACGGCAAGAAATACGCCCATCAGTACAATTCCCGTCCAGGCGTTCGCGAGATGCGTCTTGAGGTTCGAAAGAGGTCGAGAACGAAGTTTCCGGAGAGGGAGCAGGCTCATCGCCGCGTAAGAACTGCGGTTGCGAACGGCCGGCTCCCTCACCCTAAAACGTTGCTTTGCTCGCACTGCGGAAATCCCGCCACCGAATACCACCACCATCGCGGATACTCTGAGGAGTTCGCTCTGGACGTGGTCCCGGTGTGCAAGCCGTGTCACGGGCTCACACGGCAGAAGTGAACAAGAACCCGGAGACGGGTGCAGTGATCTGGGTGTCGAAGTTGTCGATGACCGCCAGCTTCGTGTACTTGTTCCACGCGTCGTGCTCGCGGAGCACCTTGAGGTCTCCCCCGTCCCCCTCGTAGACGAACACCGTGGCGGTCGAGAACGTCGGGGCGCCGGCGATGCCGACCAGCGAACCGGGGCGGGCGACCATGAACGGGGTCGCGTCGCTCAGGACGTAGCTGTTGGCCAGCGTCGCCCCCTTGCGGCTCGTCACCTTGACGGTCTTCTCGATCACGACCGGGAAGCCGTAGAGGCGATTCGGCAGGCCGAACATCGCGTTCTCGCCCGGCAGTTCCCCGCGGACCTGGGCGAGGGCTTCCGGCGACCCCTTGATGTGGTCGACCAGTTCCTGCGACTGCGAAATCGCCATCGCACAGCCGGGGCTCATGACGAGCACGAGATCCTTGACGTCGATCGCCCCGAGGGTGTCCTTCAGGATCGTGTTCGCGGCCGTGTTGAGCGACCGCTTGGTGTCCTGACGGGCCGTGGTGGACGCCGCCCAATTCCCGGTGTTGCCCTGGATCGACGAGACGGCGGAGTAGTGCGAACTCGAGTAGTTCGCGGTGTCCGTCAACTTGGCGAGCACCTTGACCGTGCGGGCCGTCATGGCCTGCTGCGCGAGCTGCTTCTCGTACTCCTCGAAGAGGTCGTAGGATGCCTGCTCCGAGGCGAGATCACCGACCTGCTCGGCGTAAGCGAACCGCTCACACCGATAGGCCAGGTACTGGTCGGACTCGTGGTTGTTGCCGCGCGGCATGTCCGCGTTGTCGGCCCACGCGAAATCCCGGAGGTTCGAATTCACGATGCGTCCGGCCTGCTCCAGCGTCCGTCGGCGGTAGTAGCCGACCATGTTCTTGACGGGCTGAAGCTGGACGTACTTGTTGACCGCGAAATCCTTCGGATTGCGGCTGAAATTGACGGTGAGACGCCCGGAGCTTTCGTGGCTCGGGACGTAGGTGGTCTGCGGACCGGTGAACGTGGCAGGCACGGGCGAAACTCCCTGTTTGAAGAGGGCGTCTCGCTCGCGTTAGAATGCAGCTTCTCACGGCAGGCATTCGAGGCGAGCGATCGCCCGGATGGTTGTTGGGCTCGGCCTGGGATTGGCGTCCCGGGCCGGGCCTTTTTCGTTGACCACTGCCGCCGCGCGATTGGCGTCGAGCGACGGCTATTCGAATCACCGCAAACCGTCAGGCGAGGGCCGGACGCATCGAGGTGTAGACCACGATCACGCGGGCGAGCTCGCCTTCGCTGGCCGTTTCGAGGGCGATGGCACCCACGTTCTGGACCGTCGTGCCGGTCGTCGCGCGGGCGACTCCCTTCCCGTCGGCGTCCGACTTGAGTTCATCGCCCGCGGTGCATCCGCCCGAACCGATTTCGAGGAGAGCCTCGTCACCGGGGAATCGGACTTCGACCTGCTCGCCCGACTGCGCCGCTTCGGGCGGGTCGGCGGACTCGGACGGGATGGCCGCGGCACGGCCGGAATCGGTCGCGACGCCGATTGTGCGATCGTTCGCGTCGGCTTCTTCGACCGTGTGATTGGCGTCGGTCTTGATGTTGACGAACCGTGCCCGGCGGATCGTGCCGCCGGCGGTCATCATTTGGGCAGTGGGACGGGGCACGGGGAAAGTCTCCGGTATCGGGGAAGGCGCTCAGGCGCGGGTCGTTGACGGATGGCGTGAAGCGAGACGAAACGGGTCAGGCGGTCTTGGCGCTTGGGGCCTTCTTCGCCCGCACCTCGTCGAGGCACTGATCGAAGGACTTGTCCGTCCCCGACCGCTGGTACTTCGCGTGCAGGGCGATGGCCGCTTCCGACTCGGCCGCCGTGGTCTGGCGGGCTCCGGTGTCTCGGGCGGGCGGGGCGTCGATGGCCGGCGGGACGTAGAGCCGCTGATTCGTGCCGATCCGCTGGTAGTTCTGGCGGCGCATCTCGACATGCCGGGCGTACTGGTCTTCCGGCAGATCCTTGATGTGCTCCAGTTCGGCCGCTTCGTCGAAGACGAAATCGCGGCGGTCGGCCATGGTCTCGGCTTCGCGTCGGGCGTAGCGTTCGGCCGTGGCACGCTCGCGGTTTTCCTTCTCGACGCGGTCGAGGCGGGCCTTCAGTTCGGCGTTCTCGCGTTCGATCTTGGCGTACTTCGCGGTGTCGCCACTGCGGGCGTACTGCGTGGTCGGGGTGGCCATGTCGGGGCTCTCCATCAGGGGGGCGGAATCGGCGGGGGATTCCGCCGCATAGTGCTTTCGACGACGGGCCTTCTTGTGGGCCCGGTATTGCTCCATGTCCTCGTTCGAGCACGCGCCGGCCATGTACCGCGCGAACTGCTCGCGGTCCTCGTCGTCCGGTTCGTAGGGTTCGTCCTCGTCGCTCTCCGCAGCGGCTTCCGGCTCGGCGGCGGGGGTCGGCTTCTCGGGAGCGGCAGGCGCTTCCGGAGTCGCGGGCATCGCCGCTTCGGCGGGCGGGGTCGCCACGTCACCGGCGGGCGCGTTGCCCGGCATGGCGGGAACTTCCGGGGCGGGTTCTTCCATGCCAGGAACGGCGGGCGCGGCGGGGTCCATGCCAGCCGGCGGTTCCGCACCAGGTGCAGGCGGGGCGGCCGTGGGATCGACGTTCGGCGCGGTCTTGGCCTCCATCTGCTGAAGCACGAACTGCATCGGCTTCGTCTGCATGAACGCAGCGATGATTCGGTCAACCAGTTCTTCCGGGATCTGGCTCTCGTCCACGGGGTTGTTCCCTTCCGCTTCGTAGCGGCGTTTGGGGTCTTTCGTGTCGCCGGGGACGTAGGTCGTGTTCGCGCCCGTTGCGACGGGGGGAGGGGCGACGGCCGAATACTTTTCCACCGTGCGACCGTCGGCCGTGCGGCAGAATCGGCTCATCCCGAGATCAAGGCGGGGCGTCTCGGCCCCCAATGCGGCGATCGGGTCCATGAACCGGTCTTCCATCCGCGGTTCGAGCCACACTTCCGGGGACCGGCGTTGCAGCTTCAACAGCCGCGAACGGTCGCCCACGTGGTGGAACTCGTCGCAGAAGATCGCCCAGCGAGGATTGCGGTTGCCGATCTGCCCGAGGCGGAACGGCCCGGCGTACCCGAGAACCACCGGCATCGGTCGGCCGGCGGAGAGGTCTTCGTTCGAAGGCGTGTGCCCGTCCGTGATCGGCGCGAAGTCGCCCGTGTCGAGAATTCGCTCGTTGCAGCGGTCCGCGATGGCTTGCAGGGCCGCCCGGTTGTAGACGACCGGCTTGCCTTCACGGTCCTTGGTCGTGTGCTCGGCGAACACCGGAACGTCGCGGACTCGCACGAACTGGTCAGACGGGAAGCGGGACGCACACCGGGCCTCGAGGTCTCCCCCTTGGTTGGCCTGTCGCCAGCACTTCATCATCTCGACGTCCCGGCGCTCCGTCTGCGGGATCGCCTTGGCCATCGTCGAGTGATACCGCTCAGCGAACGCCGCCTGGGTCTCGCCGCGCTGAGGCACGACGCCGCGCGACTGAGTCGCGGTGCGAAGGGCGGGAGGCGGTGAGGCGAGAGCGGTCATTCGGTGGGGTCGGTAAAAACAAAAAGACCCCGTTCCCTCGCGTGTGGAGGAAACGGGGTCCGTTGTGAGGATATCCCGCGGGTGCGGTCAGGTTGTTCGAACTCGACTCAGTCAGTCTTCGGCTTCAGTGAAGCGTCCGCCAGCCGTCACGGAGGCTTTCCATGCCTCAATCTTGCCGTCCTTCGCGTGAATCTCGATGACGCACGATTGATGGCCCGTTGTGCCCAGCAGGTCAACTGCCTTGGTCTCAACGAGCAGCAGCAGCCGGTCCAGTCGGCGGCGGTTCTTCTCTCGAATTGGATTCTGTGCGGCCATCGGTTCTGATGTCAATAGGCAAGTGGAAGGTTTATGCAACCGCAGTTCAGATTTTGTTGCTCTTGAGATACCGATCGACGGCGGAGTTCACGCGCGAGAACAGATCCTTCTGCCCCTCGATCGATTCGGCCTGCTTGGCCGTCCCCGCGATGTCGGCCGGGGAGATCGTGTCCTTCCGGGCGAGGATGTCCCGGACTTCGGCGGTCACTGAGGCGAGGAGATCGGGGGCGATGGACTTCTTGCCGCCCTTCTCGGGACGCACAACGTTGAAGAGAGTTTTCTGGCCGGTCGTGAGTTCTTCCTTGTCGAAGAGGCCGCCCTGAGTGCCAGCGACTTTCGGCTTCTCCGCAGGCAGGGGCTTTTCTTTTGGTTTCGATTCCGCCCGAATCTCCCGGACGTGATCCCGCACCAGCGACCGTTCGACCTTCGACAGTCCCGCCCGCCCCTCCAGCCGCTTCATCGCTGCTCTCACCGCTTCGTCGATAGCCGCTGCCATCGATTCCTCATCGACCCCGGTCACGTTGCCGGATTCGTCCTCGGTGAAGTGGTCCTCGGGATAGACGCCGTCGAGGTCGAACCTCGCCCCAATGATTTCCGGGTCATCCCGCAGGGCCTGCTCGAACCCTTGCTGCAGATCATCCGGGGCGTCGTCGCCAAGTTCGGCCCGCGCGGCCTCGGCCAGCCGCTTCGCGACGATTGGGATGGCTTCCTGAATCGCCGCGGCCCGGACTTCCATCACGTGTTCGATTGCGGCGTCCGTAGCCCCCTGGCCAGACTTCGCCGCTTCGAGCATGCGGGCGTGTGATGAGAGCTTCCGCGACGATCCGGGGCCGCTTCCGAACTTCCCGTCTGCCGCGCGGGGGTGCTTCGACTCGTCCCAGGAGTAGCGGGCGACGGGCGCGGGGCGATTCCCCCGCATGTAGCGGTCAACGGCGCGGTTGAAACGATCGGTGAGGGTGGCGGTCATGTCCGGTTCCACGAGTAAGGTTTCGGGGCGTTCCGCTTGCTGAACCTGTCCGGGTCGAAGGAGTCATCCTCGCTCGTCTCCCACGAGCCCCCGCCATCGCTCCATTCGTCGTCGGCCTCGGTCGTCTCGGCCGCCTGCCCCCGCCGCCCGACCATCCCGGCCGCCATGTCGGCGGTCTCTTCGTCGTGAATCGCGGGCTTCGGCGCCGCCCCCTCGCGAATGAAGTCCCACAGTTCCGCCGCGACGTCTCCGGACCGCCCGAGTCCCATCTCCGTGTGCTCCATCGCGAACGACGCCGCGGCCTCATCGAAGCCCGGCACGCTCGAGTAATCGCGGTAGGCGTTCTCTACCCGGGCGAGGTTGCCCGCGTTCATCCCGGCAAGGCGACGGGCGGCCGCTCGAGCCTGCTCCGTCTGCTGCCATTGCTGCATCCGCAGGTCGAGGGCCTCGGGAAGCCCTTGGATCACGTCCGCGACGTTCACGCCGTGCCGCTTGGCCGCCGCCTTCGCCGCGTCATGCTGGCGTTGTGCACCCTGCCCTTCCCATTTCTTCGTCTCGGTCGCCGTGACTTCGTGGCCCTTCACGCCCTTCGCTTCGGCGTGGGCCTGCTTCGCGGCGCGGCGGTCTCGAGACTCGTCCGGCTCGTCGATCAGGTCTTCAACGTTCTCGCCCTTCAGCCCCGGGCAACCCTTCTTGATCGTGCCATCCGGGCCGACGAATGCCGGAGCGCCGCCCCCCAGGCGGACCCACGAGCCACCCTTGCCGCCCTTCTTGGTGGCGGGCTTGCCGATGTCCGCGGGGAGTTCTTCGAGAGACGCGGGGCGGTCGTAGCGGGCGACGCTCAGCCGCTCGTTTTGGCGTTCTCGGGAGTGACGCTCTGAGTCTTCAGGAAGCCCCATCCTTCCCGCTTGAGGCGTTCGGTACCTTCGACGATCCGGGTACCGCGCTTCGTAATCCTGAATGACTCGGTCGAACTTTTCGACTCCAGCGTCTCGGGAGTCGTCTGACCCGACGAATTCGGCTTGTCCTGGCGTTCTTCGGACATTGACCACCTCGAATTTTGCGGCGACCTGATCGACCTGATCTTCAAGCGAGGAATCGAGATCCACAATGTGAACCGAGGTTTGATTCCCCTCCGTCTTCACAAAGGTTCGATTCACGATCCCAAGTCGAGTCAGTTCACCGCGAAGCTCCTCAATTGTTGCACCGCTCGTGAACGTCCACAAGCTGGATTTTCCATCGTCATCTGCCCCGAAGCACAGCACAGCCATTTGCTTGGCCGCCCGCCCCTTCAAGGACATCGCATATCGCAGCTCGTCAAAGTCCTTCAGATCTTCGTATTGCGTGACCACGCTTCCCTCAGCCCCCGTGAGCCATTCCCCAATTGCATCGAATGACTCGGCCTTCAGCTCCAGCGAATCGTCGATCTTGCGGAAGAGACTTCTCAGCGTCGCGTGCCGTTCCGATCCAAGGTGTCGCACGGCATCGTCGAATTGAGTGCCCTCTTCAACATTGGGACTGACGAATCCGGTGCCCTTTTCTGAGCCTCTTGAGGTACCACCTTCCTTGTTCGTGAACTGGCCGCCATCGTCTCGCGGATGGTCCTCTTCGCGGAACTTCGCGTATTGCGACACCTGATTACTGACCGGCCTTGAGAGGTCTCCCGACTCCAGCCACTTCCGAAGCTGAGAAACTGTCATCGGCGTCAAGTCACGAATCCTGCCGCTAGCATCGTCGCTGTACGATGCGAGGTAAGCGTCTCGTGCCTCTGACTGCTTCGTGAACCCCAGCAGGATCTTGTGTTCGTCGAACCGCCCGCCGTTCGTGGTCTGGTCGACCACAAACACGATTTCGCTCTCCGGGTGCGGCCCCACGAACACGTCGACGTGGTCCCCGTCCTTCCCCTCGGTCCGGTTGATGTAGCCGTAGTGGACCGGCATCGTGACCGACCACTCCTGCCCCTCGCGGTTCTTGCCCCGTCGCTCCGCGCCCTTCGGCGTCTCGATGGCGATCGTCAGTCCGTGAACCCGGAACTTGCCCTTGCGGTAGTTGCCGCTGGCCCGCTGCTCGTCGCTCGGGTTGCGGTCGGTCTCCGCGGCGGCTTCGTCGGCCGACTTCGGGCGGCCATAGTCTGGATCAGTGAACTGCTTCCCGCACTCTTGGCACTCCGCGTTGGCGTCTCCCTTCGTGCGGGAATGGCTTGTGTTGTCGCTTCCGCACGACGGGCACACGGGGCATTTGTCGCCGCTTCGTGCGTACTGCTCCGGATCGGTCTCCCTGACCCTGTCCCCGGTATCCGCCGCAGGATTGCTCGTCTTCCCGCCCCCGAACAACGCCCGCTTGGTCTCCTCGGACGCGCTCATGGCCACCGCAACCGTGGTCGGGTGCAGCTTGTCGGCCATCAGCGAGGCCCCGTCGTTGCCCGCCTTGCCCATGCCCGGCATTCCGGCTCCGCCCGCCCCAGGCATCGCGCCCGGCATCCCCGGCTGCTGCTGGAACGCGGGACTTTGGAGCGGCCGATCATCCGGGCCCGGGGCTTCCATCCCGACCATGTCGAGGATGTCCGACTCCTTGAACCGTGCCCCCATCTGGAACGCCGTATTGCAGGCGTCCAGTTTCTTGTCGACATCGGGGGATTCAGTCTCAGTCTTGAACCGGAGCCACACCCCCACGCTGCTCGGGAAGTTGTAAAGCTGGATCTGCCGGACCAGCTGCCGCGTCAGGGTCTCATCGATCCCGTTGGCGTCGAACTTCACAATCTGCATGAACGTGTCGATGTGCGCGGCCGCCACCCCAGAGCCCAGCCCGGTCGCATCGGCTTCGCTCGTCAGCGTCTGCCCCAGGATGTACCGCTTGATACGGTGGCCGAAGTAGTTCGTCAGGAGATCCTTCAGCTCCGCGACGCCCTGCACGCCCGGCTCGACCAGCTGCACGCCGTAGGCCATCGCGTCCTCGCCGCGCGGGCGGGGGACAAGGATGATGTTCCGGCCGCCGTTGGAAACGCGGGTCGTCGCTGCCTGCTCGGTCTCCGCCTTGGCCTTCGGGTTGCCTTCGTCGTAGTACCAGAGCTCGATGCCGCCTGCGGAGCGTTGCAGGTATTCCATCAAGAACGCGAGGCATTCCTGCTTCTGGAACCAGTCCCAATAGATGCGGCTGCGGATGCCCACGCCGTGGATCATGCCAGCGTCGACCGCCGCCTCGTAGGCCCCGTCCTCGATGGCGTGCTTGTGGATGGCGATGTTGCGGCGTTCTTCCGGCGAGAGGAAGTAGGCCATCCCGCGGTCCGTCGCCTCGACCTTCCATTTCCCGCCGATCGTGTCCCCGGCCTTGAACGCCCCGACGCGGATTCCGACCTGTCCCGCCGGCCGCTCGGGATCCAGCGTGCCGTCATCGTAGCGGAACACGATCTTGTCGCCGTTGATCGGAAGCCACCCCAAGCCCTCGTGGTCGCCGTGCTCGGGGTGAGGCAGGCAGTAATACCGACCGCCCACGTTGACCCAGTTGTATTGATTCTGGACCGCATAGCGCCCGTACCAGGCCGCGTTGGCGAGAACGTAGCGGTACATATCGAACCGCGGGATGCGGCTGATGATCTTCGTGATTTCGGTGCAGAGATCCTTCTGCCGCTGGCTCTTCTTGTCCTCGGGCTCGATGTGCCAGCCCAGGAGCGAGACGGCCCGCTGCCGGGCTTCCACGCACTCCATGACGCCGCAGTCGTTCCGCATGAACCGGGCGTTGTCGATCGAGTTCCGGATCGCCTCGTCGTTCGCGCGGTAGACCTTCGAGATGGACCCGATGATGCTTTGGAACGTCAGGACGTGCGGGAGCGGAAACTGCCCGTGCAGGGGTGCGGCGCCGGGCGTCGCGGGCTTGCCGTCGCCGATGCGTTCGGTGGCCGCCAGCATCTTCTCCACGAGAAACGATGCGGGGGCGTTGTGGCCGTTCGTGCCGTTGGCGGTGTCCGTCGCGATCATTGGTCTCCGTTGCTTTCCTTCGCCGGAAGGATTCGTTGTGGCCCGTCGTCAGTTCGCCTCGGCCTGCTTCGGTTGATGCTCGCCGCACCAGTCGGAGTTGAACGTTACCGGAAGCAATCTATTGCCATACGGATCCGTGGGATTGATCGTCGGCGGCATGCGATGGCAAAGACCGTCCGATAGTGGCGGATCCTCGTCATCGACCAATCCCCTCAGTTTCCAAAACCTGCACGTCTCACACGTCGATTGCGTCATCACGGCCTCCCCCTATTCGGCCTGCCCCGATTCGGCGGAACGAACCCCTGCGGCCCGAACCTCGGCGGCATCAGCGTTTGCACGTGGACGTCGGGCAACTCACTCTCAAACATCCGGAGTTCGCCCGTCTGCTGATTGCGGAACGTCGCCCGCCGCCCGATGAAGTATTCCTCGTTCCCGTACCGCGTCGCCTTGCGGGGAACGTAGCCCTCAGCGATGCCCTTGAGCTCGTAGTGGAAGCGATGGCCCGACACCGTGCCCCGGACGCGCAGCCGGTCCCACACGAACCCGCCCGGCGAACCCGCATTGCGGAACGCTTGGAACACGAGCGGATGGACGTCGTAGTAGAAATACAGCGGCCCGGCGACCTTGCGGTTCTTGCTCTTCGAGTTTTGCAGGAACCGGACCTTGAGCGTCCCCTTCGAGGGATTCTGTGGGTTGAAGAGGAACCCGATCGAATGGACGTTGCTCGACTCGACCGGAACCATCTCGCCCGAGAACAGCGGGTCGTCTGGGTCGTACTCCAGTCCGCCCCCGAAAATGTTGATTCGCTGTCCGGGTTGCAGCGGCCCGCGCGGCCCCGTCGGACCTCGAGTTGATGGCGGCTCCTGAGTGAATCCAAGATCCTCGGGGCGCTGCGGCTCGGTCGGCCTTGGCGGTCGCGTCGGCGGCTGCTGGCCCGGCGGAATGACCGTGTAGCCGTTCGCTTCGAGGAACCGGATGGCGGACTGAATCTCGTCGTCGAACGATCCGCCGGCGGGCGCGGTTGTCCCTGTCGGCGGCTGATTCCCGCGGCCCCCGCTCGCTCCGCCAGGTGCGGCCGTGCCTGCACCTCGAGGCGGCTGGCTCGACCGTCCACCGAATCCACCCGTGGACAACCGCCAGTCCTCGACCAGCCCCCGCAGGAGGTTGCTGATCGGCGACAGGAACGCCCTCATGGAGTTGATCACGGAACTCGTCATGTCGCCCAGGAACGAGTAGCGACTCATCGAGCCAACCCGGCGAGCCATGTCCCGCGAGGTGCTGCCGATCTCCCGCACGATGCGACGCAGGGCCGTCGGGGATCGCTTCGCCCCGCCCCCGAGGGCTTCGGCCAGCTGCCCGAGGCGCGTGGCGCGGAACTCTTCCGCGACGGCTTCGCGGATTGCTCGCTCTGTTGCTCGGAAGAGGGGGTTCATAGGGTTCTCAAAATCGTGCTGGTGTCGCCAGCGAAGTCGGTGCCTACCGTTCACCCGGATCGTTCAGGCAGAATTCCCGGCACTTCCCCCTTGCGGAGACGATGTTCCAAAGAAGAAATTCCGCTCGGCGGCCTTTTCGTCGATCACCGCGACGTCAGAGAGGATGCGATCGGCCTTTTCCGTCACTACGGCAGGATTTGCCCCTTTCTCCAACTGCTCAAGAATGCATCGCTCGACCAGCGTCAAATCGTTCCCCTGCTCGATCAGGGAGCGGCCGGCGGTGGCGGTCGGCCAGTCGGCCGAGGTCTGCTTTGCGGCCAACTGCGTCAGCAGTTCCTTCGCTTCCTCTCGCGATAACGTGGACTCTTCCAGCGCCCGAATGTCGGTCCACGTATCCAGAAAAAGAAATGTGCCGTGAACTCCAGATTGTTCGATGATCCTCTGAACCTGCCCTCTAACTTCTGGATCGCGGGACATGTCGGTCCGAATGACATAGACGCCCGACGGCTGAAGTTGCGGAATCCCGCGTTCAACATTGCTCCGATGCTTCTCGCAGTACCCGCAAAAACATTCCGGGATTGTGCCGTCGCAGACCGCGCACGGCTTCGCGGCAATCTCAGCCAATCGTGACGAGATGAACCTCATCACTTGAAAGTCGGGCTCCCCCTTGCCACCGATCCACCGCCGGTGCGTATGCCCGCACGAATGCTTGATGTCTCGAACGATCATGAACCCTTCCCCTCCCGCCCATTCGTCAGCATCTCCTGCAACCGCTGCAGGTCACTCCGCCCGTGCAGGTGCACGCCGTGCCGCTTCGAATCGACCGCCCGTCCCTTCGCCTCGGGCACCGCGCCCGTGATCCTGGCCTCGCTGAACAGCATGTAGCGGAGGGCGTCCACCGCGTGATCGTCCTTCTTGAGCGGTTCCTTCCGTGCGTCGCGCGGATTGATCCCCATCTCGTTCCCCCGCATCCACCGATACGTCCTCATCTGCCGGGCCAGATTCGGACACGCGGCCTTGTGGATGAACAGCCGCGGTTCCTTCTTGGCGTCCCCGTTGTGGCCAACCAGCAGGTCAGGCTTCAGCAACCAGCGGACGTGCTCGATGCCCTCATGCACGTTGTTAGCCGCCGGTGTAATCCAGATATTGTTCCTCCCGGGTGCGTACGAATTGAGCTTTGAGGCGATGCGAAGGTCCGAAGGGCTCGACGGGTCGGCGTAGGTCGTGCCGTAGTGCGGGTTGCTCTCCGGCCAGTGCTCCCGATCGTCGACCGCACAGAGATGATCCACCGTCGTCATCGTCTGGTCGGTCGAGTAATACTCGTCATAGATCACCCATTGGCCTTTCCCGTTGCGGTATCCCCAAAGGCAGACAAAGGCGTTGTCGGGCCCCCCGCCCCAGTCGATCGCGCGTCGGTAGTGACTGTTCGGCGGATGCGTGACCTCGTCGTCTCCGATGTAGTGAATGGACGGGTTGAGGGATTGGT
The DNA here is from genome assembly GCA_020850695.1 of Planctomycetaceae bacterium. Taxonomy (GTDB): domain Bacteria; phylum Planctomycetota; class Planctomycetia; order Planctomycetales; family Planctomycetaceae; genus JADZEF01. The sequence continues at coordinate 10,953 of JADZEF010000396.1, read as the reverse complement.
AGATCGCCCCTTCGTAGCTCGCGAAGGCCCCTGTGAGGCGAGTCTCCAACATTTCCGGGCTGACCATCCCAAAGAACTGGTCGAACCACGATTGAGACACGTGGCCAGCCTCGAGGGCGCAACGCGTGTTCGCTCGGTAGATTTCCCAGCCGGGGGGCAAACGGTCCTCTGTGACCATGTCCTCGATTTCGCAGGACATCGCCGGGTCGACCGGCGTGAACTCACAGATTTTGTTGCCTCGGAAGGAATACTCGCGGCAGCCGCGGAGCACTTCTTCGAGGATTCCCCAGGGGAACTGTTCGACGAACACGAATCCGCCGATTGACTCGGCCTGCATCACCTCCCGTCCCTGCTCATAGGACTTGAAAACGAGTTTCCAGTTGTTGCCCGGCTTACCCCACGACTTCAGCGGGACGGAGAACGGCCAGTTCTGGTTCGGCTTGTACCAAGCGATGCGAGGCCAATCGACGTCGCACGCCATGATGTGACCGTGACCGAATAGCTTCTCCTTCCAGCATGCGTTGCAAGCCTGCTCCAGCGTGTTTGCGATGATCCAGATCGGGCAGTCGGGCCGCGGGGGCGGGGTCGTCATGACGAACCGTGCGATCTTGGCCAGAGCACATTCCGTGGTCCCGGCCCCGTTGCCCCCCATCAACCAGACGATGCCCTCGGCTTCCGACCTCATGAACGATGTTTGCTGGTCAAACTTCTCCGGCTGGTCGCGACGTGGCTTCCAGAAGAGACGCGCGGGGAAGTCCTGAGAGAATTTGACGCTCATTCATCCCCGCCGCCTTCGACCTTTCGGACCTGTTCGTAGCCTTGAGCCCGGAGCCACGCCTGAAGGGCTTCGTCCTGGGACATGCCCCCGGTCTGGATCCCGCTCATCTTGATGTCGACCGCCTTGTGCTCGTCGGCTTGGTTCTGGGCTTCGGCCGTCATGATCGCCCGGAAGGCGGCCGTCGCTTCCCGGTTGCTGCTGTTCTTCGCTGTGGCAATCGCCAGTTGTCGCTCGATCAGTTGGGCCCGCTTCTCGGCGGGGATCGGCCATCGCTGTTTGATCGCTTTTTCGATCAGCCGGGTATCCCGCGTTCCCCGCTGGCGGATCGTCCCCCCAAGCCCCCCGTCAGTGGCCGCGCCGTCCTCGGTTTTTCGCTTCCTCCCCATCGTCGACCCTCACCGAACTTACGACTCAGGCCGTCTGCTCCTGCAACCGCTTCTTGTGCTCGCGAATCACCCCGGCGACCTTCTGAGCGGACACCTTCGACCCGAGTTGAGTTGAGAGCCGCGTGGCGATGTCGGCCGCCCCAAGCGAGTCGTCGGACTCGTGGAGTTCGAGGATCAGGTCATTGACCGCGGCGTCGTCTGCGGGGGTGGATTCCGGAGCGGTCGGAGTCGCCGGCGAAGGCTTCCCGTCCTGGCTCTTGTCCTTCAGGTCGATCATCTCGTTCGGCGTGATGCCGCATTGACGGGCGACTTCGCGGACCTCTTCGACGGGGACTCGCTTCACCCGGGCGACCTGTTCCGGGAAAGCCCCCTGGCGGAGCAGTTCCTCGATCGTCGCGGGGTCTTCGCTCGGGGCCGGCTGAGACGCGGCGAGGAGATGCCCGCGGGACGCCTTCTCCTCTTCGGCCATGCGGGCCGCTTCGGCGGGGTGAATCCAGTCCTCGGGGATGACAGAACCCGGCTTGTCCCGCTCCTGGTAGAGCTTGGCGAAGTCGGTGTTGCCGTACTCGTCGAGGAGCGGACCTTCCCAGCGTTCCGTCTCCGGGTTGAACCACCCGTGCATCGGATGCGTGATCTGGTACTCGCTGACCCCTTGGGCGAGGAGAACGTGGACGGGCTCGCGGGTCTTGCGTGGCGCGGCCTGCACGCCCTTGAGGAGCGAAAACACCGCCCCGAGCTCGCCCCAGAATGAGGGGAGCGGGCGGAAGTCGGCGGTCATGGCGCCATCCTTGAACCGCTGCCATTCGCGGGCGACGAGGCCCATGGCGTTGACCAGTTGGCGGCAGTCGCCGGGGATGTCCCCGACCGCGCACACGTCGATGGCGGTCTCAATGGCCGCTTCGAGGGATGCCGTGGGGACGCGCGGGGCTTCGCTGTCGTTCTCCCAGGCGTCGTGCGTCCGCTTGAGTTCGGCGACCGCGTTGATGATGACCGACTTCCGACCGCTCATTGAAGATCCTGCTGAAAGAGTTGAAATTTCGCCGTTTCGCCGTGCCATCAGATGAGGATCACCTCCCCTCGCAGACGGTTAGAGGAAACGATTCACGGCTGCCTGACTCTCGCCCTGAGTCCCTTGTCCCCCACGGACCGCGACAGATCATCGAACAACGGCACTTCGAGCATCACCGGCTTGCCACCAACCATCCGAATCATCTCGCCGTGCGTTGCGGGCGGGTTGAGTACGTGGATGCGGAGAGAGAACTCCATAGACACCTGAAGCTCGTCCCGTCCCCGGACATCGTTGACGTGAACCGGGAATCGAGCGACGGCACGCGGCGGCTCGGGTGTGCTGACGGCCGCGAATGCCAGCGAGCCGGTGATGAGGAAGGCGGTCATGGCTTGTTCTTCTCTTGATTCGCCCACAACTCGAATTCTTCCCAGCCCCGTTCGTTCCACCACTCGTAGAACAGTTGCGCGTCATCGTCGCCATTGAACGACAGGAAGACTTCGTGGTCGGCAATACTCCGCCTGATCTCTCGCGGCATGTCGGGTTGTTGGACATTCACAGTTGGCATGGATGCTGCCCCTCAGCACGACTCGAAAACACCATTGCGGAGATACCCGTGCCATCCGCAACAACTCTTGGCGATTGACGGATTGAGCGTCAGCGTCGTCACGTCGTCGAGGCTTCCTCCTGCCACAGTCCACCTCGCACCTTCCCGACCGCTTCCGAACTGGCCGCACCCCGGACATGCGATAATGTGTCCGGTTCCGCTCTTGTCCCCTTGGACGCGAATCATTCCTCCGGGTGGTCCATACCAGAGTCCATCGACGAACTCGCATCGCGAGTCGGACATCTTGATAGATTCCGCCTGCACTCCGGTTCGCTTGACGTCTTTCGCGACTGCCATCCCCACCCACCTCGGTGAGTAAATCCCCGCCGCTCGACATCACTTCGCCGATGTTCCCTCGACGCCCCTCTGGATGCGTTCGCGAGTCCGGTGGTGAAGCCAGTGCATCGCGTCTTGTAGGTGCGTGAGGGCCAAAGCGTTCTCGCGACAGGCGAAGGCTCCAGACTGGAATCCCTTCAGGCGGTCTTCAACGACAGCGAGCAAGGCCTCGTTCGAGAGGCCCCGTATGCCCACTTCGCCGATCGGCCCATTCTGGAATTCGATGTCGCAGCACACGCCGCGAGAGACGGCCGTCCCATTTGGAACGGCGATCCGGTAGGCGTGACAGGCGCCGCCCGGACCCGGCTCGTCGAGTACCTCGATTTTCAGCGACTCATTCAGTCCGTTGACCTTGTGGCTTGTCAGTTCTCGCATCGTCGTCTCTCCGAATCAGGAGGTGAGTGGCATTTAGAGCCAGTTGGAAAAGTTGAGAAACCATCCCTCACGGGCGCTCGTCCGGATGAGCGACACGCTGTCACGTTCCGGCCGTGAGGGATGGTTGCGGAGTCAGCGGCCGAAGTTGAACAAGCCGAGTTGCACGTTGCGGTTGCCTCCGCCGTTGAAGCCGTTGTTGAATCGGCCCGCGTTGAAGCCCCGGTTGAACCCGGCATTGAACGCGCCGTTGTTGCAATGGCCGTTCCCGTTCGCGGCGTTCAGCCCCGCACGGAACCCGGCGTTGAAGTTGCGGTTGCCGTTGTTCCGGCGGAACCCGCCCGCTTTGGCAGAGACGCAGCAGCAGAGGATGAGGCACAGAGCGAGAATCGTTTTCATGGTCGTGTTCCTTTCGGGAACGGGGTGAGATCATTCTTGACGCATCGCCTGTTGAAGCAGGCGCTGGTACTTCATGGGTAGCGGCTTGCCGGGGGACTTCCCGTCGGCGGCCAGCGGCATTCGCTTTGATTCGTCATGGACGGTCTCGCCGTTCTCGTCCTCAAAAACGCCAGCAACCCGCCCGACGACTTGCTCCTGCCGTTGCAGGGATAGTTCCTTGAACGGCGTCTTCACGAAATCAGCCGATGCGTGACACTTCGTGCAAAACGTCGAAATGACCGCGTCCTCAGACTTTGGTTCCGAGGTCGATCGAAACACTCCGGGCGGCGGTCCCTGCTGCTGACTCAGCGCCTTGAGGCGAGCCTGTCCAGCGAAGAACTCTTTCGCGAACGCCGCCATCCCGTTCGCCGCAAGGTGAGCCTCGGCCACTTCCTTGTCAGCCTGAATCTTGGCTTGGAGCGAACTATTGAATGCATCCTGTCCGGACTGCTGAACTGAGGCGGAGAGTTCGAGGTATCGTGCCGCCTTGTCGAAGTAGAGGGCGTCGAGCGGCTGATACGGCTCCGCCGCCTTGGTGTATGAGTAGTAGGTGTTTCCTTGGAGTGCGATCGGCTTCTCGTAGGCCACCGGCACCTTGACGATGATGGGGACGTACTCTTTGTGGACGACGGGCGGCGCGTATGCTGGTGCGACATAAGGCGCGACATACGGCTTGGCGTATCCGTAGGAATGACCACAGTACGGATTGCCCGCGATGGCCGAACTTTCGACCCCGACGGCCAGAGCGGTGATTGCGAGAACGATCTTCATTTGCCGTTCCTGAGTTCCTTGGCGAGGCGGTTGTAGGCTGGACGAGAGCGGATCAATGCGTCGGGCCGAATGTCTTCCCAATCCTGAGTCACCATGCTGGTGCCGATCTTGAGGAATCCAATTCGACCATCCTCCCGTCCGTGGGGTGCTGTCTTGGCTGACAGCAGTTTCTTGACCATCGGGATTGCCTCTTTCTCTTCGACCCTGACTCCCATGTAGAGGCACGCCCTTTGTGGCGTCACATCCTCGAATTGGTAGCGGTCCTGAAATCTCCGAAGGTGGTTCGATGCTTCCTCAACGCTCAGCCCCAAAGTCGCCTTGAACACCGCATCGCTGTACTTCTGCCTGCCGATATCAAGGTCGTCGAGATTGTCCTGGTAGAGCCCGGCGATTCGGTCCACCGCTTCAATGTCATCCTTGAACGTCCCATCTCCGGTGATATCGAACTTCACTCCCTCTTCTGCTTGCGCCCGCTGGAGAGCGAGCACGTCATTCTTGAGCGTCCGGAAACCTTTGGTTGGAGCGTGGCACCGGATACACGAAATGGCCGGATTGAGCGGGTAGGGGTATCCGCCAGGAATCGTGTCATCCCGAGCGACTGTGTCTGGTACTGAGTCCTGTAGTTCCCCTTTGGCGTTGAAGATGGCGAAGTCGCACATTCCGTTTGACTTCAAGGCAATCGCCTCGATGGCGTCGAACTTCGGATTGATCAGGTTGAGGAGTGCGTGAGCCTTCGGGTTGCGGTTGTTGTTCTGGATGTCCTCGGTCCACACAACGGTATGAAGCAGTCCGTTGAGATGCTCGATGGCTCGCGGTTTCTTCGTGACACCCGATTTCGCCACAGCGGCCCGCCGTTCCGCCTTCAACTCCTCGGCCTTCTTTGCATCGACTCCGTGATCCTCAAGAAACTGCTCGAAGTCGGTGCGTCCCTTCACCTGCGATTTCCGAACGCCAGAGAGTTCGTAATAAATCCCGTCTTCGATCTGACTGAGAGACTTGACCACGAATCGGTCTGCGGAAATCAGCGGCGTCTCGGTCTTCGTGAGTTGCGTCAGGAGAGTGCAATCCGCCATGTCGGGTGGCCCGTCGTCTCTCCATACTCCGCATTGGCTTCCGAAAACCTTGGACCATTTCCAGTCGTATGTCTTGCCGTCATCTGCCCGGTATGGCGTCGTCTTCACCTGCGCGGAGACATAGAAAGCCGTGTCGCCTGCTGCGAGTTTGTCCCATGCCTTGAGTCCCTTTTGTCGGTCTGCCTCCTTCGGAAAGAGCTTGATGAAGTCGAGCCGAATCAGTCGTCCTCCCGGCAATACGTCCGGCACATGAACTCGCGGTGATTTACTCCATGCCGTGTTCGCCGCCATCGACACCGCTGGCATCGCCCCCTTGTCCGCATCCGCCTGCCAGGCATAGCGGTAGCAGTGCGCCGCACTGGCATTCGCGGAAGCGTCGACAGCCGCCTGAAGCACCGCGTCGGATTCGACGTGGAGAACTTCCGGAACCGTCAGTGCCGCCGCGAGAACGAGCCACATCTTTTCTCCGCCACTTCCTCACCCAGTCGAAGGCCCGCCAGAAATCCCGTGATCTAAGTCGGCCGTTGAGTCGTCGCATGGCCCACCCATGATCCCGAAGACAAGCACCACCAATGCAGGCAGCAGGATCAGCGAGACGCGGACAGCGTGGGGGAGTTCGATCATTTCCCCGCCGCCGCCAGAATCGCCGTGATCGCCGCCGCGATAGCCGTCCCCCACGGTGGTCCCACCTTCGCCGCCGCCGCTTGCAGGATCACCAGAATCGAACTGACCACGAGCGGCATCGACTTCGCGGCCCGCACCTCGGGATCGAACGTCGCCGTGAGCGTGTCGCACGCCTCGTCCAACGTCGGCAGTCCCACGTCACGCGAGAGCTTCAGCACGCCGGGGGGAGAGCCTTCCTCGGGCGCACCGACCGTCAGAGCCAGAGCGTATCCTGACAGCACCCACGCATCGTGAGCGATGGCCTTGTGATCGACCGCGCCGCCACGGACGAGCGAGAGCAGCGACTTGAATGAGTCGCCGGCGTCGGAGAATTCGGGGTACTTGATCAATTGAGAACTCCAGCAGGAGATTGAACGAACGACACCGTGCCGTCCGGTCGCATGGATCCGTCGGCCACCCACTTCCGGCCGTCGGGATATTCGAGATGGATGGACACCTTCGGGGTGTCGGGGAGTGGCCCAGGTTCCGGGGGCGGAGAAGGCGGGGCGACGACAGACCAGCGGATGGTCCAGAAATCCGACGCCAGTTGCGGATGCAAGGCGTATTGGTACGGGATCGTTCCGTATCCCGCCTCGCCCCAATCGTCGCCCCACGAATTGCGGAAGATGAACACCTGCCGGTCGTCGTCGAAATCGACGATCAGGACATCATGCCCCCCGACTTGACGGTCGCCCTGCCTCGGCATCGGAACGTTGCCCGTCCGCGCCACATCAGGCGTCTCCATCGACGAGAACACTGAGAACCCGAAGATGAATGGATCTCCGCCGGCCAAACACGCCTTCCTCTGGTCCAGTTGCTGCGGCACGCGCAGGTACGTCTCAATCTTCCGGGTCGCCGCTTGTGCGTAGGCTTCCGGGGGCGGCTTGACCTTGAACCGATTCGGCTCGTAAGGCCAGAGCGATTCATCGCACCAGCCGAAACGAGCGTAGGCTTTGAGCATCTCGCGATTGGAGACGCCGGAATCGCTGTTGATCGTTCCCATCACGTCGCGGCTGATGTAGTACCCGAACAGCCGCGACGGCCGCAGCGTGACGCCCTTGACGTCCCCATCGAAGGCGATGTCCGACGTGCAGGAGTGAGGGCCGCAGGAGCCAATCGGACCTTGCTCGTACACCGGAGTTTTGAACTTCGCCCGGTTGTTGGTCTTCGAGGGGAGCGCGGCGGCAACCTCAGACGGTGCCGAATAGGACAAGTCCCTCGGGTCGTAGGCATCCGGAATCCAACCGCTGAGATTGCGAATCGTCACAGGTCACTCCACCAATCAGCCAGCCACCACAGGACATGAGCCACGAAGAACGCCGCCGCCGTGTAGGAGACGGTCTCGGATGCGGTCATTCCCCAGCCGTCAGCCGCCGGTCGATCTTGTCGAGCATCGCCCGCATCAACTCGCGTTCCTTGCGGAGTTCTTCGATGAACAATGTGTCCCGCGATTGCCGTTCTTCGCGGTGACTTCTCTCAAGATCCGCGTATCCCTGCTTGATGGCGTCGATATGCTTAGGCACGCTCTCGTAAATCGCGTACAGGACGGCGGAAAGGATCACGACAGCGGCCCCCTGATTCGCGGCCCAGCGTGCCCAGAATTGTTTGGTGGTCTCGTCCTTCGACGGCGGCATAGTGCGGTCTCTTGTGGTGTGAGGTTGGCCCGCCTCAAGATTCCCACCTGAAACGCCGATGTATCTTGATAGCTGGCGATGCGGTCGTAAGTCGCTTCGTCAGTCAGGGGCAGGCGTCGTGCAACCGGCGTTCTGCCCCGCTCTCATTTGGTCCAGCCGCAAATGCAAAAAGGCGACATCCCTGCCCCGTGGAAGGAATGCCGCCGGACTTTGCCGTAGTGCAGCTCAATCTATGTTCGCCGCCGGATGAACCGTAAGCGGCTGCTTGTCTCCACTATCTTCGGGAGCGGATGTCTTTGAGTCAAGAGAATCCACCACGATTGATAGGCCGGGAGCGTCGGAATCGACCGTGATTCGTGCCCATCCACGCACCTCGAACGTGAGCGGCTTGCCGCGTTTCGTCATCTTGGTTCGCTTCGTGTCCATCGGCCCCCGCGCCTTGTGTGAATATTCCTGCGTGCTCAAGTGGTCGCTCCGTCAGATTGTCTTCAACGCCTTGATCATCTGCGCCAAGAACGCGATGTGTGCCGGGTGCATTAGTTCTGGACGGTCCGCAGTCTCCCCTTCGACAATCGGCGAGAACACTGCGCAGTGATGTCCAAACTGCGACGCCGTCAGGTCTACCTCTGTGCCGTCCGGAAGTCGGTTCCAGAAGTGCGGACCACCTTCCACCTCGCCCTCAATAAACTCACCACCGAAAATGGCGAAGACGGCATAGGAGACTGAGGCGCAGCAACCGCACAGGTCCGGGTCTTCTGCCACCTTCACTGCGGCTTTCCGCAATAGGCGAAGGAACTCCATCCGTCTCTCTACACTCGGTTTCGGCGTCTCTGTGATCATTCAGTCGCTCCGTCTGAAAGTATCGCTACCAACCGTGCGGCGTCGGATTCTGTCAGTCCCACCTTGCCGTCCGTCTGGACGAACGGGTGTCCGCACTTCGTGATCCCTAAGTCCAAGTCATCGACGACGGCATAGGTCAGCGGCTCGAACACGTTCCCGGCTATCCATTCCGAGATGAGTTCTCCGCGACATTCACTCTCCGTTGATCGGTCGAGTCCCGTGATCCCTACCATCCGCCCGCCGTCGATTCCGTGGCTGTAGAGCAGATTCCGGAACCCGGACTGGAGCATTGAGCCTTGATGCACCATGTACCGCCATGCTGACGAGATGACGATTCGCGCGTCGGTCTCCATCAGGACGGCTTGCAGGCGGTCGGCGAGATGGCTTTCGATGCGGCAGAATCCGCCAGCGTAGGGGCGGTGATCGTTCAGCACGCCGTCGATGTCGAGGAATAGAATCTTCACGTCGTCGCTCCGTCAGGCTTGTAAGTCGATTCGTGCCACCCAGCGTCCCGCATCAGCCCACGCAACCGTGCGATCTCTTCCTCCGCTTCCCAGCCACCGCCTGAGTGATAGGGACAGTGCGGGTCTCGCAGTCCCCGATTGAGGAAGCCCTCGTCGCACCAGCAGGCCACGAACTCGGTTTCAGCACGCTGTAGGGACTTGCGTCTCTCTCTCATGTCGTCGCTCCGTCGGGTTCGAGGGTGTAAATCAGCCGGGGATGTGGCCCAACCGACCATCCTTGCAGTATTCCGCGTATCGCCTTTTGCATTCGGACGATTCGAGTTCCCAGTCCTCGCGGAACCTCTCGCGATCGAAGTCGACGTGCGGCAATAGTTCGTCAGTCAACCCGAGACAAAGCCGCTCCATTTGGTCAGTGCGTTCGACGGTGCGAAGATAGATGAACCGGCATCGGCTGTGTGCGATGTCAGAACGCGCCCACACCGTCCATCCCCGCAGCAGGGAGTTGGAAACTTCCAAGGCGGATTCGTGCGCCTTCCCGAATACAATGACCATGTGCGGTCGGATGTCAGCGTCTGTTGAACAGATTCGGAATCCTCGGGAACGCAGCCATTCCGGCGTGATAATCTCGCTCATGTCGTCGCTCCGTCGGGTTTCTTCTTCGGTCGCCCTGCCGCAGCACTCGGCCGCTTCCAGTCTCCGGTCAGCACAAACTTAACTGCCCACCGCGACGGAATGTCCATCGGGATCATGTCTCCGCTCGCCGTCCTGTGGACGATGCGACCATCCGGGCAAACGATGACGCATGTGTCCTTCGGGAATTTCTTCGACACATACTTCCCCGGTGGGATTCTGGCGTCGAGTTTCTGTTGAATGTGGGCAATCGCGGCTTGCTCTAGGTGATTGATAGCCTGACGACTGACGCCTTGATCCTTGGCGATGTCGTCGAGAATCTCGCCGTTCGCCCTTCTCAACAGGATGTCGCGCCACCGGGGCTTCATGTCCTCAAGGAGCCATTCGCACTCGTCGTTGATTTCCACCATCTGCGGCTCGTCGCGGGATGGCGCGTAATCCCTTCCGTGCTTGTCGCGAAAGTCGCCAGCGTTGGTCGGCTGAACTCCGCGGTTGTTCTTCTGGTAGTTCCTGATTTTGAGTGTCAGGGACATTTCCGCGATTGCCGTCCTGATGGCGAGGGTCGATATCTTGAACTCCCCGATCTTCGCTTCGGCTCGCGTTCGGATGAATCGCAGGGCAACCCTTTGCAGGTAGTCGTCAAGTGACCCGTCCTCACGACGGAACATATCGGCGATATCCGAACGTCGCTTGTCCATGAACCATGTCGCGAGCTTCTGCACTTCCTGAAGGATTGCGTCCCGTGGATCGTCCGTGACGACAGGCATTGATCCCACCCGAGCCAAGGAAGGGTGCTTGTCGATGTTCGCTTTGGTGGGCATCATGCGTCCCATTCAGTCGCTCCGTCGGGTTCGTTGCCTCGCCTTGGGGGACGAGGGGGTGTCAGGTGTCCTTCGGCGTCACGAGAATCTTCAGTTCCTTGCCACACTTAGCACACTCGTATCGAACCGTCTTC
>JADZEF010000395.1 GCA_020850695.1 Planctomycetaceae bacterium | reverse complement strand
GCCCGTCATCCCGGGCATCACCATGTCGAAAATGCCGACGTCGAACGACTGCCGCTCGACCAGCGCCAGGGCTTCCTCCCCCGACGAAGCCGTCTGCACGATGCAGGTATCGGAAAACCACGAGGCCATCGTCTCCCGCAGTTCGCGGTCGTCATCTACGATCAGAAGCTGAAACCGGGGCGTCTGACTCATCGTCGAATCCTCGAATTTGAGCGTGTGCCGCTTCACAGACGGGTTTCAAGAGCCCACAAAGAAACGACGCGACGATCACCCGGTCTCACGAGAAATGCCGAAAGAGGACCTTCCCAGGCGGCCACCTCTTCACACGGACGCGATCACGACTGCCATTGTAACCACCCTCATCGCCGTACCACAGCAGCTGAAGCCGCAGACGACGGTCGATCGGTTTCCCAGTTCCTGTTGTGCTCGCGCTGAGCGAACCGGCGCGCCGACGTCACAAGATGTGTGCGAGCCCGCACACCGGATACCCTAACAATAATCCAACCCGCTCGGTGTCGCACATATTCGCCGCATTCAGCCTCTCGATACGGACATGGCACGGGACCTGCATTTCGAACGTCCATACCATCGAATGACCTTCTCGTTCCGAACAAGCACCCCGAATCAAGCACGGGATGTCTTCGGAATCCACGAACGAGGACGCCCACATGAACGCAGGCCGCATCTGCACGAAGTCGGTCGACACGGTTGCTCCGGAAGAATCCGTTCTCTCCGCATCGCGCCGGATGAGCGACCGAAACGTCGGGACGCTGGTGGTGGTGAACCCGCACAATCAACCCCTTGGGATTCTGACCGACCGAGACCTCGTTGTCCGAGTCCTGGCGCGCGGCGTCGAGCCCGTCGGCACAACGGTCCGGCAGGTGATGACCCGCGACATCGAAGCGGTGACGGAAGAGAGTTCGGTCGAAGACGCGCTGCGAATCATGCGCCGCGGAGGTTGCCGGCGGATTCCCGTGGTCAACGCCGAAACGGGACTCGTCGGAATCCTCACCCTGGATGACATCCTGAAGTCTCTGGCCGCCGAATTCAGCGACATCGGCAGAGTCCTCCGCGATCAATCGCCCGCCACGCTCGGCGAGATCCCCTGACGCCGCCATTCTCCCGCCGGAATGACGAAATCGTCCTCTCCGGGATTGTCTTCTCTGGCCTGGAAGCGCATTGCCATGAGTGAGTCGGCCCAACGCATCTCATTGAAACGGATCCTGGCGCCCACCGATTTCAGCGACAGCGCCGCCGCCAGCCTGAAGTATGCCAGCGTCCTCGCGGAGCGGTTCGACGCGGAGTTGTTCGTGCTCCACGTCGCGCAGGACTTCAACCTCGCGCTGACGGCGACCGATCTCGGGTTTCCCCCGCCCGAACAGCTGCGCGAGGAATTGACCGAACAAGCCAAATCGAAGCTGGCGGAACTTCCCGGCGGATCGTGGAATATCAAGTCCGTCACTCGCGAAGTGCGATGGGGCAATCCGTGGCAGGAAATCACGAAGTTTGCCATGGAAACGCAGATTGATTTAATTGTCCTGGGCACCCATGGCCGCTCGGGATTGTCGCATCTGTTTCTCGGAAGCGTCGCCGAGCGCGTCGTCCGCGCCGCCCCGTGTCCGGTCCTCACGGTGAGGCCCGAAGGACATCAGTTCGTGGCGACGTGAACGGCGTCAAGCACGGATTCACAAGACTCGATCGACCAGGAGCAACTCATGTCTCGCGCACGAATGATCTGGGGAAGCGTCTTCGTTCTCGCGGCGGCCGCCCTTCTTGCGGTGCCCCATCCCGGGAACTCTCAGAACGCGGCGGCGGACGCAAGCCCAGTCAAGAAGGACCGCCCCCCTTTGAATGCATTCATGCGGGCGAAACTCGGAGCCAGCCAGGACATCCTCGACGGACTGGTCACCGAAGACTTCGCCAAGATCACAAAGGGGACGCTGCGTCTGCAGGCGATCACGGTTGCCGAGGAGTGGAAGCTCAGCGACGACCAGGCGTGGCTCGATCAAAGCGCCGAATTTCGCCGGGTGCTTGGCCGTCTGAAAGCCAGCTCCGCCAACAAGAACCTCGACGCCTCGGCCCTGAATTACATGGAAATGACCATCAGCTGCATCCGATGCCACAAAGAGTTCCGGAAGCCGGCCGACTCCGAGCGGAAGGCGTCCGAATAATCTCGCACCCACGCCGCCTCGCTGAGGCCACTACTCTGCCCGCGGACGCCCCACGCCGGCTCCGGCCGACTTCCCGAAGTCGACCAGATCGCCGGGCGGAAATGCGGTGCGCAGGGCGTTCAGAACGGCGATGACGTCGATCACTTCCTGGGTCACCGCGCCGGCGACCGGAGACAGCAATCCGGTCGCCGCCAGGACCATCCCGCCCACGCTCGCCGCCATTCCGCCTACCGCACTCTGCAACGCAATCTTCCGCATCCTCTCGCTGATGGCCAGCAACTCATCGAACCGCTCCAGCGAACTGTCGAGAATAATGGCCCCGGCCGCTTCGCTCGTGACGTCGCTGTTCTGTCCGAACGCGACGCCCACCGTGGCCGCAAGCAGCGCCGGGGCGTCGTTGATTCCGTCCCCGACGAACACCGTCGGCGCCAGTGTGGTTTCGTGGCGCGTAATCGCCAGCTTCTGCTCGGGACTCTGACTGAAGGCCACCTCCGGGATGCCGACCCGCTCCGCAATCCAGGCCACTTCGGACTCCCGGTCGCCCGAGACGAGCATGATCTTGCGGATGCCGTGCCGCGGCCCAAGATGCCGGATGAACTGCTTTCCTTCCCGCCGTGGCTCGTCACGAAAACGGAGCAGCGCCGCGAATCGATCCTCGATGAGGACGACGCATTCCATGCCGCCCCCCTGCGGGGGAATCGTTGCGGCGATCGCTTCCGATCGCGCGCTCACAAGCTTGCGGCTCGTCAGCTGGACGCGGCGTCCCGCGATGACGCCGGTCAATCCGGCGCCCGGCGGCTCGCTGATCTGCGTCGCATTGGGAATGCTCAGCCCGGCCTCCTGGGCAGCGTCCACGACGGCCGCGGCCAGCGGATGCCTGGAATATCGCTCCAGGCCGGCCGCCATCGTCAGCACGTCGTCTCGCTGGAATCCCGCTCCGGTCACGACTTCGATCAGTCGGGGATGACCGTAAGTGAGCGTTCCCGTCTTGTCGAAGATCGCCGTCGTGCAGGTGTCGAGCCGCTCCAGCGCGGCCGGGTCTCGAACGATGATCCCGCAACGCGCCGCCAGCGAAATCGACCCGATGATGGCGACGGGAATGCCTATCAATAACGGGCAGGGAGTCGCAACGACCATCACCGCCAGGAACCGTTCGGGGCTGCCGCTGACAGCGTAGGCGATCAGTCCGATCGCCACCGCCAGCGGCGTGTACCAGGCCCCCAGTTGATCGCCCAGCCGCCGGATCTGTGGACGCTGCTGCGAGGACTGCTGCATGACCTGCATGATCCGCGCATACCGTGAATCCCCGGCGACGCGGTCCGCACGGATCGTCAGTGCGTTCTCTCCATTAATGGCTCCGGACAAGACCGCGGACCCGGGAGTCTTCGACATCAGATACGGTTCGCCGGTCAGGTACGATTCGTCCATCACGCCGTGCCCTTCGACCACCGTCCCATCGACCGGGCAGGCCTCGTGCGGCAGCACGATCAGCATGTCGCCGATCGCAACCTCCTCGAGCGGGATGTCGGCTTGCAAATCGCCACTCCGGTGGGCGACGGTTGGCATGCGACGTGCAAGGGCTTCAAGGACCGACGACGCGCTCCGGACGGCGTAACTTTCCAGAGCCGTTCCGCCAGAGAGCATCAGGACGACAATTGCCCCCGCCAGATACTCCCCCAGCACCAGGGCCGTAATGATCGAAATCCCCGCGAGGAGATCGGAACCGAATTTGCCACGAATCAGATCGCGCAGCAGATCGAACACCAGCGGCGCGCCGCCGATCACCAGTGTGGCGAGCAGCGGGGCGATTCTGGCCGGCCCCGTGACATTCGTCGCGAACCGCAGCACCAGATGAGCCGTGATCCCGACCAGGGCGAGCCCCGCAATCAGGATTTCCTTTCGAGTCCAGAACGCGGGTTGTCCCGGTCCGGAAATGGTCGTCGTCATCGATTGCTTTCAGAATTTCCGACGGCAGAAAACCAATGGTGAGATCCGGCATGGCGAACGGCGACACAGCAAAGACGGCAAGTTGGCGCCATGCCACGTCTTGCAAGCCGTCAGCGAATGCACGATACCATGAACGCCGCGCGACTGAAGTCGCTCCTTCCCGCCGGAGTTCGAGTCATGAGCCAGATTCTCGCCGACCGACTCTCTCAAACCCGGTTTTTCGAAGGCATGCCGCCGCATGTGCTCCATCGCCTTGCCGACCTGGCGGTCGAGGTGGAGTATCCTGCGGGGAGCATTATCTTTCGCGAAGGCGAAATCGCGTCGGACATTTTCGTTCTCGAATGGGGTCATGTCTCCCTGGATATGAATGTGCCCGGGCGGCGTCGAGTCCCGATTCTGACGCTGGGTCCCGGCGACCTCCTGGGATGGTCGGCCGCGCGGGGCGAACGTCCGATGACGGCCGCGGCGGTCGCCATGGACGAGGTGCGCACGTTTCGCTTCCCGGCCACGGATCTTCTCGCGTTGTGCGATCAGGATCATGAGATCGGATATTTCTTCTATCGCCAGCTGTCCGTCGCCCTCTCGCGCCGACTGCTGGCGACGCGACTGCAACTGCTCGATGTCTTCGCCGAGGCCACCGATTCCTGGACGCCATGACGAACCTGCCGCTCCAAACCACTTGGTTCCTGCCTCGCGGCGAACTGTCGAGGCTGATCGAGACGTTGCGCGCCGACGGCTACGAAGTCGTCGGCCCCACCGTCGATCAGGGGGCGATCGTCTACTCGGAAATCCGGTCGACGGATGACCTGCCGAAAGGATGGACCGAGACGCAAGGGCCGGGGCAATATCGGCTCGAACGGCGAACCGACGACGCGTACTTCGGATTTACGGTCGGCCCGCATTCCTGGAAGAAGTACCTGTTCCCGCCATTGGTCACAGTGTCGACCGCGGAGCGCACGCCCGACGGCTGGTCGATTTCGGACGGAAAGAACGATCCGCCGAAGTACGCGTTTCTGGGGGTGCGGGCCTGTGAACTCGCCGCCATCGCCGTTCAGGACCGGACGTTCCTGCATGGTCCCTATGTCGATCCCGTCTACAAGGCCCGCCGCGACCAGGCCTTCATCATCGCCGTCAACTGCACTCAGGCGGCCAGCACCTGTTTCTGCACCTCGATGGGCACGGGGCCGCGCTGCACCAGGGGCTTCGACCTGGCCCTGACCGAGCTGCCGGCCGGGTTTCTCGTGGAGGTCGGTTCGCCGGCCGGTGAAGCGCTCGCCGCCCGCCTCCCGCTCGTTGAAGCTGCGGAAGATCATACTCGTGAAGCCGAGGCCCGAAGACAGAACGCCGTCGACCAGATCCAGCGAAGGATGGACACAACCGGCATCCGAGACCTGCTCCTGCAGAACCTCGAGCACCCCCGGTGGAGCGACGTGGCCCAGCGCTGCCTCTCGTGCACTAACTGCACGATGGTCTGTCCCACCTGCTTCTGCCACTCGGTGCGAGACGTTTCCGATCTGACGGGAGACCAGGCGCGGCGCGAACGGCAGTGGGATTCCTGTTTCAATCTCGACTTCAGCTATATGAACGGCGGCCCCGTCCGCAACGACGTCCGCTCGCGTTACCGGCAATGGCTCACGCACAAGCTCGCGTCCTGGTTCGATCAGTTCGACGTCTCCGGCTGCGTGGGATGCGGGCGCTGCATCACCTGGTGTCCTGTAGGAATTGATCTGACGGAAGAAGTGGCAGCGATTCGATCGTCCGACGGACTTCAACGCCCTCCCGTGTCTCCGGCAGCAACCTGAATCCATGACTTTGCAGACCGGCATCAACCCGTGGCAATCGCATCCGGCGGTGATCGAGTCGATCACTTTGGAGGTGGCCGGCGTCGCCACGTTCCGGCTTCGCCTGCAATCCGAGGAACTCGCCGCGTCCTATCGATTCGAACCCGGGCAGTTCAACATGCTCTGGGTTCCCGGAGCGGGCGAAGTGGCGATCTCACTGAGCGCCGATCCGAATGGGGCTGGCCCGCTCGATCATACGATTCGTGCGGCAGGCAACGTCACGAGGCTCCTGTTCCGGCAGACGCACGGGAGCGTGATCGGGCTTCGCGGCCCGTACGGAACGTCGTGGCCGCTGGAGCAGGCCGTCGGGTCGCACGTCATTCTCATCGCCGGCGGCATCGGGCTGGCGCCGCTTCGTCCGGCCATCCTCGCGCTCCTGGCCCAGCGCGACCGATATGAGTCGCTGACGCTTTTGTGCGGGGCGCGGTCGCCGGACACCTTGCTCTATCCTGCCGAAAGGGCCGAGTGGGAACGCGGTGGAATGAAGGTCCTCACGACGGTCGACCGGGCCGATGGCCAATGGAAAGGGGCGGTCGGCGTCGTCACGCTGCTGCTCGATCGTCTCACGCTTCCCGACCCGCAACAAACGACGGTCTTTATGTGCGGTCCCGAGATCATGATGCGGTTCTGCGCTTTGACGGCGCTCGATCGCGGCATCCCGGCGGAGAACCTCTGGCTTTCGGCCGAGCGGAACATGCAGTGTGCCGTCGGCCTGTGCGGTCATTGCCAATGGGGGCCGAACTTTGTCTGTAGGGAAGGTCCGGTCTTCCGCTATGACCGCATCGCCCCATTCCTGAACGTGGAGGGGCTGTGATGTCCGGAAAGCCTCGCCTCGCGGTCTTCAAGTTCGCCTCCTGCGACGGATGCCAGCTCTCTCTTCTGGACGCCGAGGACGAACTGCTGGCCATCGCCGGAGCGGTGGAGATCGCCTACTTCCTCGAAGCCAGCAGCCGCGTGCTTCCAGGGCCTTATGACGTCACGCTCGTTGAAGGTTCCATCACCACTCCCCACGACGCCGAGCGGATCCAGGAGGTCCGCCGCCAGTCGAAGTTCCTGATGACCATCGGCGCGTGCGCCACGTCGGGCGGAATCCAGGCGCTCCGCAACTGGGCGAGCAGTGAAGAGTACCTGCGTGCGGTCTATGCGCGTCCTGAATACATCCGGACGCTCTCGACGTCGACCGCCATCGCCGATCATGTGAAGGTCGATTTCGAGCTGCGCGGTTGTCCCATCAATCACCATCAACTGGTCGAAGTCCTGTCGTCGTTGATCGCCGGCCGGACGCCAAGAACGCCGAATCACAGCGTGTGCCTGGACTGCAAGCGCCGCGGAACGGTGTGCGTCACGGTCGCCCAGGGAATTCCGTGCATCGGCCCCGTGACGCATGCGGGGTGCGGGGCTCTCTGCCCGCACTTCGATCGCGGTTGCTATGGATGCTACGGGCCCGCTGCGCAGGCCAATCCCTCCAGCCTCAACGACTGGTGGATGCAGCATGGCCACGCCCCGCAGCAGCTCGTCCCCCTGATGCGGAACTTCAACGGCTACGCCCCCTCGTTCCGCAGCGAGAGTGAAAGACTCGAACGGATGGCGGCAACGAGCCATTCGTCAGATCAGGTCGGAGGGAATGACAAATGAGACGTCGACGGACCGCGTCCTTCCGATGGAAGTTCGGCGGGTAACAGGCAGGCAAAGACCGACGCGGCACGGCGGACAAAGTAATCCCTGGGCTGAAACCAAAGCGATGGCGAGCGAAACGAGAACAATCCGGATTGAAGCGCTGGCCCGCGTGGAAGGGGAAGGGGCGCTCGACATCCGCCTCGAGGGAGACCGGATCGAGGAGCTCAAGCTCCGGATCTACGAGCCGCCCCGTTTCTTCGAAGCGTTTCTGTGCGGGCGACCGCTCGAAGAAGTTCCCGACATCACCGCGCGGATCTGCGGGATCTGTCCCGTGGCCTACATGATGACCTCGGTGCACGCGCTCGAAGCCGCACTGGGCGTTACTGTTCCATCGGAGATTCGGCAGCTGCGGCGGTTGCTTTATTGCGGCGAATGGATCGAGAGCCACGCGCTCCATATGCACCTGCTGCATGCTCCCGACTTTCTCGGCTACGACAGCGGGCTTGAAATGGCCCGCGACTATCCCACCGAGTTAGGCCGCGGATTGCGTCTGAAGAAGCACGGCAATCAGCTTCTCGAAACGCTGGGCGGGCGAGCCATTCATCCCATCAATGTGGCGGTCGGCGGCTTCTATCGGTGCCCGAAGCGGGACGAGCTTGCCGCACTCATTCCCGATTTCGAGTGGGGCGTCCAGGCGGCGGCCGAAACGACGCGCTGGATCGCAGGCTTCCCGTATCCTCACTTCGAACGCCCCTATGAGATGATCGCGCTGTCGCATCCCGACGAATATCCGATGAACGAGGGACGCATCGTCTCGAACAGCGGGCTGTCCCTCCCGGCGAGCGACTTCGAAACCGAGTTCGAAGAAATTCATGTTCCCCATTCCACGGCCCTGCACGCCGCACGACGCCGCGACGGAAGCTCCTATCTCGTCGGACCCCTCGCCCGCGTCACCCTCAACCGCGACCGTCTCTCGCCGACCGCACGACGCGTCGCCGACGAGATCGCCTTCGAGCCCTCCTGTCGCAATCCCTACAAAAGCCTCATCGCCCGCGGCCTCGAACTGATTCACGCCTATGAGGAGGCCCTGCAGATCCTCACGAACTATGCTCCGCCCCGCACCTCTCGCGTCACTTACAAGCCGCGGGCGGGAGAAGGCGCTGCGGCGACCGAAGCGCCGCGCGGCATGCTCTATCATCGGTATCGAATTGACGAACAAGGGAAGATCGCATTCGCCACCATCGTTCCTCCCACGTCGCAGAACCAGCGCCAGATCGAGGAGGACCTGAGGCATCTCATCCCCACGATCCTCGCCGAAACAGACGACAATCTGGGCCGGCAGTGCGAGCGGCTCGTCCGCAGCTACGACCCGTGCATCAGTTGCTCGACGCACTTTTTGAAGATTCACATCGATCGCGGGGAAAGGTCTCTCGATCCGATCGCATCGCCGTCGAACGTCACGCCAACTCCCTGAGTTTGACCCGCGAGGGTTTCGGATGTGTGCGGTTTCCCAGCAGTTGCTCGTCGGACTCGGCAGCCCTCACGGCGATGATCGTGTCGCCTGGACGGTCGCCGAGGAGCTGGAATCCAGCCGACCCGACTGGATCATCCGCAAGGCGTCCACGGCGGTCGACCTGTTCGACTGGCTTGAAGGCGTCGACCGGCTGATCGTCATCGATGCCTGCCGCGGCGCGGGAGCGCCCGGCTCGATCGTGCGCTGGCGCTGGCCGGCAGTGCCGCTGACCGCGCTGAGGGGGGCGGGAAGCCACGATCTCGGATTGGCGGAAGTCCTTCAGACCGCAACGCGATTGGGGACGTTGCCGTCTCGGGTCGAGATCATCGGAATCGAGATCGGCGCGTGCCGTTGCGGGGAGGGTCTTTCAGAGGCGGCTGCGGCTTCAGTGGAAAAGGTCGTCGCCGAACTGCGCAGCGAGGTCGGCCGTGCATGAGCGCTCGCTCGTCGCAACGATTCTCAAGCAGGTCGAACGAATCGCCCGGGAGCAGCGAGCCCATCGCATTCGGAGCATCCGGCTCCAGGTCGGCGAGTTGGCGGGAGTTGAACCGATCCTGGTCCAATCGGCGTTTGATGAGTTGAAAGCGGAAACGATCTCGCCCGATTGTGTCCTGATGATCGAGCATGTCCCATTGACGGCCCGATGCCGCGACTGCGAGCGGGTGGTGATTCTCAAGGATCTTCGCTTTCAATGTCCGTGTTGCCATTCGACGAGCCTCGATATCGTCGAGGGAGACACGGTCCGGCTGGCGAGCATCGAGATCGAGGAAGAGAGCGTTCCGGAATGACAGTCCGCACTGTTCCCATTGGATCGGAAGTCCTGGCGGACGCCCGCCGCGCCGCGGCCGAGCTGCGCGACGGCTTTCGGCGTCGCGGCACGCTCGTCGTCAATCTCCTTTCGTCACCCGGGGCGGGCAAGACGAGCCTGCTGGAAGCGACGGCCCGCTATTGGAATGGAGCCCGACGCATGGCGGTGCTGGTGGGGGATATCGCGACCGATCGCGACGCCCAGCGGCTGGCGCCGTGGACTCCCGTCGTGCAGCTGACGACGGGAGGGGCCTGCCATCTTGAACTTCCGCTCGTCCAGCGGGGGCTTGAAGCGCTCGGTCCGCTCGAACTCGATTTCCTGTTCATTGAGAATGTCGGCAATCTCGTCTGTCCGGCCTCTCATGATCTGGCTGAGCATCTCCGCGTGGTCGTTCTGAGCGTCACCGAGGGAGACGACAAGCCCGCCAAGTATCCCAAGATGTTCCGCACCAGTCAGGCGCTGGTCATCAACAAGCTCGACCTGCTCCCCTACGTTCCGTTCGATGTGAACGCCGCGGTCGAAGATGCTCGGAAAATTCAACCGGACATCAAAGCCATCCCCGTCTCGTGCCGCGAGGGGAATGGCGTGGATGCGTGGTGCGCGTTTCTCGACGAGGAACTGGGGCGTTTGCGGACGTCGTGCCATGCCGGATAACGCCGATTCGATCGTCGCGCGACGGTATCGACTTTCCGGCCGTGTGCAGGGCCTGGGGGTTCGCCCGGCGATCGCCCGGCTTGCCGCCAGGTTGAGCCTGGCGGGACACGTCTCGAACGATGCCGCCGGCGTGACGGTCATCGTCGAAGGATTGCGAACTTCGCTCGAACGGTTTGACGATCATCTCCTTGATTCATTGCCTGCCGTGGCGTCCGTGGAACGACTGGACCGGGCACCCGCTGATGTCCTCGGCCGGACGGCGTTCGTTGTGACGGAGGACGCGAAGGGCCCGAGTCACGGAATTCGCTTGGCGGCCACGGTTCCGCAGGACCGCGTCCTCTGCGACGACTGTCTTCGCGAGCTTTTCGTACCGACCGATCGCCGCTTTCGATATCCATTCACCAGTTGCACGGTCTGCGGCCCGCGCTACTCGATCCTCGCGGCAATGCCGTACGAGCGGCGGTTCACCTCGATGACCGCCTTTCCGATGTGCGATGCCTGCCGTTCCGAACATGACGACCCCGCGGACCGGAGATTCCACGCCCAGACGATCTGTTGCCCCGCATGCGGTCCACGGATCTGGCTCGAGCCGACCGTTCGAGGGCCTGCATGGGGAGACCCACTTGAGGGCTCGCCGGGGAATACTGCACCCGAAGCACTGGCCGCGGCCGCCGCCATTCTGAAGGAGGGCGGAATTGTTGCGCTCCGCGGCCTCGGGGGATATCAGCTCCTTTGCGACGCGACGAATGATTCCGCCGTCGCACGGCTTCGAGCGCGGAAGTCGCGTCCGACGAAGCCGCTCGCCGTGATGGTCGACTCGCTGGCGGCGGCCGAACGGATTGGTGATGTCGAACCGGCGGAGCGTGCGGCGCTCCTCGATGCGGCGAACCCGATCGTCCTTCTGCGTGCGCGCGACGACGCGCGGCTGTCTCAGCAGATTCATCCGGGACTACGGGACGTTGGCGTGATGTTGCCGACGACGCCGCTGCATGCCCTGCTGCTGCGGGACGCGGGCCGCCCGTTGGCCGCCACCAGCGGCAACTCCGGCGGCGACCCGCTGACGTGCGACATCGCCGAGGCGCAGGAGTGCCTGGGCGAATCGGTGGACGCGTTCCTTCATCACGATCGCGATATCGAGCATCGAGTCGATGACAGCGTGGTGCGGGTGATCGCCGGCCGGCGTGTGACGCTCCGACTGGCCCGCGGGCTCGCCCCCCTTCCCCTGCCGCTGGCGCCTTGGCCATTCCAGGGGTCAACGGCAGTTGACCCTGGGGTGGTGGCTCTTGGCGGACATCAGAAATCGGCGATCGCGGTCAGCAACGGCCGGCAGGCGATTCTCGGCCCTCATCTGGGCGATCTCGATTCGCCCGCGACCCGACGAAGATTCCGTGAAAACCTCGGCGAGTTGACGGCGCTGCTCGGCTGTGAACCGCAGTTTCTCGTTCACGACCTGCATCCCGACTACTTCACCACCCGGTTCGCCGCGGAAAGTCCGCTGCCGAAGCTGGCCGTGCAGCACCATCATGCGCACGTGGTCGCGGCGATGAGCGAGCATGGCTGGCTCGATCGCGAAGTGCTGGGTATCGCTTTTGATGGAACCGGCTACGGAACCGACGGGACAGTCTGGGGAGGCGAGATTCTGCGATGCACGGCGACCGGTTATCGGCGCGCCGCTCACCTGCGGCGATTTCGACTGCCGGGGGGTGAACGCGCCATTCGCGAGCCCTGGCGTGCGGCCGTTGCACTGCTTGCGGAAGCCGACATGTTGACCACGTCCGCCGAGTTCCCGCATTGGTCCGGCATTGACCCGCGTGAGGCTGAGCGGATTGGCGCGATGTGCCGTGAGAGTCGACCTCGCTTCGCAGGATTCACCCCCGAGACGACGAGCGCCGGTCGACTGTTTGATGCCGCCGCAGCTCTCATCCTCGACTGCACGCACGCCGACGAAGAGGGCCGCCCGGCGATGCTGTTGGAGTCGCATTGCGATGGCCGCGAGCCGGGGCGCTACCCGTTCGACATCGAAGGAGGCGCTGTTCCGACGCTCGACTGGTCGCCGATGCTGCGTGAAGTAACGGCCGACCGGAATCGCGGAGAAGCTGCGGGGCGGATGGCGATGCGGTTTCATCGTGGCCTGGCGGATGGCGTCGCCAGGCTGTGCGAACGGTTCCCTGGTCTGCCGGTTGTGCTGACGGGGGGCGTCTTTCAGAATCGACGGCTGACCGAGCTTCTGGCGGAACGACTTCGGGCGGCCGGGCGGATTGTTGGTCTTCCGGGCGTTATTCCTCCCAATGACGGCGGATTGGCTGCCGGCCAGTTGGCTATCGCCCTCGCGCGAATAGCCTCAGGAGACGAGATCTGATGTGCCTCGGCGTTCCCGGGAAAGTCGTGCGGTGGATCGATCGGGATCCCCTCTTCGCGCGGGCCGAGATCGAGTTCGGCGCGGTGCGCCGCGTGTGCCACATGGCGTGTGTACTGGAAGCCGAGGTGGACGAGTATGTCATCGTGCATGCGGGGATTGCGATTGCGCGGATCCGGGCGGACGAAGCGCAGCGGCTGTTGAGCGAGTTGTCGGCCATCGCACAGGACGGGTCAGACGATCTTGCGGGGGACGACTCTCATGAGATTCGTTGATGAGTATCGCGATCCCGATCTGGCCAATGCGTTGATCCAGCAGATCCGGAGCGTGGCGACGCGTCGGTGGACGGTGATGGAAGTGTGCGGGGGGCAGACGCACAGCCTGCTTCGGCACGGGATTGATGAGGCACTCTCGGATTGTGTGGAGCTAATTCATGGGCCGGGCTGCCCGGTGTGCGTCACGCCGGCCGAAGCGATCGACTTCGCCATCGGGCTGTCGCTCGAACCCGGGGTCCTGGTCGCGAGCTTCGGCGACATGCTGCGCGTTCCGGGGAGCAACCGCAGTCTACTGTCCGCCCGAGCGGACGGGGGCTCGGTCCGCATCGTCTATTCCCCGCTCGATGCCGTCGAAATCGCCCGCCAGAACGTCGATCGGCAGGTGGTTTTCTTCGCCGTCGGGTTTGAAACGACGGCGCCTTCCACGGCGCTGGCGGTGCTGCAGGCCGATCGCCTGGGACTTGAGAACTTCAGCGTGTTGACCGCCCACGTCCGCGTCCTGCCGGCGATGCACGCCATACTTCGGGATCCTCATTGCCGGGTGCAGGGGTTTCTCGCGGCCGGGCATGTCTGCACGGTGATGGGATTTCGACAGTATGAAGAGTTGGCAACGGCGTTTCGCGTTCCGATCGTGGTGACCGGCTTCGAACCGGTCGACCTGCTGGCGGGGTTGCTGGAAACGGTGCGACAGTTGGAAGCGGGCGAATGCCGCGTCGTCAACGGTTATCACCGCGCTGTTGAGGATGAGGGGAACGCACAGGCCCGCGGGATCGTCGACCGTGTCTACTCGGTCGCCGATGCCGCCTGGCGCGGACTAGGCGTCATCCCGGGCGGGGGGCTCGTCCTGAGACCCCAATGGTCTCGCTTCGACGCATTCCAACGCTTTCCGCTCAACCGTGTCATGATGTCCGCCCCTCAACCCGAGTGCCGCTCGGGCGATGTGCTGACCGGCCGCATCCGGCCGTCCGAATGTCCGGAGTTTGGAGTGCGCTGCCGTCCCGAGTCGCCGCTCGGGGCCCCGATGGTCTCGTCAGAAGGGGCCTGTGCAGCGTATTACCGATATCGTCACACCGAGCCTCGGGCTCAATCCTGAGTTGTCCTCAGCCGCCGTCCAAGAGTCGCGCGGCATCACTCCCTCACGATGCGAAGCACGCCATGTCGAAAGCGGCGTTCTCATGTCCTCTGCCTGACAAGAGATCGGACGGACGCATCAGCCTGGCGCTGGGAGAAGGGGGTCGCGTCATGCGTCAGTGGCTTCGAGAGCGGCTTCTGCCGCTTCTGAGTTGCGAGCCGAGGGGGACGCAGCATGATGCGGCGTGGCTTCCTGCGGGGGAGTCGGGGCTGGCATTCACGACCGACAGCTTCGTCGTTTCTCCGCTGGAGTTTCCCGGCGGCGACATCGGACGGCTCGCCGTCTTCGGGACAGTCAACGACCTCGCCGTGAGCGGCGCTGTCCCACGGTGGCTCAGCCTGTCCCTCATTCTCGAAGAAGGGCTTCCGATAGACATTCTTGACCGGGTTCTTTCGAGCATTGCCAGCGCGGCGCAAGAAGCAGACGTCGAGATCGTGACGGGTGATACGAAGGTCGTTCCCCGGGGCGCGGCCGACGGTCTGTTCATCACCACGTCCGGGATCGGCCGGTTGACGCCTTCGCCGCCGCCAGGACCCGGGTCATTGCAACCGGGCGACGTGCTGATCGTCACGGGTCCCGTCGGCCGTCACGGCGTCGCCATTCTGGCAGCCCGCGAATCGCTTGCCTTCGAACCCGCCCCCGAGAGCGACTGCGCGACGCTCACTCCGGCCTGTGTGGCGCTTCGGACTGCAGGCGTGACAATCCGGGCGATGCGGGACGCCACCCGAGGCGGCGTGGCGGCCGTGCTGCACGAGTACGCCGAGGCGTGCGGACACACGATGTGGGTTGATGAAAAGAAGCTCCCGCCGTCGGATGTCGTCCGAGGCGTGAGTGAGGTGCTGGGGCTCGACCCGCTCCACCTGGCCTGCGAAGGGACGATGATTTGTGCTGTTCCCGGCGAAGCCGCTGATGCCGCAGTCATGGCGCTGCGGATGGTCGACGTGTCCCGCGAGGCCGCAGCCATCGGATTGGTACGGCCGTTTGAGGGAACTCCCGTGGTGGTGCGGCGCTCTCTCGGTCGGGAACAGGCGCTCGACGAGCCGACGGGAGCGCCGCTGCCTCGAATCTGCTGAAGATCGAAGCGATGGGGCGGCCGGGTCGGAGAGTCCCATTCGCGAGGGGGTCAGTCAGGCTTCGTCAGATTCAGGTCGAGCTCCGCGATCACTCGCCCGACCTCTTTGGATGGCCGCAGCGTCCAGCCGGATTCGCGAAACGAACTCACCATGCGATGGTTTCCGGCATCCGTCTCGGCCTGGATCTGTCGGATTCCCCAACTCCGTGCGATCTCCACGCAGGTGCGTGTGAGCAGGAGGCCGAGGCCCCGGCCCTGCCAGGCGTCGGCCACCAGAACGGCGAACTCGGCGGTGCGGTGGTCCGGG
This sequence comes from Planctomycetaceae bacterium, assembly GCA_020850695.1. Classification (GTDB taxonomy): domain Bacteria; phylum Planctomycetota; class Planctomycetia; order Planctomycetales; family Planctomycetaceae; genus JADZEF01. Next base: position 31,815 of record JADZEF010000395.1, on the reverse strand, counting down.
TCGGAGACGAGGCGTCCGACGCCCATCATGGGGCGGTCTCCTTCGCCCACTCCCTCCGCGATGATCGCCAGCTCGCGGTCGTAGTCGATGAAGCAATAGCGCACCGCCATCTCGTGCGTCGGTTCCGACATACTCAGTCGGAATCGAGAGCGGATCGTCTCCAGGCTGCACGAGCGAAGGAGCGCGATCCACCGCGGTTCGTCTTCGGGTCGGATGGGCCTCAGGCGGACCATCGTTCCGTCGACGAGGCTTTCCTGCCGTTCGTATTCGCGGGGATAGGGGCGGATCGCGAGGTGGCTCAGGGAAGACTTGGAACCTCGCTCCGTCGGATCGACGACGACCCGCGCGTCGAGCGCGATCGTCCGCTCCGGTCCCGCGAGCAGGGGGTTGATGTCGCACTCGACGACTTCGGGATGAGCGACGATCCAGTCCGAGAATTTCACGATCGCTTCGATCAACGGGGAGTGGGCGACGCCCGGACGACCGCGATAGCCGTTGAGGAGCGGCCAGGACTTGAGGCTTTCCAGCATCCGCCGGGCGAGCCGCTCGGTCACGGGGACGAGCTCGAGGGCGCGGTCGGAGAACAGCTCGGCGGTCGTACCACCCGCTCCGACCATCAGCACCATGCCGAAGACGGGATCGCGCTTGGCACCCAATATCAGCTCGACCGCTTCGGGCATACGGACCATCGGCTGGACCGTCACTCCGGAAACGGCGGCATCGGGCCGTTTGATTCTCGCCTGATGACCAATCGACTCGAAGGCCTCGATGACCGCGGCTTCACTGACGACGTTCAGAACGACTCCGCCGACGTCCGACTTGTGCGTGATCTGCGGAGAGACCAGCTTGATCGCCACGGGAAATCCGATCTCCCGCGCGGCGATGACCGCTTCTTCGGCCGTCCGCGCGAAGCGAGTCGTCGTCACCGGGATTTCCGCTTCCTCGAGGATCTGCTTCGATTCGTGCTCGTCCAGGAGGGTCCGACCTTCCGTGCGGCAAGTCGCGATCGCTTCGCTGAAGCGAGGCGACGCCAATGAGTTTGCAGCAGGGAGCGCGCGGGGCGTCTCGTACAAAGCTCGGAGGTTGTCCGCATACGAGACGAGGTGCAGGAATGTCTCGACGGCTTCCTCCGGAGTGGCGAACGTCGCGACACCCGCGGCGTTCAGCCGCTCGACCCCTTCCGCAACCGAGCGTCCTCCCAGCCACGCGGCGAGGATCGGCTTCTTCGCTGTCCGCGCCACTTCGGCGACGGCGACACCGGCGGCCGTCGGATCGGTCATCGCCTGCGGCGTCAGGATGACCAGGACAGCGCCGACAGCATCATCGCCGAGAACGACGCGAAGCGCGTCGCGGTATCGTTCCGGCGGGGCGTCGCCGAGGATGTCCACGGGGTTTCCGTGCGACCAATATGCGGGAAGCAGCGCATTGAGGCGTTCGAGCGTGGAAGGGGAGAGCGTGGCGAGCTCGCCGCCGCGCGACAGGAGCGCATCGACCGACATGACGCCGGGGCCGCCGGCATTGGTGACGATGGCCAGCTGCGGTCGTCTCGGCGGACGGCATTTCGCCAGGTACTCCGCGCAGTCGAAGACGTTGCCGATCTCCAGCACGCGTTCGATTCCGGCTCGTCGGAAGGCCGCGGCGACGACGGCGTCTTCCCCCGCCATCGCTCCCGTATGAGAGGCTGCGGCTTTGGCCGAAGTCGCGAATCGCCCTGCCTTGTAGGCGACGAGCGGGCGCGTCGCCGAGAAGGAACGGCTTGCGGACAGGAATTTCCGCGCGTTCGTGATGGATTCGGAGTACATCACCATCGACCGGACGGCCGGGTCTTCGGCGAAATAGTCGATCAGATCGCCGAGATCGACATCGATCATGTTTCCGACGGAAACGAAGTACGAGAATCCCAGGCCGTCGCTCATGGCCCGGTCGAGCGCCGCCGTGCAGAGCGCTCCCGACTGCGAGAGGAAAGCGACCGCGCCGCGCTGCGGCATGTTGGCCGCGAAACTGGCGTTGAGCTTCGACCAGGGGGCGATCACCCCAAGGCAGTTGGGACCAATGACCCGCAGGCCGGGGAATTCGCGCGCCGCACGCAGCACTTCCGCTTCGAGGGCCGCACCCGCGGCCCCCGCTTCTCGAAAGCCCGCGGACAGAATGATCAGGCCCTGCGTCTGCTTATGACCGCAGGAACGCACGACTTCAGGAACCGTGGACGCGGGCGTGGCCACAATCGCAAGGTCTGGAGTCGTCGGAACCGCTTCAATCGAGAAGTAGCATGGGAGGCCGCAGAGCGATTCGTATTTCGGATTGACGGGAAAGATGTCGCCGGGGAATCCGCCGTCGATCACGTTGCGAAGCACCGTTGCGCCGACGCTGCCGGGCTTCGCACTGGCCCCGATGATCGCGACGCTCTTCGGACGAAAGATGCGGGAGAGATTGTAGATGGTCACGCGCGGATCCCAGGTTGCCTTCAATTCTGTGGTGTGAGCTGTGGCACGGCTTCCCATGCCGCACGGCAGACACGCAGCATGTTGCCGCCCAGGATGCGGCGGATGTCGTCGTCCTTGTAGCCGCGCTGCACCAGACCGACCGTGAACAGCGGCCAGTTGGTCCATCCGAGGCTGCCGGCGCGGGGCCAGGTTCCGCCCAAGGCGTCTTTCGGCCACAAGGCCTCGAATCGCGTGCGGCGTTTCTCCCGCTTCGGCAGCTTGACGCTCGCGGCGTGCTGAGACGTGTGGGCGACGTCCGTGCCGATGCCCACATGTTCGACGCCGAACTTCTGGACTGCATAGTCGATGTGGTCGAGCAGCGCGGAGATGTCTCCCGTCCGGCCGAGGAATTGAGGAATGCAGCAGATGCCGATGAGGCCGCCGGTGTCGCAGATGGCCTTGATCACTTCATCCGGCTTCGCGCGAATGTGATGCTGGAGGGCATCGCATGTCGTGTGACTGGCGACCATCGGACGCTTCGACGCCCGCGCGGCTTCGAGGCTCGTCTGCCATCCGCTGTGAGCGACGTCGGCGATGACACCCACGCGGTTCATTTCGGCGATCGCGGCGCGGCCCAGGTCGCTCAGGCCGCCGTTCGCCGTTTCGGCGCATCCATCGCCGAGCATGTTCCGCCGGTTGTAGGTGACGTGCATCATGCGGATGCCGAGGTGGAAGAAGAGTCGCACGTAGGAGAGCTCGTCTTCGACTGTCGACCATTGTTGCGGGAGCGGGACGCCGTTCCCGGTGAGGTACAGGCAATGGCGGCGTGCGGCGCGGGCGGCTTCGATGTCGTCGGGACGGGTCGCCCGGACGAGCGTCCCGCGAAGCATGTCGGTGAGGAACGTAAACCGCGACAGCCGCTTCATGAGACGCAGGGGGTCCTGTCCCTCTTCGCCCGCGTTCTGAAAGATGCAGGTGACGCCGCTGCAGGCCATCGCTTCGGCGAACTCCGCCCGTTCCTCGGCGACGGCGGCCGCCCGCGTCATTCCCATCTCTTCCTGCAGGTTCTGCCATTCAGCGTCGGTTGCTCCGGCCTCCGCGGCGGCGAGTAGGGCCGGCCCGTCGACGGCGGCACGGGGGGCAAAACCGTAGGTGTCGAAGACCAGGGCGTCGCGATGGAGTGCAAGCCCTCGCTGCAGTTGCGCTTTTGACGGCTTCAGCACTTCCAGAGCGGCGTCGCGCGCCCGGGCGATGACCGGATTCTGAGTGACCAGAAGCGGATCACGGTCTGGATTCGACGGTTCTGGGACGTCGGCTCCCGATGCGGATGACTCCAACGACAATGCAGCCAGTGCGGCTGCTGTCGCCAGGAAGTCGCGACGGTGAAACTGATCCGCTTCGGTCCTGGTCGGGGACGTTCCGTGAGGCATTGTCGACAGTCTCCTGTGGGGTGTCTTCAACACCATACCGACAAGGAGTCGCCAACGCCCGAATCCCGGCTCGATGAACCGAGAGATTCGAGAAACTCACCCTTCTGATGGTTCTGGCTCGGAGACAATGGCCGGTCTCAATCCGTTCCGGTCTCAGCAGGTGGCCACGAATCAGACCTGGGAGGTGACGTGGATCCGGCGGAAGTAGACTCGAATCTGGCTCGCAGCGCCCGTTCCCGTGCGGATTCCGCAAACGGGTCGGTATTCGTCCCGGTGCAGCAGCTCGAAGAGTCGAACCGTATTGTCCGCCTCGGCAATGTCACAGGCGTGAAACGGGCTGGTGAGCATCGCCGCAGCGGGGTCCGAAGCGTCGAGGATCGCCAGATCCTTGAGTTCGGCGATCGCCTGCAGTTCGTGTTCCGACATGTTCCCATCCTCCTCCCGTAAGCTCAAAGCGAGCGAACGCCACGAAGCCTTTCGCTCCTGTTGCAGGCCGTGTGCCGCGACGAGCTCATGCGGCGATTTCGACGAGTTCGGACGCCTGCAACTCCGTTCGAACGGATGTTCGCGATCAGCGCATTGTCTCGGGCGCTGACGATTGCACGGTCCCCCTGAGCGGCCCCGCACGCCTGTGACAGATTGTCCCATCCGACCGTGTTCGGAATGTGGAGCACGCTGGCACGCCACGATCACCTTACAACAGAAGACGCGTTGCAGTCAATGAGGTCAGCAGCGCGGAAGGCATCGGCAATGGGTCGCGTTTCGTCATCTCAAGGACGCGCGTGGTGTGGCGCAAGACGGGCGTTTTTTTTGTTTACAGCAAAGCCATGGCACGCGGACTGCATTCGTTCGTGGGCATGGCCTCGAAAAAGTCCGCACCGGAACGCGGCGGTGCGGTTTTTGGTCTCTCAGGCGAACCCCATCTCCGCGTCTGCTTCCACGGAGGACAATCCATGACGACGACCACTCCTGCCCGCGCGATCCGCAATCTGGTCCCGGCCTCCGGACGCGATCTCTTCCAGTCGCTCCGCGACGAGATGGAAGACCTCTTCGGCCGGTTCCTCACGGACGGCGGCGCCGATGGCGTCCAGATGATCCGGCCCTCGCTCGACCTGTCCGAAACGGACTCGAACGTTCAGATCCGCGTCGACGTCCCCGGCATGAAGGCGGAAGACATCGACATCGAGGTGAGCGGCAACACGCTCCGCATCAGCGGCCAGCGGAAGGAAGAGAAGGAGGAAAAGGGAAAGACATGGCATCGCGTCGAGCGCCGCTCGGGAAGCTTCGCGCGGACCGTGACTCTGCCGTGTGAGGTGAAGGAAAACCAGGCGAAGGCCGAGTACGCGGACGGCGTACTGACGCTCTCGCTCCCGAAAGCGGAAGAGGCCAAGACGCGTCGTATCAAGGTCGAAGCGAAGGCGAAGTAGTGTGCTGCCTGGTCGATCGGCGGGAAGGGAAGGCACTCGCCCTTCCCGCCGTGTTGCCAGTCGAGCCCGTGCGAACTGAGCAGGCGTTCGGATGCATGCCGTTCGCAACAGTCCAGGATGAATCCGGCGTTTCCCGCAGAAAAGGACGACACCATGAGCACCGATCTGCACACCAACCTGCACCAATGCCATCGCGAGACGATGACTCAGGACGCCTTCTGGCGGGACCAGATCGCCGAGTGGCAAGCCGAACTGAAGCAAATGATCGACGAACTGCCTGAGATTGAGAAGACCCTGCGTCAACATGCTCAGGCCTTGGAAGACCATGCGGCGTCGATCGGCGCCGATGACACGGCGGTCTCGCGCCATGAAGCCGCCCTGGCAGAGTATGAGCGCGGCGGTCAGGGCGAGGATCTCATCTCCATGGCCCGCTCGCACGGAACCGAGATCGGCCGACATCAGCAGCATGAGGACGCTCATGAAAGGATCCGAAGGCACCACTACGGACTGTGTGCCAAGTGGAAACTCCTGCGCAAGGCCATCGGCGAAGCGATGTAGCTTGCGGACGTGAAGTTGGCTGGCCGAAGGCATCCCAAGGTTCCCGCCCCCGTGTTTCTGACTTGAGAGCATTCGAGGAAGTCCTCATGGCCCACAAACATCTCCTGTTTGACGCGGAAGCCCGCGAGAAAATTCTGCGGGGAGCGACGGCGCTGGCGAATGCGGTCCGGGTGACGCTCGGCCCGAAGTCCAAGTGCGTGCTGATCGAGAAGAAGTGGGGCAAGCCGATCGTCTGCAACGACGGCGTGACGATCGCGAAGGAGTTTGATCTCAAGGACCCGGAGGAGAACCTTGGGGCCCGCATGCTTCGGGAAGCCGCGGAGAAGATGGGAGACGTCGTCGGCGACGGAACGAGCACGTCGACCATCCTGGCTCACGCCGCGTACCACGAAGGGCTGCGGAACATCGCGGCCGGGGCGAGTGCGGTGGATCTCAAGCGAGGCCTCGACCGGGGGCTCAGGACGGCGATCGAGTGTATCCGCTCGCAATCGCGCCCTGTCTCGAGCCGGCGGGAAAAGGCCCAGGTGGCGACGGTCTCCGCACATAACGATCCGGACCTTGGGAATCTCGTTGCCGACGCCGTGGAGCGGGTGGGAGGCGAAGGGGTGGTGTCGGTCGAGGAATCGAAGGGGACCGAGACATCGCTGGACGTGGTTGAGGGGATGCAGTTTGATCGCGGGTTCCTTTCGCCTTATTTCGTCACGGACGCGGAGCGGATGCAGGTGATTCTCGAGGAGCCGTTGATCCTTCTCTCGGAGAAGAAGATCAGCAGTCTCAAGTCGCTGCTGCCGTTGCTGGAACAGCTTGTCAAGGCGGGCAAACCGCTGCTGGTGATTGCCGAGGACGTGGATTCGGAGGCGCTGGCGACGCTGGTCGTCAATCGGCTTCGCGGAATTCTGACGTGTGCCGCGGTGAAAGCGCCGGGCTACGGCGACCGGCGGAAGGCGATGATGCAGGACATGGCCGTGCTGACCGGCGGTCAGTTTATCGCGGAGGAGCTGGGGCTCAGTCTCGACACGTTGAAGCTGACCGACCTGGGGCGGGCCCGGCGCGTCGTGATCGACAAAGACAACACCACGATCATCGGCGGAGCGGGAACCCGGGGGGCCATCGATGGGCGTTGTCAGGAGCTGCGCCGGCAGATCGAGAAGTGCACTTCGGACTATGATCGAGAGAAGCTTCAGGAGCGGCTCGCGAAGCTTTCCGGAGGAGTCGCCGTCATTCGGGTCGGCGCCTCGTCCGAGGCCGAACTGAAGAGCCGGAAGGAAGCGCTGGATGATGCGATCAGCGCGACGAAGGCCGCCATCGCCGAAGGGATCGTCCCCGGAGGCGGACTGACCTTGCTGCGGGCCATCGACGCGATCGAACAGGAAGAGGCCCGCTGTGACGGAGACGAGCGGACGGGGATGCGCATCTTGAAAAAGGCCCTTGAGGCGCCGACGCGACAGATCGCCGAGAACTCGGCGGCGGACGGGGGCGTCGTGGTCGGCAAGATGCGCGAAGGGAAGGGGAGCTTTGGCTTCGACGCAGCCACCGGCCGGTACGTCGACCTGATGGAAGCGGGGATCATCGACCCGACCAAAGTGGTGCGGCTGGCTCTGGAGAACGCCGTTTCGGTCGCCGGCGTGCTGCTTCTGACCGAAGCCACGATGACCGAGGTTCCCGATGAGAAGGAAAACGGACCGCGATCGTCGGGCCTTGGAGAGGAGTAATCTTCGTCACGCGTCAGCGTTCGTAGGTTCCGACGAGCTCGGCTTCGGCGAGGATGTGTCCGGACATCGCGGCCAGCAGGGCATCCTTATCGAGTGACGGATTGGCCTTGAGCGGCGAATCGAGCGCATAGAGCCGGAAGTGATAGTGGTGTGTCCCATGCTTCCGCGGCGGGGCTGGCCCTCGATAACCGAGGGTGCGGCCGGACGACCAGGAGTTCTTTCCCTGGAGCGCGCTGACCGGCGACGAGAGCCTGCCGCCGCCTGGTACGCCTTCGGGAAGTTCCGTGACGTTTGCGGGGATCCCGTAGATGATCCAATGAACCCACGGCTGCGGGGTGGGCGCGTCGGGGTCATCGCAGATCAGCGCCAGTTCCTGCGTTCCGGCCGGGACGGCTGACCACGACAGCGCGGGGGAAAGGTCCTCACCATCGCCCGTATAGCGCGGCGGGATGGGGGCATCGTGCTGGAAGGCCGGGCTTGTGAGGCGCATGGGAATGTCTCTACATGAATACCGGGCGATCTTTGCGTGAGCGTATTGTCGGTCGCCCTCTCAGTCCAGCGACGATTCCTGCGGAATTCGCCGAGAAAGCGGCTGAGTCCGCATCTTTCGCATGACCGCAAGCCTGATTCTCTCTGCAAAGCTCATGCGCATGGAATTCCGCGACTTCACTCCCTTATTCCGGGCCATCGCTCGGAATGTGCGAGATTCATGATCTGGGATGGCGAGCGCGCGTCCTGGCACGTTCGGCGTGCGAAATCGCACACGCAACCGTGGTCAACCAGCAAAATGGTCCCCCAGGAATCACTTTTCTCTGCGGCACGACGTGTGCTTTGTCGGACGCCGGGGTGTGAGTTCGAGTTCCACAACGGAAAACAGGAGACGGGGATGCCATCCCTCTCAGGAAGAATGATGTGGCTTGTCCTGCTGGCCGTCCTTGTCGGCTGGACCTGCTTTCTCTTGGGCGATGAAGACACGCCTTCGCGGAATGCCGTCCGGGCCTTCATGCACGGGAAGCTGGATGCGTCCAAGGACGTTCTCGAAGGGCTCGTCACCGAGAAATTCGGCCCGATCGAAGAGGGGGCCGATCGCATGCGGCTGATGAGCCGCAAGGCGGAGTGGAATTCGATCAAGACCGAGCGCTACGTGCAGTTGAGCGAGGAGTTCCGGCAGTCCACGGAGAAACTCTCGAAGGCCGCCCGCGAAAAGAAACTCGATTCCGCCGCGTTGGCCTGGACGCAGATCACGCTGCAGTGCGTCAACTGCCATCAATACGCCCGCGACATCCAGATGACTCGGATCCAGCCGCCCGGTGGGCGGACGGTCGAGACGGCGGTGAGCGCCGTCACGCGGTGATGCCACAAGGCTCTTCCCTCGCCCATTCGTCTTCCCGATCGTCCCTCACCGGAGAAACCGTCATGCGGAAGCATGGAACTGAAATTGTTGCCGTCGCGCTCCTGTTCGCGTCCGCCGTCGCGGCCACGCAGTTCGTGAAAAAGTCCGCAGCGCAGGAATCGAAGCCGGCCCCGACCGTCGACTCGCGCGACTCCAAGGCACAGGAGCGGCGCAAGCAGGAGCTGAGCAAGTTCATGCGGGAAAAGCTCGAGGCCTCGAGCGATGTTCTCGAGGGACTCGCAACGGAAGACTTCAAGCTGATTGCGTCCGGCGCGAAGCGCATGCAGCGGCTCAGCGCGGCGGAAAAGTGGCAGGTCTCGAACGATGCCAGCTACCGGCAGTTCAGCAACCAGTTCCGCCGCATCATGGAACAGCTGGAGACCAAGGCGAATGAGAAGAAGCTGGAGGGGGCGGCCCTCACCTGGATCGAGGGAACCATGACGTGCATCGAATGCCACAAATGGGTCCGGAACACGATTATTGCGGAGAAATAGGGTCGCTCGCTTCCGGCCTCTGTGGTGCAGGGGATGGGTTTGTGCGAATCGAGGCGAGGAGAGGATTGAGTCCTTTCCTCGCCTCGGTCGATTTGACTGGGAGCCCCTCTCATGTTCGAAGCCGCGCGATTGCGCTGTGCTGTCGGACGATCGAACCGTCGTATTGTCCGAGTACAGCGGGTGCCACGCTCTTCGAGGACTCAGGGCGTCCCACCCAGCCGGATCGACAAACGGGGCGCGACAGGCCGTCACATGTGTGACGAGCTGTGCGGCACCGCACACGGACGACCGACCCGCGCGTGACAAGGTGGGGCAGATCCGCTCCCGATGATTCGCGAGGCGGACCTCGGTTCCCCGTTTGCCGAGCCTTTGTCGTTCCTCTCTGCGGCCGTCGGAACGCGGCATGAAAGATGCCTCGTCAAAAGCGCTCGACCCGTGCTGCGTGGCTCGACCCAGGCTCCGGCCGGCGGATCGTCAGAAATGCGGCGGCGGTCAGAGTGCCGACGATGACGAGGAGGACGATCAATGCGGCGACGCCCGCGAGGGTCTGGCTTCCTTCATCGGGTCGACCTCGGCTGCGAAGGATTTTGGTGGAAACGATGCCGCAGACCCACGACCAATGCAGCATGACATGCCACAGGATGCCGAGAGTCAGCACGACGAGAATCCCGAACTGAAGTCCGCGCCACTGCAGATAGCCGGCCCCCCAGAGCGTCCATCCTCCCGCCTGCGGGCCCGGAGGAAAGACGAAATGCAGGACCGTCGACGACCAGAGCAACAGGACATAGGCGACGAGGAGACAGGCATTGAGCCAGAAGTTGACCAGTGGGCGATTCACGGAAAGCTCCGAAAGCCAGGAAGTGGCGGTCCTCGCGGACAGCCCCCAATGGGAAGTCGCCACGGAATGCAAATCGCAGTCCGATATCTCCGGCCAGTGTGGCCGAAAAGCTTCGACTTTTCAGCTTCCTCCGGCGTTTCCACTGGCCCTGTTCATTGCGGTGGGAGGCTGCACCCAGGTGGAGCAGGCGGAGCACGTTTCCAGCGCGGAAGTGACGAAGCTTCCGGCGCCTCTCCAGGAGGAAGTTCAACGGCTCCTGGTCTCGTACTGCGGGACGGTCCGCGAGCCGAAGATGCTGGGAGACGCTTCGGCCCCAGCGGCACATCTGGAACGCGGCCGGGCGGTCTACGCGAAGCGCTGCGAGTCTTGTCACGGCGTGTCGGGAGATGGGCACGGACCCGCGGCGGCGACGCTCGTGCCCAAACCGCGCGACTACCGCAAGGGAGTTTTCAAGTTCACGTCGACAAAGTACGGCGCCCGTCCGCGGCTTGAAGATCTCAAGCGGACGGTGAAGAGGGGAATACCAGGCACCTCAATGCCGTCTTTCAGCCTGCTGCCGAAAGAGGATCTCGACGCCGTCACCGATTACGTCAAGCTCCTGGCGATGCGCGGAGAGTTCGAGACCGCGTTGGCGCGAGAGGCTCCCGACGTGTGGGATGAGGCGATGGAGCCGGACGAAGGACAGAAGAAGGTCGACATCGCCGACGCGGAGAAGAAGTTCCAGAAGGCCTTCGCGCCGCTGCTGCGAGAGAGCCGGGACGGCATCGTCAAGCGGTGGAACGGCGCCGACGAGCTGGTTGTCTCTCCGCTGACTCCGGAGCCCGTGCTGACCGAGGCGCGGGTGACGCGAGGGCGCGAGGTGTTCCTCAACCCGGCGACTGGTTGCATCAAGTGCCATGGGCCGGACGGCCGCGGCCAGACGATCGACAATCTGCGCGGCGACCTCAAGGATGCCTGGGGACATCCGACGCAGGCGGCCGACCTGACCTCGGGAATGCTTCGCGGGGGGGACCAGCCGATCGACATCTATCGCCGGATCTACAACGGCATCAACGGCACGCCGATGCCGGGCTTCGCGACGATCTTCGCGAAGGAGCCGGATCGCATCTGGGACGTGGTGGCGTTCGTGCTGTATGTGTCGAACGATCGACGCCGCGGCAACATTCCGCCCGCGGCCATTGGACCCATGCCGGGGATTCGACGAGACGTTTCCGTGTCGCTGACCGATGCGAAGGAGGCTCGCCCATGAGCGTCGACAAGCAGCATGAGCTTCAACGGTTGCTCGACCGGGCCCGCGAGCTGGAGCGGGAGATCATCGCGGAGGACCTGCCGCTCTGGAAGCCGACCGGATTCTACGGAGCCTACTACGCGACGACGGGCTTCCTTCTGGGAATCTTCGGGGCGATGACGAGCCTCCTGGTGAACGTCATCGGCGCGCCGATCGTGCGCAAGAGCCCGCTCGAACTGATTCGTGTCTACTTGACGTTTCCTTTCGGCGAGAAGGCGCTTTCGCTGGCGCGGGGAGCCGAGAACGTCTATGCGGTGCCGGATGGATTGATCGTCGCCTTCGGGTGCTGCCTGTACCTGGCGACCGGGATGATCGTCGGCGTTCCGTTTCATGTGTTGATGATGAAGTGGGCGGGGGATGCCCCGCTGGGGCGTCGACTGGCGGTCGGAACGGTTCTTGCTCTCGGGCTGTGGGTCATCAACTTCTACGGCATTCTGATCTGGCTGCAGCCGGTGTTGCTGGGCGGGAACTGGATCACGGACCCGCAGATTCTGCCGTGGTGGGTCGCTGCGGCGACGCATCTTGTCTACGGCTGGACGATGGCAGCCCTGGCGCCGCTGGGGCAGTACTCGGCGTACCAGCCGCCGGAACCATTATCTCCAACCCGGGTCGCGACGTAACACGGGCGCTCCGGCCCGCATGTTCTGGTGGTTGAAGATTGGGCGTTTCGCACGGGCACGAGTGCTCGTGCCACGAATGTCTCGCGGTCGCAGGAACGAAACTTATGGCGGACACTTCGGACGCATCTCCCTTGCCGGCGCATCGCGATCTCGTCGACGAGCGCCTGGTCCTCTGGTACTTCGTTGCCGCTTGCTCGTACATGTTCGCCTCGATGCTGGGCGGACTGCTGATGGCGCTGCAGCTGGTCAACTGGAATCCGATCAGTGAAATCGAGCTGCTTTCGCCGGGCCGCTGGCGAATGGTGCACACCAACGCCATCGCCTACGGCTTTCTGGCCAATGCTTTTCTGGGGACCCTGCACTGGGTCGTGCCGCGGCTGACGTTGCGGCCCGTCCTCGACAAGCGGCTGTCGTGGTTCATCTTCGCCGCATGGCAGGTCGTCGTCACCAGCACGGCCGTCGGCATTCTGCTCGGCGAAGCCCAGGGGCTGGAATGGGGCGAAACGCCGGTATGGATCGATCCTCTCGCCCTGGCGGGGCTGCTGCTGGTCGCCATCAATTTCATGGCGCCCATCGCCCGGATGAAAGGGGCCCTCTACGTCACGCTCTGGTACTTCATGGCGGCCTTCGTGTGGACGTTCCTCACCTACGCGATGGGGAACTTCATGCCGCAGTACTTCGTCTCGGGGTCGAGTGCGGGTGCAGTGGGCGGGTTGTTCATCCATGACCTCGTGGGTCTGTTCGTCACACCGCTTGGGTGGGGGCTGATGTACTACTTTGTCCCGCTGCTTCTGAAGAAGCCGATCTGGAGCCATGGGCTCAGTCTCGTCGGTTTCTGGGGGCTGGCGTTCTTCTACCCTCTTCAAGGCATTCACCACTTCCTCTACACGCCGATTCCGATGTTCCTTCAGTACGGAGCAATCATCTCGACGATCGCCGTCGAGCTGGTGGTGACGACGGTCATCGTCAACTTCTTCGGAACGCTCTGGGGGAATGGCCGGGCGGTCGTCACCAACCTGCCGATCCGCTGGTTCTACACGGGGATGGTGTTCTACTTCCTGACCTGCCTGCAGTGCTCGTTCCAGACGACGCTTACTTTTCAGGCGCTGATCCACTTCACCGACTGGGTGGTCGGGCATGCCCACATGGTGATGTTCGGCGTCTTCAGCATGTGGCTGTTCGGCATCATGACGCACCTCATCCCGAGGATCCTGGGAGTCGCGTGGTACAGCCGCCGGCTGTGCGAGTGGCACTACTGGCTGTCGTTCGGCGGGCTCCTGGTGATGGTGTCCGACCTGATCCTGCTCGGGCCGTTCCAGGGGTGGTCGTGGGCCGGACTGCAGATGTGGGACGCCTCGATCGAACTCTCTTATCCGTTCTGGGTAACGCGCATCTTCGCCGGCCTCGCGATGTTCTCCGGGCTGCTCGTCTTCGGATGGAACCTGAAGAAGACGTTCGAACTGGCACGAAGCAACGTGCCCGCCGCCGTCGCTGTGCCCGCCTGAGCATGGGACCGGGCCTTCGCAAAGCCTCAGACCCGGTCACCCGGGAACGTTTGCTGTGACTCCTGACTCCTGACTCCTGACTCCTGACTCCTGACTCCTGACTCTCACGGCTCCCCGCCATGTTCGAAAAGAAATCCGGCATTCTGCTCGTTGCGGGCTTCGCGTTCTTCGGAATCGCGTTCCTGTCGAACGCGCTGGTTCCCGCGCTGATGTATCGGCATCTGCCCGAGCAGACGGCCGAGCAACTGGTGAACGGGAATCTGCGGCTCCAGTTCGAGGATCTCGCGCGGCGGTATCCCGACTCCTTCGAGAAGGCCTATGGGACGCCGCCCGAAGATCCTTACGAACGGGAGGCGTGGTTCAACCAGAATTGTGCCGACGCGCTGCGGCGAGGCCGCAAGATCTATGTCGGCGAAGGGTGCTGGCACTGCCATAGCCAGTTCATCCGGCCGGTGTCGAATGAAGACCGCCGATGGGGGCCGGTCGCTTCATCGAAGGAGTATCAGAACGAGCTCCAGCGTCCGGTGATGTTCGGCACGCGGCGGGTGGGACCCGATCTCAGCCGCGAGGGAGGCCGACGCTCCAACGACTGGCACGCGGTGCACTTCTTCCGTCCGATGGATGTCTCGACCGATTCCCCGATGCCGCGCTATCCGTGGTTCTTCGACGGAGAGCCGGATCGACCGAACGAGCGGGGTCTGGCGATCCTGACCTACGTGCAATGGCTGGGGTCGTGGCTCGACAGTTATCCGATGTACGAGCAGTACGAGGAATCGCCGGTGCTGAACATGGCCCTGGAGTTCACTGACAAGAAGTAAGTCGGGACGCCGCTGGGCCGACCCGCGGCAACCCTGTTTCCCCCGCCGATCCGTGCGGCTCCCCATTCCTGGCGGAATCTCATGACGACAACTCGCGTGACGTTGCGACGGCACTGGGTGATCACCGTGGTGTTCGCCCTGATTGTGCTGCCGATGAGTCTCTATGGTTTCGGGACGAAGTTCGTCGAGTTCATCGCGATCTTTCGCGGGGAATCCGACGGCGCGTTCGCCGTGACGCCGATCGTCAATTATCTCTGCGCCAGCCTCGGGTTCTTCTTTCTCCTGTGTTGGGCGACGTTGCGGGGGATGTTCACCGACGTCGAGCGGCCGAAGGTCGAGTTGCTCGAGCGGGAGGCGGCCCTTGACGGACTGATTCCCGTGGCGGCGCGCAAAGATGAGCCGTCTCGAGGCGAGAGCATCCCTCCCCGTCCTTGAGGATGGTTTTTACGGTCGGTGCGCGGTTGGTTCCCGAATCCACGTCCCACGGCGAAGCGAACTGAGGACCGGACGAATCCGCACCCCTTTCTCGATCGGAGTCCGAGATCGCATGCCTTCCGAGCACGTGCCCGTCGAACAGGAATCGAAGTATCACCGCTACGTCGGGAACGTGATTCCCTGGGGCGTGCGGTTGATCTGGATCGGCTTCTGGGTCTTTGCCATTTATTACACGTTGAAGTACGCGCTCCCGGCGCTTCAGCGGGAATTGATTACGCCTCCATGAATCTTTTCGACCCCGACGGTGGCGACTCCTCGCCGGCGATCTGTTGCGACTACTGCGGCCTGCCGATCCCCGGCAGGCCGCGCCGCACGCCGACCGAGGAGTCGCCGCTTTATTGCTGCTTCGGTTGTCGCTTCGCCGCCGAGGTGACGCGTGAGAGGGGCGAGGAAGGGGCGGCCCGCTGGGCCCTCACCCGGTTAGGCATCGCCGTCTTCTTCACGATGAACGTGATCATGCTGAGCATGGCGCTCTGGAGCGGCGACTGGTATGCGACGACCGCCGACGCGCTGTCGCGGACATTCGCCGATCTGCTGCGCTGGGGTTCGCTCCTGGCCTCGTTGCCCGTCCTGATCCTGCTGGGACCGGGGCTGGCGGCGAATGCCGCCGCAGAGATTCGTCGCGGACGGTTTTCCACCGACGTCCTGTTGCTCAGCGGCGTGGTGGCGTCTTATGTGATGTCGGTCGTCTCGGTGCTTCGCGGCGCCGGCGGCGTCTACTTCGAAGTCGGATGCGTCGTGCTGGTGATGGTGACGCTTGGCCGCTGGTTCGAGGCGACAGGGCGTCTGAAGGCTTCGGCCGCACTCGACGCGCTCGAGCGGCTTCTGCCCGAGACGGTCCGGCGCCTCGGGGCCACGGGAGTGACTTCGATTCCGATCGACGAAGTCCGGGTCGGCGACCGCCTTCGAGTTCTGGCGGGAGAGCGTTTTCCCACGGACGGCGAACTGGTCGGATCGTCGGCGCTGGTGGATGAGCAGTTTCTGACGGGCGAAAGCTGGCCGGTCACGCGACGCGCGGGGGACCGGATTGCGGGGGGCAGCCTGAACCTCGATGCGAGCGTGGAACTGTGCGTGACGGCCGCGCCGTCGGAGGGGACGCTGGCCCGGCTCATCCGGCTGGTTCGCGAAGCGCGGCTTTCGCGCGGACGCTGGCAGCGGCTGGCCGACCGCGTTTCCACGGTTCTGTTCCCGGTGATCGCACTGGTCGCCGTGTTGACGACGGGAATTCATGGGTGGCTCTTCGGCATCGAGCAAGGGATTCTCGCCGGTCTTTCGGTGACGCTCATTGCGTGTCCTTGTGCGTTGGGGCTGGCGACGCCACTGGCGTTGTGGACGGCCCTGGGATCGGCGGCCCGGAATCAGGTTCTCTTTCGCAGCGGGGAAATGCTCGAGCGTCTGGCCGATATCCACACGGTCTGTTTCGACAAGACGGGAACGCTGACGACAGGGCATCCGCGGGTCGTCCGGTTCGTCACCGCCGTCGGAACGCCGGCGCTGGTGGTGCGGGAAGAGGCGACCGCTCTGGCTGCGGGTTCGACGCATGTTCTTTCACGCGGCATTGTGGGGTTTGCGGGGGGGCACGTTCCGAGGGAACCGCGAAAGGTCCAGGTGATCGCCGGCAGGGGGTTGAAATCGGTTTCGTCCGAGTTGGGGGTCGTGCTGCTGGGGAGCAGGACTTTTCTGGAGGAGAACGGTTGCCGCCTGCCGGAATGCCTCGAATTGGAATTGGAGGGGGCCGCGATGGCCGGTCATCCGACAGCGCTGATTGGTTGGGAAGGATGTGTCCGCGGCCTCTTTTCGTTCGAAGAGGAGTTCCGGCCGGAGGCCGTTCCGGCATTGAAGGAGCTTAAGGCTCTTGGCTGCGCGGCCGTCGTGCTCACGGGCGACCCCTGGGCCTCGTCGTCGCGGCTTTCCAGTCGGCTGGGAGTGCCGGTTCTGACAGGACTGCTTCCGGAATCGAAGCTGACTCGCGTGAAGGAGCTGTGCGGCGAGGGTCCGGTGGCGATGGTGGGGGACGGCCTGAATGATGCGCCGTCGCTGGCGGCCAGCGACGTGGGGAGTGCGATGGGATGCGGAGCGGATGTGTCGCGTGAGGCGGCCGGAGTGTGCCTGCTGGGGGACGACCTGCTGCGGATCCCGTGGGCGATCGGGCTCGCCCGAAGAACCGTGCGGACGATTCGCTGGAATCTGTTCTGGGCGTTTTCGTGGAACATCGTCGGCGTGGGCCTGGCGGCGGCGGGGCTGCTGAATCCGGCGCTCGCGGCTTTCGCCATGGTCGCGAGCAGCGTGCTTGTCATCACGAATTCGTTGCGGAACGGTTGCGACGAACGGCCCGTGACCGGAGTTCGTCGCGCGCCGCTTGCCGGGGAGACACAGGCGACCACTCCAGCCGAGGGGTTCGGTGCGTCATGCAACGAGTTCGCGAAGACCGCCACCTGGAATGAAACTCTGAACGCCGAGGCAGCGGCTATTTCGAGCGAGGCGTGCGACGCGTCCGAGTTGATCAAGTCGTACTGACGAGCGGGCCGGAGCGATGCGATTGCCCTGTTCGTTGAAAACCGGCTTTGGGAGCGTGTGATCGGGCCATGTCGAACCTTCCGCTTGTCTTTCTGGCCGGGCTTCTCGGTTCGTCCCATTGCGTGGGGATGTGCGGCGGTTTTGCGGTCGCGATTGGCGCCGTGGCCGGACGGTGGCGGGTGGTCCTGGTGCGGCAGTTGATCTATTCGGCGGGGCGGTTGATGACGTACGGATTCTGTGGGGCGCTTGCGGGTGCGTTTGGTCGGCGGATGACGCAGATGGATTCGAGTTGGCTCAACGTGCAGGCGCTCGTTGCGATCGTGGCGGGTCTTCTGCTGATCTGGCAGGGGCTTCAAATCGCCGGCTTCTCACTGCTCCGGCGGAAGTCACGGGCGGCGGTAAATGGAACGTGTCCGGCGGGGGCTCTCTTCAAGACGTTCCTGACGGCACCGCATCTCACGGATGTTTTTCTGGCGGGACTCGCGACGGGGTTTCTCCCGTGCGGGCTGGTCTATGCCCATCTCGCCCTGGCCGGCGCGTCGGGGGGAATGTCGGCGGGACTGGCGCTGATGCTCGCGTTTGGCGCGGGAACGGTCCCGCTGATGGTGGTGACCGGGCTGGGGGGACGCGTGCTCTCCTTCTCGTTGCGGCGTCGGCTGCTTCAGTGCGCGGCCTGGTGCGTCGTTGTCACGGGCTTGATTTCGACGACGCGCGGCGCGCTGGCCGCGGCCAGTTCTTTTCGATCGGACGCAACCGAACGGCCAGCGTGCCCTTTCTGCCGTGGGGAGGGGTGATCATCGGTCGTTCGGGACGCGATGGCGCATTCCCTTCGCGTCTTCCGCTCCGTCACCTGGCCGTGCAGGGCCGGGGGTCAGAGATTTCGTCCGGCTTTGGAAGGCCGGACTACGGAAAGCCTGCGACAACGCGCTGTCATGGATCTGGTTGACCTACTCGCGTCGGAAGAAAGCACGCTTCACGGATTCGGCGGCCGCGGCGTAAAGCGCGACGATGAGCAGCATGCCGGCGAGGAACGAGAGGGGTAAAGGGACGAATCCGAGGCTTGCCGCCAGGGGAGAATAAGGCAAGGCGATTGTCGTCGCGACGACGGCCGCCGTCGTCACCAGCAGGCCCGTCGCTGGCCGGTCGCTTCCGAGAGGCTGGCGGCTGCGGACGATCAGGACGATGACGCACGCGGACACGACCGACTCGACGAACCAGCCGGTGCGAAACTCGTCGGGACCTGCTCGGAACAGCAGCAGCAGGACCGCGAACGTCGCGTAGTCGAACAGGGAACTGAGAGCGCCGAAGACCAGCATGAAGCGGCGGATGAGCCCGACGTCCCAGCGTTGCGGCTGCTGCATCAATTCATCATCGACCCGGTCGTGGGCAATGGTCATTTCCGGCAGGTCGGTCAGGAAGTTCGTCAGCAGGATCTGCCGGGGACGGAGCGGCAGAAAGCCGAGAAACAACGAAGCTCCCGCCATGCTGAACATGTTCCCGAAGTTGGCGCTGGTGGCGAGAAAGACGTATTTCAAGGTGTTGGCGAACGTCCCCCGGCCCTGGCGGACCCCTTCCACGAGGACATCCAGGTCGTGCTTCATGAGCACGATGTCGGCGGCGTCCCGCGCGACGTCGACCGCGCCGTCGACCGAGATGCCGACGTCGGCCGCATGAAGCGCGGCGGCATCGTTGATGCCGTCGCCGAGATACCCGACGACGTGACCCACCTTCTTCAGGGCGAGAATGATCCGCTCCTTCTGGTTCGGTTCGATCTCGGCGAAGACGGCCACGTCGCCGGCCCGGTGCGTCAATGCATCCGCGCTGAGCGTGCGCAGCTCGCTTCCGGTCAGAATCCGATCTTCAGCCAGGCCGACGTGGCGGGCGATGCTGGTCGCAACGGCGCGACTGTCCCCCGTAATGATCTTGAGCGCGATTCCGAGCTCCCGCAGACGCTGAATCGTTTTGCCGACGTTCGCCTTGGGAGGATCGCGCAACACGATCAAGCCAAGAAACGTCATCCCCGTCTCGTCGGAACGGGCGATGGTCTCCCGCTCGATCGGTCGGCTGGCGACGGCCAGCGTGCGGCAACCCTCGGCGCCGAGGGTTGCCTGAAGCTGGACGACGCGCTGCCGGACCTCGTCCAAAGGCAGGACGGTTCCGTTGGCCATCCTGGCGGTGTCGCAGACGTCGAGGACGTTTGCGACGGCCCCTTTCGTCATGAGAGTGCGGTCGGATCCGCATCTTACGAGAACGCTCAACCGCTTCCGCACGAAGTCGTACGGGATCTCGTCGAGCTTGAGGAATCGGGACTCGTCGAAATCCGAGGGGAGACGGCGGAGGGCGTCATCGATCGGGCTGTGATATCCGGTCTCGAACATCGCGTTGAGCCGCGCAGTGCGGCGTGCTTCGGCAGATTCGTTCCCGTCGGCGTCGATGAAGCGATCGATCTCCACGATGCCCTCGGTCAACGTTCCTGTCTTGTCCGAGCACAGGACGTTCATGCTGCCGAAGTTCTCGATCGAGGTGAGCTTTCGGACGATGACGGACTGGGCGGCCAGGCGCCGAGCTCCGAACGCGAGGTTGACGCTGATGACGGCGGGGAGCAGTTGAGGCGTCAGGCCGACGGCGAGCGCCATGGCGAAGAGGAAGGATTCGAGCGCCGGGCGGTGGAGTCCGAGGTGAGTGACGAAGATGGTCAGGACGAGCAGGAGCGTGATCTCCAGAAGGAGCGCGCCAAGGCGGCGGAGTCCTCGCTCGAACTCGTTTTCCGGGGGGCGAACCCGGAGGCGTCGGCTGAGTTGTCCCATCTCGGTCTGATCGCCGACGAAGACGGCCAGGGCGCGGCCGGCGCCGCTGACGACATGCGACCCCCGGAAGAGGACGTTGGTCCGCTGAGCCAGCGGGCACACAACGGCAACCGCTCCCACCTGCTTCTCGACCGGAAACGACTCTCCAGTCAGAGCGGCCTCATTGACGTGGAGATCTTTCGCGTCCAGGAGTCGGCAGTCGGCAGGGACGGAGGATCCCGCGGACAGGACGATGACATCCCCGGGTACGATCTGTTCGAGCGCGAGCTCTTGTTCGCGGCCATCGCGGACGACGGTCGCCGTCGGCTGCACCAGCGCCGCGAGGGCTTCCAGCGCCGTCGCCGCACGATACTCCTGCCAGAAGCCGAGAGCGGCTCCCGCCAGAATGATGCCGAGGATGATCGCCCCGTCCGTTACGTCCTGAAGAGCCCAGGCGAGGATCGCCGCGAGAATCAGGATGAGGGTGATGGGATTGCCGAACTGCGACAAAAAGAGCCGCGCGGTCTGTGCCACGCGGCTCCTTTGCGGCGACGGATGTCCCTCTCGGCCGATTCGATCGTCTGCCGCGGCGGTGGAGAGGCCGTCCCGTCCCGTGTCGAGGCGGGCCAGTAGATCGGTCAGTGGACAGGACCAGTATGGGTCGACCTGACGGGGCGGGTTGTCCCCCATCGCACTTCCCCGGACGGAAGGGATCCTCGTAAGTCGGGTCTACGCACCCGCCTCCCGAATCACCCAGTCTGTAGCCGATGCGAAGGTTCATTTTCCATACCGCGCAGAAAAAACGGCCACCCTTTTTGGGCGGCCGTTCAGCCTCGCAAGCGCGGGAATCGAAGTTCCCCATTGGCAGGATTGCCGACGGCGTCCTCTTCACTGGGCCATGTGTCGACGCCTCATCAATCGGCAGGCCGTAACTCGAAATTCCCTACTCGGTCACGAGGCTGCCTTGCGTCACGTCTCGTTTGACATCCACCTCCCGGCGCTCCTTTCACGAACCGCGAAGCCGTGGTCGGTCCGGGGTGGCAGGCCCCGAAATCGACCGCTCGAACGCTCTCTTGCTTTTCTCGTCCTCTCTTGCCTTTCCATATTTATTACGAAATCGGGGGCTCTCCTGATGGAAGAATCCGAGGCGAAAGCGGTTTTTCCGTTGCTCGCGAAGGGGTCACATTCGCACCGATAGGAGGGGTCGGGCTGACACATCTTCGTCCTGGTTCGTTCTGGGGCGTGCGGTTCCGCTCGACTGTGTCGCGATGTCACACCCGGGCCGAGCGGTCGCAGCATTCTCGGGCGGATATGTGATGGAATTCTTCGGAGATGGGGTCGCGGTCATCGACTCGCGCGATTCGGCATACGAAATGCGTTTGAAGCGGCGTGTCGTAATCCCGCCGTTCGATTGATGCGGTCAGCAACCTGGTGGGGCGCTTCGACGCATGACACACTGGAAGTCGGAGTCTCTCGATGTCGACGACGCTGTTCCCACAACGCATCGTGCCTCTTCCGCCGGCGATCCACTCCGGGGGAAAGCCGCTGCATGAAGTGCTGTCTCAGCGGCGCTCTTGCCGCACGTTTCGACGGCGGCATCTCAGTCCGACCGAACTCTCGCAACTCTGTTGGGCGGCGCAGGGGGTCACCTCGACCGAGGGGGCTCGAACATCCCCTTCCGCGGGCGGATTGTTTCCCGTCACCGTGCTGGTCGCCACGGAAGAGGGGCTGTTCGAATACCTGCCTCGAAAGCACGCCTTGTGGGAGCGGCAAACCGGCGACATGAGAACGTCACTCCAGCGCGTGGCGTTCGACCAGCCGTTCCTCAGTCATGCGGCGGCAACGTTCATCCTGGCGATCGACATCGGCGTGACGGCGGCGGAGTACAGCCGGCTCGCCCAGCGATACTGCGACATCGAAGTCGGTCATGTGTCCCAGAATCTCCTTCTGGAGGCAACCTCTCTGGGACTGGGTTGCGTGCCGGTGGGACTCTTTGACGAAAATCTGCTGAGGAGCGCGCTCAATCTCGGTTCGAAGCTGGAGCCTGTCTACCTCCTTCCCGTCGGCGAGCCCGCCTCGCGATCGGATGCCTGAGCGCTCGACCGTGCGTTCTGCCTTTGCGGGATTCTCTTTGGAGGGCTTCGGTGGCCTATGCCGCAATTGAGGTTCGATCAGACGACGGGGGATTGGGTCGTTTTCGCCCCGTTGCGAAAGCTTCGCCCTCATCGCAATGAACGCTTCGCCCCGCCGTCCGCCGAGTCGCGGGCGGCCGATCGAGCGATCTGTCCGTTCTGCCCGGGCAATGAGTCTCTGACGCCTTCGGAGATTTTCGCGGTCCGCGGCGACGGAAGAAGCGTCTCCGACTGGCGGGTGCGCGTGGTGCCGAACAAGTTTCCGGCCCTGATGATCGAGGAGAGTCCGCGTCGGTGCGACGAAGGGCCTCTATTCTGGCAGATGGGCGGGTGCGGAGCCCACGAGGTCGTCGTCGAATCGCCCGAGCATGATCGTGTGTTGGCGCAGCAATCCGTCGATCAGATCACACTCGTCCTGGAGACGCTTCAGCGACGGTATCGCGATCTCATGGGAGACAGGCGATTTCAGTCGTTCACGCTCTTCAAGAATCATGGAGAAGGGGCGGGGACATCGCTGCAGCATCCGCATTGGCAGATCATCGCGACTCCCGTCGTCCCGCGGCAGCTGCGGTTGAAGCATGCCCAGGCGACCGAGTACTTCGATCGGACGGGAGACTGCCTCTATCGCGTTCTGCTCGATGAGGAGCTTTCGTGCGGGTTGCGGGTCGTCGCCCAATCCGACGCGTTTGCGGCGTTCGTTCCGTTCGCGGCCCATACTCCGTTCGAGACCTGGATCGTTCCGAAGGGACTCAAGGAGCCGTTCCACGAAACGCCGTCCCGGGACTTGCGCGCCTTGGCCACGATGCTGCAAGGGGTCCTACGGAAGCTCTATTCCGACCTCGACAATCCGGATTTCAACCTGGCAATTGACCTCCCGCCGCGGGGCGATGAGGATCAATCGTACTTTCTCTGGCATCTGCGGATTGTCCCCCGGCTCTCCACTCCGGCCGGTTTCGAGCTCGGAAGCGGAATGTCGATCAACACCGTCCTGCCGGAAGAGGCGGCTTCGTTTCTGCGATCCGGCAACGGGGCCTCGTGAGGGCGACGTTTCACGAACTCCATGACGTCCCTTTCCAATCGAGCGTTCCCATGACCAGGCGGATGCACGCGATGGTCTTGTCCCAGGCGGGCGGCCCGCTCGTGGACGAGCTGGTTCCCCGGCCCGAGCCCGCTGCGGGTGAATTGCTGATCCGCGTCGCGGCCTGTGCGGTCTGCCGGACCGACCTGCACGTCGTGGATGGCGAGTTGCCGCACGCCAGGAGCCGTGTGATTCCCGGGCACGAGATTGTCGGGACGGTCTTCGCCGCGGGGGACGAGAAGCACGCCGAGTGGATCGGTCGTCGCGTCGGCGTCCCCTGGCTGGGCAAGACCTGCGGTCACTGCTGGTACTGTCAGCATGGGAGCGAGAACCTGTGCGACGCCCCGCAGTTCACGGGGTATACGCGCGACGGCGGCTTCGCGGAGTATGTCGTGGCGGACGCCGCGTATTGCCTCGCGCTGCCTGAAGGCCTCTCCGACGCCGAAGCGGCCCCGCTCCTGTGTGCGGGATTGATTGGCTACCGTACGTTGCGCATCGCCGGAGCGGCCGAGCGGCTGGGAATCTATGGGTTCGGAGCGGCGGCCCATCTTGTCGCGCAGGTGGCACGGCACGAGGGTCGCCGCGTGTTTGCATTCACCCGCACGGGCGACACCACCGCTCAGGAGTTCGCTCGCCGCCTCGGTGCGGTCTGGGCGGGAGGTTCGGACGAAAGCCCGCCGGAGCCGCTGGACGCCGCGCTGATCTTCGCCCCGGTCGGAAGTCTCGTCCCCACGGCATTGAAGGCCGTACGCAAGGGGGGCGTTGTGGTGTGCGGGGGGATTCACATGAGCGACATCCCCGCGTTCCCTTACGAACTTCTGTGGGGAGAGCGGGTCGTGCGATCGGTGGCCAACCTCACCCGGCGCGATGGCGAAGAGTTCCTGGCTCTCGCTCCGAAGATCCCGATCCACACTCAGATCACGACGTTCCCGCTCGACCAGGCGAATGTCGCCCTGGAGCGGCTGCGGAACGGACAGATCGAGGGGGCCGCGGTGCTCATTCCGCCGCACGCCGATTCCGAGGATGATTCGGATCTCGCGTCCGCCAAGGCGCCGGCGTCCCCAGCGAGCGAACTGCCGGGATGGAGTGTTGCAGTCTTTGAAGTTTCACGGGATCGGCAGACGGTTGCGACGGCGCTATCCGATGCGCTCGGCCTCTCGCCGACGGATGCCTTGATTCAGTCCCGCCACCTCCCTGGCGTGCTGGCCGGGCATCTCTCGGAAGCCGTGGCTCGGCAGGCCGCAGCCCAATTGAAGGAGCTTGCGATCGTCGCCGAGCCGGTGGAATGGGCGACCCTGCCGGACTTCCGGCACGCCATGGTCTCGCATCACATCCGCTTCGAGGATGAGGCGTTGGACCTCGTGGATCAAAATGGGAATCTCCAGCGCCGCCTGCCGTGGAATGACATCGCGGTGATCGGAGTCGGCCTCGTCCCTCTCGAAACGACGCAGCGCGTCGACCTCCGCGACGCCCATGCGATCACGATGGCCCGCCGCTCGCACCACCGGCCGATGGTGTCATCATTGCCGCCAGTGCTCGAAGCGTGGCTGGTGACCCGCGACAGGACCGTCGTGCGTCTCGATCAGACACGGATGAACTATGAGGCGCTGGGAGAGCACAAGTCGACGTCGGCCGCGGACAACTTCGGCCGAGTCTTGGGAGAGATTCTGTTGAAGGCATCCGCCGCGCGTCATGCCCCGTCGACCGACGCCTGGCGACGTCACGCGTCGATCTTCCAGTATCTCTTCGAGTCGAGCGAGCAGCTGCAGCGGTCGATTCTGATCGCCTGGCTGAGCTCGAGTGCGACTTGATGAGGTGCCACCGAGGGGCGCTCGCAGGTCGAATGCGAACCTTCGCCAGGGCAGCGGCGATTCAAGGCCTCGGGAAGTCCGGCTCCTGTGGTGGGCAGTCGGTGAGGACCCATGCGGTGGCATGGCGAACGACCGCATGACTCGAGGGGAGCTGGAGCTTTTCCTTGATGTGCTCGCGGTGGTACTCGACCGTCTTGGGGCTGAGATGGAGTTCGCGGGCGATCTCTTTCACGCTGAGCCCGCGGCCGATCCACTGGTAGACTTCCATTTCCCGGTCGGACAACAGCTCGAGCGGGGACGAGGGGGACGACGATCTTCGACCCATGGACTGCGTGAGGAGCTTCTCGCTCATTTGCGGGCTCAGATAGATCCGCCCTTCCAGGACTTGCCTGATGGCGGCGATCAACGTGTCGGCCGGCTCCTGCTTGCTGATGAAGCCGCGAGCCCCTGCACGAATCGCCCGCTCGGCATACAGGTCCTCATCGTGCATCGAAGAAACGAGCGTCAAGACCTCGGGATAGCGGATGTTGATCTGCCGGACGAGTTCCAGTCCATCTCCCGAACTCAGCCGCAGGTCGATGATGGCCAGCGTCGGACGGTGCGCGCCGATCAGTGCGAGGGCCGACGCCACGTCACTCGCCTCTCCGCAAATCGTCCATCCGGGTTCGCGAACGAGGAGCTGGGCGAGGCCGAAACGGATCAATTCGTGGTCGTCGACAATCGCGATATTCGCCGTTTGCGAGGGAGCCACTGCGAGCGTTGACATGGCCGATCTCCGTATAGCGAAACGTGGCGGATACCGATTGCACGTTCGGTCGTTGATTAACCATAAAGCATGGGCGACTCCGCGTCATGCGAAGCGGCCCTACCCTTGCACCAGAAGAAACCTGATAGCCAGTTACCCAAGGGACTGCACTCATTTCCGGACTCTCCTCGACGCGACCGATGCGAGAGAATCGGTTACGGTGCAAGGGATGTGGATAACGCTCTCAGTCGACCGACGAGAAGGATGCGGTCCCCGATGGCCAGTCAGCCCGAACATCAAAGCCTTCCCCCGGTTTCGCCAGACATCGTCGAACAAGAGCAACCGGACGACATCGACAACATTGTCCCGACCCGGGGATACCAGATGCTGCCGATGGTGGGGCTCGGCGGCTCGGCGGGGAGCATTGCGGCGCTGCTGACATTTTTTGAAGTGATGCCGGCCGAATCGGGCATGGCATTCGTCGTGGTGCTCCACCTGTCTCCCGAGCACGAGAGCATCCTACCGCAATTGTTGCAGCGGGTGACGCGGATGCCGGTCATCCAGGTGACGCAGAGGGAGAAGGTGGAGGCCAACACCGTCTATGTCATTCCGCCGGGCAAGCTGCTGACCAGCGCGGACGGGCAGTTGACGTTGACGGACATGGTTCCGGAGAAGGGGCGCCGGGTCTCGGTGGATCTTTTTTTCCGGACGCTGGCCGATACGCACGGTCCTCATGCGACGGCCGTCGTTCTTTCGGGCGCCGATGCGGACGGGGCGATCGGCATCAAGCGGATCAAGGAGCGGGGCGGGCTGACGATTGCCCAGACGCCGGATGAGTCCGAGTTCAGCGGGATGCCGCGCGCGGCGATCGCGACGGGGATGGTCGACTGGGTGTTGGAAGTCCGTGAGATGCCGCAACGCCTGCTCGATTACCAGCGGCGGGAGAAGCAACTCAAGGTTCCGCCGGAAGAGGGTCCGCAGCCGGCCGCGGCCCCGCGGTCTTCCGCGAATGAGGCGGAGTCGGCGTTGCGGGACGTCCTGACGTTTCTGCGGACGCGGACGGGGCGCGATTTCACGTATTACAAGCGGGCGACGATCCTGCGGCGCATCGCCCGCCGCATGCAGGTGAACGGCGTCGACGATCTGACGGGTTATCTGACTTTCCTGCGGACGCATCCCGGCGAGGCGGGCGCGTTGCTGCAGGATCTGCTGATCTCGGTCACGAATTTCTATCGCGACCGGGATGCGTTCGAAGCACTGCAGCACGAGATTCCCAGGCTCTTTCAGAACAAGGGGCCGGGCGACACGATCCGCGTGTGGGTGTCGGCCTGCGCCACGGGCGAGGAAGCCTATTCGATTGCAATGCTGCTGGCAGAGCATGCGCGGCGGCTGGAATCGCCGCCGGCCATCCAGATTTTCGCGACGGACCTGGATGAGGACGTCATCCGGTCGGCCCGCGACGGCGTCTATCCCGAGACGATCTCGGCCGATGTCTCGGAGGACCGGCTGCGGAAGTTTTTCATCAAGGAGCATCGCGGGTACCGGGTGCGGCGCGAGATCCGGGAGACGGTGCTGTTCGCCGTCCACGACCTGCTCAAGGACTCGCCGTTTTCGCGGCTCGACCTGATCACGTGCCGCAACCTGCTGATCTATCTCACGCGCGAGGCGCAGTCGCGGGTCTGCGACATTTTCCACTTCGCCCTGCGGCCCGAAGGGATGCTGTTTCTGGGGTCGTCGGAGTCGGTCGAGGACGGGAGCCCGCTGTTCCACGTCATCGACAAGAAGTATCGGATCTATGTGCAGCGCGCGACGTCCCGCAGCGGGCTGCCGGTGCCGAGCGGTCCGAGCACGCTGGCAAGGGCCCTCCAGGAACAGGAGCGGTCGAAGCAGGGGCCGGTGATCTCTCGGAGGGCGATGGAATCGAGCATGCTGGTCGCGGGATTGCGGCTGGAATCAACCACCGAGCGGGGCGTCTCATGGGGCGAGCTTCATTACAAGCTCATTGAGCGTTTCGCGGCGCCATCGGTCGTGGTCGACGCCGAGTACGACATTCTGCATCTGTCGGAGAATGCCGGGCGATACCTGCAGGTGAGCGGCGGGGAACCGACGCGAAACCTGCTGAAGCTGGTCCATCCGATGATGCGGATCGAACTGCGAGCGGTGCTGTACCGGTGCGCCCAGACGCACGAGCCGGCGGAAGTGATGGGCGTGCCGATCGAGTTGGACGGCGAACAGTTGAGCATGACCATGCGGACGGCTCCTGCCGACGATGTGCTCGCCGGAGCTCAGCTGGTCGTGTTCGAAGCCCATCGACCATCCGCGACGACAGCCGAACAACCGGTCCATGTGGAGTCCGACCGGGAGCCGGCAGCCCGGCAGCTTGAACGCGAACTGGAGCGATTGAAGTCTCACCTGCGCGACACCGTCGAGCAGTACGAGGCGTCCACCGAAGAGCTGAAGGCGGGGAACGAAGAACTCCAGGCCATGAACGAGGAGCTGAGATCGGCCACGGAAGAGCTGGAGACAAGCCGTGAAGAGCTGCAGTCGATCAACGAGGAGCTGACGACCGTCAATCAGGAGCTGAAGAGCAAGGTCGACGAGTTGGGGAACGCCAACAGCGATCTGCACAACCTGATGGCGTCGACGGCCATCGGGACGATTTTCCTCGACCGGAAATTGCGGATCACCCGCTATACCCCGCACGCGGTGTCGCTCTTCAACCTCATTCCGACCGACATCGGACGTCCGTTGAGCGACCTGACCCGTCGGCTCGACTATTCCGAACTTCAGGACGACGCGCAGGGAGTTCTCGAGCGGCTAGTGCCTGTGGAGAGGGAGGTGGGGAACGCAGAAGGGAACTGGTATCTGGCCCGGCTGCTTCCATACCGCACGATCGATGACCGGATTGCCGGGGTGGTGCTGACGTTCGTCGACATTACCGATCGCAAGAATGCGGAGCGGGCGGAGCGGCAGATCGCCGCGGAGTTTCAGGCTTATTTCGAGCTGTCGAGCGTCGGCATGGTGCAGACCGACCCGGAGACCCATCGTTTCCTGCGGGTGAACCGGAAGTTCTGCGAGATGCTTGGGTTTTCGGAAGCGGAGTTGAGCCACAGGCCGATCTCCGACGTGACCCATCCGGAGGATTATCCGGTCGTCCATGAACATTGTGACCGGCTGTCGCGGGGCGAGATCCGGGAGTTTTCCCTGGACATCCGGCTGCTGAAGAAGGGGGGCGAGCCGTTCTGGGTTCATGTGAATGTGACGATGCTGTGGGATGCGTCCGGGGCTCCGGTGCGTGCGGTGGCGGTGATTCTCGACATCGCCGATCGAAAGCGGGTCGAGGAGGCGATCCAGCGGAGCGAAGAACGGTTGCGGGAAGCGAACAGCGTGTTGGACGAGCGGGTTCGCGAACGGACGCGCGAGTTGAGCGAGAGCGAGCATCGGCTGCGGGCGACGGCCGACACGGCGTCGGAGCGGGCGCAGCAGCTTCAAAGCCTTGCGGCGGAGTTGACGGACGCCGAGCAGAGGGAGCGGCGGCGGGTGGCGGTGATTCTGCATGACCACATCCAGCAGATGTTGGTGGCGGCTCGGATGCGGGTCGACCTTGCCCGGGCCGAGATCGGAGACCGGTCGACGCTCGAACGGCTGGATGCGGCGACGAGCTGCATCAACGACGCGATGAATGCCGCACGCACGCTGGCGATCGAACTGGTCCCGCCGCTGCTGCACGATCAGGGTCTGCCGGCGGCGTTGGAGTGGCTGGGCTCACAGTTCGCCGAGAAGAATCATCTCCAGGTCGACGTGGCCGCCGACCGCGATGCCAATCCCTACGATGAGCAGGCTCGCGATCTCCTGTTCCAAGCGGCCCGCGAGCTGCTGTTGAACGTCGTGAAACATGCCCAGACGTCGCGGGCGTGGCTTGTCGTCGAGAGGATCGACGGACAGGTGGTCCTGGAAGTGCGCGATGACGGCGTCGGATTCAATCCGTCCGACCTGTCGGCCGGCAATCACTCCTTCGGCCTGTTCCACATTCGGGAGCGGATTGAGGCGATTGGCGGGGCGCTGAGAGTCGAGAGCGAGCCGGGAAATGGGGCCAGGGTCGCCGTGCAGATGCCACGGCGACTATGAGGAGCAGCCCGGCGAGCTTGATCGGCTGCGGAGCTTCCGCCACTGGATCGCAACATGACCCGAGGAGATCGCGGGCCCTCGAACTTCTTCGTGATCATCGCCCGAATCGGAAGATCGATTGGCAGGGATGGGATTCGCCGCGGAGAGCCGCCGTGAGCATCTCGGCGGCGATCGCGCTGAACACGATTCCGTTGCCGCCGTAGCACAGGGCGAAGAACAGGTTCGGCTGATCGGGCGGCGTGCCGATGAAAGGGAGCGCGTCGCGGGTTTCCGCGAAGGTTCCGGTCCAGGTGGATGCGACTTCGAGCGGGATGCGGGGAAACAGTTCCTTCCAGCGGCTTTCGAGCCGCGCCTGCCTGGAGGGGATCAGAGCATCTCGTGCGGCGGGGCTGCGGAATGGGACGTCATCTCCACCCAGGATTCCGCGTCCGTCGGGCGTGGTGCGGGCATAAGAGTAGGGGCGTGCGGACTCCCAGAGCATTTCGCGGCCGCTCCAGCCGTCCCAGCGCTCGAGCGGTTCGGTGACGAATGCGTAAGTGCTGTTGAGGTCGACGCGCGGAGGGGACTTGAGGAAGGGCAGGCTCTCGTACCCGCACGCGATCACCAGCTTTCGGCAGCCGATACGGCGGCCGCGGACGGTGCGGATGACGACGTCGTACGATCGTTCGTCGATGGAGTCGACCTGAACGCGACCGTGGATCCTGCCGCCGCGCTCGGCCACGTCGGCGAACAGCTGATGGGCGAGGCCGTAAGCGTCGATCTGCGCGGCGCGGGAAAGAATGGCACACTCGGTTTCGAAGTCGAATCGCTTCCGCAAGTCGTCGCGCTCGAGCATTTCGATGTCGAATCCGTGTCTGCGGCGCAGCTCGAACTCGGCGCGCAGGGGTTGCACGTCTTTCGAGTCGGACGCGAAGTAAACGCTGTCCTTCCATTCGAAATCGGAGTGGCCGACGTCGCGGCAGATCGCTTCGATCCGCGTCAGGACGTCTCGCGTCGAACGGTAGGCGAGCAGCGCGTTCCCTTCGCCGATCTGGTCCGACAGGTCGGTCAGATGCTGGTCGATCTCGTACTGAAGCAGAGCCGTCGAAGCGGCCGTGCTACCGTGGGCGATATTTCGACGATCGAGCACGGCACAGCTTTGACCGGAGAGGACGGCGGCGCGGGCGAGAAACGCTCCGGTGATTCCGCCGCCGATGACGCACAGGTCGACATCCAGGTCGGCGTCGAGAGGATTGTATGTCCTGATCAGGCCATCCTTCATTGGCCAGAACGGAAGGCCCGATCGGAGATCCACTCGAATTGCTCCCGGGTTGCAGAGAAGGAATCGCAGACGCGTTGTCGTCGCGTTCCCTATCGTAGAGCGAATTGCCCGCCTGGCGAGGGGTTGACGGAGTGGCGGCTCGGGTTGCCGAAATGTTGACGCTGCGTCACGAGCGATGGAAGTCGCGGATCGCGTCGCAGACTCGAATCACGTCCTGGCGATGGAGTCCTGGGTAGAGGGGGAGGCTGAGGGAGGTTCTCGCCAGTCGTTCGGCCCGAGGATATTCGCCGGGGTCGTGGAAGGCGGGTTGGGCCGGGACCGTGGACGGGTAATGTCGTTGCGTGCGGATGCCGCGG